>CANQUQ010000003.1 GCA_947627115.1 uncultured Acetatifactor sp.
ATGGCGCACAAGGATATGATCCTTTGTCTGGGAAAACTGCATGACGCACTCCGGCATACCGCCCACGGTCAAGTACCGGCGGTACAGCAGCATCGCCGCATCGTGCAGAGCAGAAGGCATGGGCGTGTCGGTCCGGAAGCACTTTTTGATCTGTTCCACCAGTGCATCCTCGCCCAGCGCAAGCATGAATTCTTCCATATCCATCGGGT
The DNA here is from genome assembly GCA_947627115.1 of uncultured Acetatifactor sp. GTDB lineage: Bacteria > Bacillota > Clostridia > Lachnospirales > Lachnospiraceae > Acetatifactor. The sequence goes on from CANQUQ010000003.1 coordinate 210, forward strand.
AAAGTGTCTTCATATCGACCTTGCCCACAGGGAAAGAGAATTTTGCGCGATTTACCGCAACGCCTAAAAGGCTGCCTGCCACAATGATATGATATTCAGGGGCGTCCTCGCAAAAATACTTCAGGGAAGTCAGCGCCCGCTCGCAGAGCTGCACCTCGTCAAAGACAATCAGCGTTTTCTCCCTGACAATGGTCTGCCCTGCGATATGGGATAAAACGGGAATCAGATAATCGGGACTGATGTTTTCCGCAAAGGTCTCCAAAAGCTTCGGATTGGTCTCAAAGTTGAAATACGCCACATTTTCATAATGTGTGCGTCCGAATTCCAAAATGGAGTAGGTCTTGCCGACCTGCCTTGCCCCCTGCAGAATCAACGGCTTGCGGTGCTCGCTCTCCTTCCACGCCTCCAAAAAAGCCATGATCTTCCTGTACATAAGCGCCTCCTTTCCATAAGTCATCTATAGCATAGCAAATATTCGTGTATAATTCAACATTATTTTTTAAAATATTTTCATCAAATTGCACGAATAATTATTTATTATTGACATCATTTTACATGTAATACAGTAAAGGCCATAAATAAAAACGCCTATCCCGTGTAACCACGGGATAGGCGGCGTCCGCAAGGACGATCTTAACTTACGGGGTGCAAAATTTTTACAACAGCTCAAAAATTACGGATATACGATATCGTATCTTTCCGGAAGCTCCGAGTAAATGTCATAGCGAAAATCCTCAGCGCGGTACACGCCCAGCTCGTCCGGAGAATATTCGTTATTCTCCAATTTCTCCCGGTCGATATCCACAAAGGGGAAGGGATATCTACCGCTCGTATCTCCCGTGCAATAATAGGTGCTCTCCGATCCGGAGCTTTTCAGGAAACAGATCCACTCACTGTCCTTTGCCATCGGCGTCAGGTGGCTGTACGCGACAATGCTCTTACTGCCCTCATTCACGGTATAACGCTGAAAGATCCGAATCACATCACTTTCGGAAGACCCCTTCAGAGTCTGTCCGATCTCGAAGGAATTGACGTAGCCGTTCCCCTCCTCCGCCGCATCTTCGGTAAAGCGCCCCGTTACGACCAGATCCGAATCCTTCTCCAGTGCGTTCAGATCGCCGTACCAGTTGAAATCAGCCAGAGAATAGACCACCTCATACTGCTCCCCGCCCATGGTATAGAACAAAGGCTCCGGCGTGGGTTCCTCCGTCGGTTCCGGCTGCACGTCCGTCTCCGGGGAAGCCGTCGGCTCTAAGCTCATACTTTCATCACTTTCCGACGAAGACTGCTGCTCAAGGCTCTCCCCGGAAGCCTCCGGCTGCGCGGCCTGCGAACATCCGCACAGGACTACGGAAAGAATCGCAAGAACAAATATTTTACGGCACATGAAAAACCTTTTCATTGTTATAAATCTCCTACATCCGCCTCAATACTGCCTATAAAAGTGAAAACTCCGCATTTACTCTCAACCGTTTTGAGCATTTCCCCGGTATATCTCATCTCATAAAACATGACACAGCAGTTATATTTTCTTTCCAGCTGAGAGCCGATCAATTTTTTATACTCCTCAATTACACAGTCCGGCGCACCGCAATCTAATAATTGACCCAGATCGTCTGTCTTTTCGCTCAAAAAATTTACCAGCACAAAATCATCGTCGTACCATGCTATGCCGAAATCTTCTCCTAGTAAAAAAGCACTTTTTGTATCATCATCTTCATCCTCTGTATATTGCAGCTCTATATACTTATTAAACAATTCCTCTCTCGCACAATTGCCCAACCAAACTGACAAATATCCCTTTATTCCATAATACTCAGCCATAATGATCAATGCCCTCCTCATAAATGTTCTTTCGTTTTTCCCACGGGCAGCCTTCCCCGATGCACCGTATCTTCAGTATATACCCCCCCAGACTTCTGTCAACTTATGCTTTCGGATATTTGATGATCTTCCGCTCCACAGGAATGAACGAAAAAAGGACTGCCTCCGCAATCCTTTTTTCGTTCTGCCGCTTCACTTGGCCAGCATCATCATAATCTCATTGCTCCTGGCGATGAACCTGGTCATAGCTTCCGGTGCCAGAGGCGCCTGCTGGATCCTTGCCAGATCGTAGAGCTGCTCACAGATCATCTCCACATTGTCACCGTCCTGATGCTCTGTGACATACTGCACCAAGGGATGGTTCGCGTTCAGGATCAGCGTCTCGCCCTCGCCGCCGAAGGCTCCCATATCCATGCCGGGCATGGAGTACATTTTCATCATATCCTGCATCCGCCTGGTCTCCTCAGACAGAGTGAGCATGGAGGATATTTTCTTGTTCTTCAGCTTTTCCACCTTGATGGTGATCTTATCGTTCTTGAGAGCCTTCTTCATGATCTTGCCGATGGCCTCAGCCTGCTCCTCAAATTCCTTTTCGGCCTTTTTGGAAGTCCTGGACTTCAATACGTCGGTCACATCCGCATCAATACGCTTAAAGCGGATTCCCTCATTCTTCGCCTCCAGCTGGGAAATAAAGGGCTGATCGATATTATGGGTCAGGATCACGGCATCCATCTTGGCTGCCTTGAACATATTGATATACTGGCTCTGCTGCTGTTCGTCGGTGACATAGTAGATGGTCTTCTCCTTCTTTTCTTCCTCGTCCTCTTCCGAATCGGAGGAATCTGCCGCGCCGTCGGCCCCGTCCGTGACCACCTCGGCCTCCACCTTGTTGCCTGCCTCGTCCACAGCGCTCCCCGCCGAACTGCCGTCTCCATTGTCTGCGTCCTCCTCGTCCTGAGGTTTGATTTCCAGACATTCAGGCAGGGTCAGGTACTTACCCTCCAGATTTTTGAACAGGATGTAGTTCGTCATCCTCTCACAGAATTTGTCATCCTTCAGACAGCCGAACTTGATGAAGGGACTGATGTCGTCCCAATATTTATCATACTCTTCCTTGTCGGTCTTGCACATGCCGGAAAGCTTGTCCGCCACCTTCTTGGTAATGTGTTCGGAGATTTTCTTTACGAAACCGTCATTCTGCAGTGCGCTCCGGGACACGTTGAGGGGCAGGTCCGGACAGTCGATGACACCCTTTAAGAGCATCAGGAACTCAGGAATGACCTCCTTGATATTGTCGGCAATAAACACCTGGTTATTATACAGCTTGATGGTGCCCTCAATGGATTCGTACTCCATATTGATCTTGGGGAAGTACAGGATTCCCTTTAGGTTAAAGGGATAATCCATATTCAGATGGATCCAGAACAAAGGCTCTTTGTAATCCTGGAACACCTTTCTGTAGAACTCCAGATACTCCTCCTTGGTGCAGTTGTTGGGATGCTTGGTCCACAGAGGCTCTGTCTCGTTCAAAAGTTCCGGCCGCTTTCTGATCTTCAGCTTTTTCGGCTCCGCTGCCTTGGCCTCCGCCACATCCGTACCGGCGGCTTCTTCCGCTGCGCTGTCCTCCTTTTTCTCCGGCAGGATCTCCTCCAGCACCACGTCGTCGTCCCGCTTTTCCTCTTCCTTGATGATCTGAGTCTCCTGGGTATCCTTCTTGGAAAGGTAGATTTCTGTGGGCATAAAAGAACAATACTTCTTAATGACCTCTCTGGCCTTGTACTCGTTGCAGAACTCCAGACATTCCTCGTTCAGGAACAGAGTGATCGTAGTACCTACTTCCGCTCTGTCTCCCTCCTCCATGGAAAACTGTGTGCCGCCGTCGCACTCCCAATGAACAGGCTTTGCGCCCTCCTTATAGGAGAGGGTGTCGATATGCACCTCGTCAGCCACCATGAACGCCGAATAGAATCCCAGGCCGAAGTGACCGATGATCTGATCGGCATTGCTCTTGTCCTTATATTTTTCAATAAAGTCCGTTGCGCCGGAGAATGCGATCTGATTGATATACTCCTCTACCTCGTCCGCGGTCATACCTAAGCCGTTGTCGTTAAATGCAATTGTCTTATCCTCCGGACTGACCTCCACACGGACTCTTGCCTTATATCCCTCCGGCAGGGTGTACTCTCCCATCATATCCAGCTTTTTCAGCTTTGTCACTGCATCACAGCCGTTGGAAATCATCTCTCTGTAAAAGATGTCATGGTCGGAATACAGCCACTTTTTAATGATCGGAAAAATGTTTTCACTGTTAATGGACAAACTTCCTGTTTTTGCTGCCATTTCTATCACTCCTTTTAACTCTGTTACGTCTCCGGTCTTCTGTTCAAAACAGATTCCAACTGATATTAAGTTTATCGCCCCCTGAAACAAAAGTCAATATAAAATTAGCACTCATTGATTCTGAGTGCTAACAATTCCGTGAAAACCCTTTATTTTCAGCGCTGTGCGGCTTTCTAAAATTTTTGTAAACTGCGGCGGATATACTTTACAAGGGCAAATTTTCAATGAAAATATTTTTCATACACATCAAAAAATGCAGCGGTCTTCACATTTTCATCGTGCAGAAAGCTTACCTGCTCCCAGAGCTCCTCATTCAGGCTCCTGCTCAGCTTTTCCACATATGCGTCATACTCCTGGCCGAACACCTCGCGTCTGCGTTCCTCCACGATCTCCAGCTTATTCGCATCTGTCTGCTCTCGGTCAAAGGTGTTGATGCACTTGATGATATGATAACCGCTCTCACTCTCCACCACCTGACTGATCTCGTCGGTCTCCAGAGCGAACGCGGCCTCCTCAAAGGCAGGATCCATCTCTCCCTTTCCAAAGGAGTAGGTGATATTGGGATCTTCGCTGTAACGGGAAGCCAGATCCAAGAAATCCATCTCCTCCGACACCGCCATCTGCCTGATTTCACAGGCCTTCTCATAGACGGCCTTCTTCACTTCATCTGTGTAGGCCACGCGGCTGCCCGTTCCGTCAGTGGTATAGGTCCGCAGCAAAATATGCTGCACCGTGATAGTCCGGGCTTCATCGTCACTGATCTCCGGATTAATGTCCTGAATAATATATCGATAGACCTTGTCCGCCAGGGCATATTCCGTGTACATACGGCATATCACATCCCGGTCCACATCCATCTGCTCTGTCTCCGCATCGCTCAGGGAACCGAAATATTCATCCGCGGCCTGCTCTACCATCGCCTGCTCCGATTCGGTCAGCGTCACGCCCTTGCTGTCCGCCAATAGGTACATCGTCTTGATTTGTGCAATCTTGGCCAGCACCATCTCCTTCACGTTTTCCTCCAGGGAAACGCCCTCCACAGATACATCCCAGATTTCCTCGCCGTAGACGGCCTCATACTGATTCTGCGTGTTGGTGAGGTATACCATGATCTCCGGCAGAGTACAGGTCATACTGCCGATCTTAAAGACCTCATCCTTCCCGAAGCCTGTGGTAAACACCACCTTTGTATTGCCGCAGGCAGCCAGCGCCCAAAGGCATACCGCAAGTGCCAATACCGTTCTGCGTATGCTCTTCCGTATTATCCTTTTATCACCGCTCATGCCCCGCAAACCCTTCCGCTTATCCTTTCCTCCGCTCTCCTCCGCAGAGAACGGCTTCTGCCATCCATTCTAACACGGGGCCGGCCTTTTTTGCAATACACCCGGCCGAAAGCTTTACATCCCCTTGCGGGGAACAGGCCCCACTTCCCTATAGGGCAGAGAAATCCCGGCTCTTTCCCTGAAATCCTCAACACCTTCCGCCCTGGCGGCAAGCAGGAGCCAGCGGTCCAACGTCCCCGGATCCTGCTCCTGCAGGATTCTCTGCCGGAGAAAATCAGGCACGGAGCCTGTCTCCGACAGCAGCCGCAGGATGCTTTCCGCTTTTCCTTCCACTCTTCCCTCTGCCCTCACATAATCTTCCCTGGCATCTCTGTCGCGAAGCTCCCGCAGCTTTGCCTCATACATCATCCGCAGCGTCTTTCTAAGGCTCATGACCCTGACCTCTTTGATTGCCTCCAATATTCCCGGATTTTTTGTGTCCGCTTCCAGCATATCCAGTTCCTCCTCCGTCCCCGCATTGAACAGCCGGATCCAGTCGTCCACCCGGCCCGCACCCTTCAACGGCTTATTCAGCTCGATCACATGGATCTCCATCATATCCGAAAACTCATGCCCGGTCCCGTCCCGCAGCCGGTATACCTTGTGATACTCCGGCCGGCTGTCCAGCTTAAAGCCCAGGATACTGATGCAGATGCATTTTTTCAGTTTTCTGTACTTCTGCCCTGCCAGCAGTCCCTCCGCAAACATCTTTGACCAGTAGAACAGGCTGCGCCTGTCCCAGTAAGACATCATCTCGACCTGCAGTTCAATGTTCACCTTGCCGTCGTCATTCAACTCCATGGCCACATCGAGAATGCCCTGCTTCTGTCTCCAGTACTTCTTCCACAGATAAGTATCGCCCAATCGGACCGAGCGGATTGCCTCCGGCGGAATCCCCAGCACATCACTGATAAAATACCGGCGCACTTTCTCATTTCGGAACAGATACTTAAAGCTGAAGTCATACTTCAGTGAAATGATCTCTCCCATTCAGCTTCCTCCTGCTTTGCAGGAGAAACAGCGGGCGTCCTTTGATTCTGAATCTCCTGCTTTTAAATTGTAGATGGATTTTAAAAGCATAGATCTTAGAATCATAAGACAAAAGAATTTGTTTTATAAAAAAAGAATAAGTATGCTTTGAGTATATGTTAACATAGAATATACAGAATTGCAAGAGGAAGATTGAGTATTTTAATGTTGAAATATTTCAACATTATGTTATAATTCTTAAATGAAGTATCATATTCAGGGCAGGAAGGAAGCAATTATCTTACAAATGATAAAACTGCCCTGTATATGGTCCTTCACAATTGTGCTGATGCGAATCGCTGTTCTCTCACAATTCATTTAAGAATCTTATAGAATATTTTGAAATATTTATATTTTCCTTTATGTTCTGAAATCCCGTATTCCCGTTACCTTGCCAAATAAATCACTAAGGACTCCGCCTGCGTCGGGAAGTAATCACTAGTATTTCCATCGATCTGCCTTATTCATGGCCCACGGCCGTCAGTTCTACGGTTTGCGGCACTTCGCCGTATCTTCCAAAACAGGAAATGTTGCTTTATAAACGCGCAGTGGTTTTATATTTGCGTTTCATGTTCATGTCTAATGTTTGCGCTGTCTCAAGCGCCTGAAACATCTTTCGGGCCATCACAAAACATATTTAAAATCAATTCAGAACCTGTTCAAAAACAAGTCAAAGGAAAAACAACCTATGCAGAAAAACAACTTACAGCAGTACTTTCCCATGATCCGCACCCGCAATGAACTCTTGCGCGAGATCGGCACCAATCCCTCGCTTAAGACTCTGTTCAGCACCCTGAAACCGGAGCGTCAACAGGAATTTCTGAACTTCTGCAGCGGCGTCAGGGGCGTCCGGCTTCTCTACGACTCTTTTTTTAAGGCGGTCATGGATCCTGACCGGGATCCCTCTCGGCTGAGCGACTTCCTCTCGCTTCTTCTGCAACAGGAGGTCACCGTCGTCTCCGTCCTATCCAACGAAGGCCAGATCATGCCGGACACGTTAGTCGTCATGGATCTCATCGTACGGCTGGAAGACGGCAGCATCACCACCGTGGAGGTCCAGCGTTACGGATACGCCTTCCCCGGCCAGCGGGCCGCCTGCTATTCCGCGGATATGCTGCTTAGGCAGTACAAGCAGAAGCGGGACCAGGCCTCAGCCAACGGGACGCGCATGAACTACCGGAACCTGCGCCCCGTCTATACCATCGTCCTGTACGAATTCAGCCCCGCAGAGTTCCACGCCTATCCCGGAGATTATGTCCACCGTTTCCATCAGGTCTCCAACACGGGATTAGAGATGGATCTATTGGAGGAATATGTCTTCGTTCCCCTTGACATCTTAAAGGAAATCGTCCAAAATAATGGTATCAGGAACCAATTGGAAGCCTGGCTGGCATTTTTCTGTATGGATGAACCGGAGTGGGTTCTGAAGCTGTCGGAAGGCTATCCCCGGTTCCGAAAAATGTATGAGGAAATCTATGAGATGTGCAGAAATCTGGAAGGAGTGATGCAGATGTATTCCAAAGAACTGAGGGAATTAGACAGCAATACGGTACAGTACATGATCGACCAAATGCAGGAGGACATCAACAGGAAGGACGCGCAACTCAGCCAACAGTATGTCCAGCTCAGTCAGAAGGAAAATCTGATCACTGAATTACAGAACCAGATTCAGGAAATGAAAAAACTTCTAGCCGGAAATACGGACCTTTAAATATAGCTTTGATTAAACTTACCTCAAATCCACTCCGCCGCCGAAGAAAATCGCAGCTGCGGTCTCGACCGCTGGGGCTCCCTTTTAAAGCCTCTTCAGCTCACCAGCAATTCGATTCACTGTTATACCGCTCTCTTCAGTCCCTCAGAAATGTAACGGGAATACAGCTCCTGGATCTCCCTGCTGCGTGCTGTCGTTCAACAGACTTCCGTGATAAGAATCTTCTTGATCTTCTATTTAGCCAAAGAAATCCCATTCTCCTGAAGTTCCCGCCGGAAAGCTGACAGGGATTTATGCTCCGCACGCTGCCCCGCACCCGGTTCATATTTAAATGAAAGTCCATATCAAATTGCGCATTTCCCGCCGGCAAATTCAAAATATTTGCACCGGCAGAGCAATTCCCGCTTCTTACCATCCTCACCTACACGGTATTCCTTTTATCAATGACTACGTGGAGGTACGTCTTTTGATACCAATGTTCCAGCCCCTATCACAGAACCCTTGCCGATTGTAACTCCATCTAGGATTGTGACATTACATCCAATCCAAGGCTTCGAACGGACTGCATGACCGTTTTACTTCCATCCCGGATCCCTTTTGCCAGCAGTTTCATGAAGTCCGGCATATACTCATCCGCATGGAAAAGCAAGCCTTGGAGTTGCCCGCCGTTCAGATGATTGCGGATGGCTGTTATCCTGCGATATAAAATGAATTCCAGGACTACTGCCACATTTTAACGTCGTGGCTTTCGAATAAGTCTTGACTCTTTTGACGGTTCTGATAACAAAAAGCCCCGCTCAAATGATCAATTCGGGGGAAGTATCAGAATCTTTTTTGTTTCATCCTTGTCCGGTAGTTCGTTAAAGCCGTCTTTCCGGAAAAGGATAGTCGTTGAGTTGTCGGAAAGGTTTGTCCGCGTCTTTTTCAAGAGTGTATAAGGACGCTGGTTCGCTTCAAAATCCCGATTGCCCTTGATGAATGCGGAGGAGCAGACACAGTCACAGACAAGATCCTTTTTGCCGTTACGGATGAGAAAAATAAAACTGATTCCATTGATACGGCTGGAAATAAGATAGTCGGCGTGGAGCCGGGTAGTAAAAGGCGAGAATTTTCAACCTGCTCCTGCGGGATTTTCCCTTCAAGAATTCTTGTGACATGCTTTGCCGGAGAATACTGTGGCGAAGAGAGATCTTTTAAATATTGGAATCCGGCCAGATGGGGAAAATCACTTGGAGAAAAAGTTAGATTGATGGTATAGAGCTGCATTATAAAGCCGTATGTAAAGCCATAGCTGAAATTGCAGAGTCTGTCCCATGTCTGGGCGGCTTTATAAAGCAGCGGATCTTCCATGAATCTATCTCCTTCGTAAAAAAGGAGCCCTGCTTTCTCGCAAGGCTCCTTTATCAGATTCTGAAAGATGCTGATGCCTTAGACCAAGTTCGATTTAGGATCTATGCGCTGGATATAAACTATCTCCGATTACCCATCTCACATAAACTTGTACCACTGGCTGTGGCCGCAAAACGGGTATTCAACTTTAAAATCAGGATTCCCAGCTATTTTTTGTGTGATATTACTCTATGCTTATATTTAATGTTAAGTTATAAATCGACTACAAAGCATTTCTACACATTTCCAAAGCAGCTGCCACGACCTGATCCATATCATAATACTTATACTCAGCCAATCTTCCACCGAAAATGATGTTTTTCTCACAATCAGCAAGCTTTTTATACTCAGCATACAGCGCACTGTTCTTGTCGTCATTGACCGGATAATACGGTTCATCGCCCGGCTTCCATTCGCTGCTGTACTCGCGGCTGATGACAGTCTTCGGCAGGTCTTTCCCCTGTTCGTCCTTGCCGAACTCGAACCATTTGTGCTCGATGATCCGTGTCCACGGGGTCTCGCGGTCAGTGTAATTTACGGCGGCGTTACCCTGGAAATTTGGGATGTCGAGCATTTCGGTCTCAAACCTGACTGAGCGGTATTCCAAATAACCAAGTCTGTAGCCAAAATACGCGTCGATCGGACCGGTGTAAATAACAGTTTCGGCGAGCTTGTCCAGCTCGGTTTTGCGCTCTAGATAATCTACACCGAGTCGCACCTCGATACCGTCAAGCATTCTCTCAACCATTTTCGTGTAGCCACCAATCGGGATTCCCTGATACAGCGCATTAAAGTAGTTGTTGTCAAAAGTCAGACGCACCGGCAAGCGTTTGATGATAAACGCAGGAAGGTCTTTGCAATCGCGACCCCACTGCTTTTCTGTGTAGCCCTTGACGAGCTTTTGGTAGATGTCGGTGCCGACGAGCGAGATTGCCTGCTCTTCCAAATTCTGCGGATTCATGATGCCCGCCGCTCTGCGCTGTTCGTCGATTTTCTCCGATGCTTCTTCCGGCGTCGTCACTCCCCACATCTTGTTGAATGTGTACATATTGAACGGCAGCGAATAGAGTTCGCCCTTGTAGTTAGCAACGGGACTGTTCGTGAAACGATTGAATTCGGCGAACTGGTTGAGGTAATTCCACACGGCAGTGTCGTTTGTGTGGAAGATATGTGCGCCATATTTATGGACGTTGATGCCCTCGATTCGCTGGGTGTAGATGTTTCCGCCGATGTGCGAACGCTTATCGATGACGAGAACGGACTTGCCCGCGGCATGAGCCTGTTGGGCAAATGTGGCACCGTATAAACCGGAGCCGACAATGAGATAGTCGTATTTCATGTAACCTCCTATATCTTAAGCAAATATTTGCTGAACGGTAATTTTGATAATATGTAGGTCGCTGTAAATGATAGGACAGTAATAAGTACAAAATACGCAAATGAAACGATGACACTGTCAATGGTAATGAAATGTGTGCATACAGTATTAATAAGAGGATGTATTATAAACACTCCCTATTTTTCTTTTCACACCTTGCAAATTTCAAAATGCAATCTCGTTGCATCAAATTTTTGAGCGGCAAATCTCTGCATATTTATCACAAGCGCTTTATCATTCGTTATTTCACCGCTTTAACAGCTTATTCCAAATCATTTTGATGTTAGAAATCAAAAATTCATCCTTTTCCAGCAATAGAATCCCCAAATAAACTATTGCTCCGCTCAGCGCAATCACTATGCTATGAAATATAGACGGCGTAAGAAACTTTGTTATTGGTATTAATACAAAAACCATTATTATACCTGCAATGAAATAGTGAATTCCTTCTTTTAGCACTTGCACCGGTGAAAGTTCTCTTCTGACAATAATCAGCTGAACTACTGCGATGACCGACTCTGCCGTTACAGAAGCAATCGCTGCACCTATTGACTTGAAAAAGTATATCAGTACCATGTTAAGGCAGAAATTCGTAACCGCCCCAATAATAACCGTCATAGTAAAAATATTCTGTTTTTTTGTCGGGATAAGATACTGTATTCCGGTAACATTATTGATTCCTATTGCCAGAATAAGTAAGGACAAAATTTGCAGAAGAGGAATAACCTTATCATAGCCCGCTCCCAAAAACCAAGGTACAAAGTTTGCGGAAGACATAATTACGCCAAAACACAAAGGTATCCCTAAAAACCATACAAATTTGTATCCGCGGTACATATACCGTTTGATATCCTCTTTATAGCCCTTGTTAAATAAATAGCCGATCCGCGGCACCATTACAGTCCCAAGCGCCGTCACAAGCGAGAGCAACATTTTAGATATTTTCAGCGCCTGCTCATAGTAGCCATTTTCATAGGAGTTGTCGGTAATTATACCTATCATCGTCTTATCAAGCACAGTATAGATCTGCATGGCTATAGTAGGTATGAACAGCGACCACATAACCTTAAAATCCTTAAACGGTCTCAGCTTAGATAAAGGTATCCACGTGATATATCTGGGCAGGTACGCCCAAAGCGATATATTGCCTAAAGCCACGGTAAGCCCCATGTTTAATACATAAATCAAAATATCTTCTTTTCTTTTCACAAATGAAAACACGCACACAACCTGAATAACTTTAAAAATAGCATTTCGCGTAACTGTCTTTGCGAAATCCTCCATCCCCTGGAAAAACCATGTGATATCAAAAAAGTTTGCTATCAGGTTCAGCGTTAATATAAGATAAATCGAAGCATTTTCTTTCTGAGATAAAGTAAAAACCAAATAAATAATTATTACAAGCCCCGATGTACAGAATCCCATCATTTTGGTATTCCAAAACACTTCACTGCGCTTTTCCAGGCTATCCTGAACATAGGAGATTTCCCGCTGTCCATAAATGCCTATACCCATAACCGCCACAAGTGAGAAGTAAGATACGATCGATTCTGCAAAACTAATCCTGCCGACCCCGTCCGGCTGCAGCACACGCGCCAGATATGGCGCCGCTATAAGCGGAGTTATCAGCGTGAGCACCTGATATGACACGTTAAAGAAATAATTTTTTTTCGCGCTCTTTTTCGTCATATACCATTTACCTCGTACTCATTCACCGGGAACTCCCATCAGCGCAAGCGGAGAACTCTCACTGTTCTGCCTCCGGAAGCAAATCTCTCTGCCAAAGCCTGCAATTCCATTTCTGTAACATTGCAGCAATGCGTCGACCGCTTTCCCAGCATGGCATATTTCTTATCCCCCAAATTGTGGCAGCTGAATATTTCAACATACGGTACACAATATCTATCCATTGCCTTTTCCATCAGGCATATATTCTGCTCCTGATACGTATATGGTCTGATCAGTGGGATTCTGACAATAAACGGCACGCCTGAAGACGCAACTATCTCCATATTTCGCAGATACACTTTGACATCTCCGCCAAGATACCGCAGGCACTCTTCCGGATCCAGAATCTTCATATCAATATACAGACGGCTGGCATATTTCAGCGCTATCCGAACCAACCGTTCCGGCACAAACATAGCGCTCTCAAAGCAAATATCCACGCCGGACCGGCTCAAAGATTCCAACAGCGGTTCCAACCGGACGATCTGAAGCAGCGGCTCACCACCAGAAAAGGTCACTCCGCCTCCATTCATCCAATAATGCCTGTCCTGATTGATTTTCTGTTCCAGTTTTCCCACATCATACATTCGGGCCACCGGCTTTAACGCATGCATCGGACATTTCAAAATATCATTTTCCATGCAGACAGCTCCCCGTCTATCCCGAGCTATCATCCTGCCACATCCCTTTATAAATATGCACCTTTCATTGCTGCCCACACAGCGGCTCTCATCAAACCAAAGCTGATTCTCAACATCCATATTTTCCGGATTTGCACACCATGGACAATGCAGTGAGCAGCCTTTTAAAAAGACAGTCGTGCGGATCCCCGGCCCGTCATGGAGGGACATTCTCTGGATATTGCTGACATACAATTCCCCGCTCATATCCCCTCACATTCTTTCGCGCGTCTGATCAATACATCCTGATACTCTTCCGGAACATCTCGAAAATATGCGCTAAACCCCCATACCCTCACAATGAGATTCGGATATCGATCCGGGTGTGCCTTGGCGTCTACCAGCTGCTGATAAGACAATACATTGAACTGCGCCTGGAAAAATCCGGCTTGAATGCTCGCTTTCAGGTAGTCCAAAAACCGATCTTTTTCTTCCTTTACCAAAGAGGACTGAAGCATGACGTCAACGACATTGCCGTTGGCCCTGCCGCCGGCATAGCACAGTTTCCCCGCAAACCGCATAATTTCGATTGGCGATCCGTTGTCTGATCTTGATATATGGGTAGCAAATGGATCCCCATTTTTTCTTCCATCCGCTGTCGCGCCTGTCTTTTTGCCAGAAGTGACATATCCCTGTGAACTCAGACCAAATTTAACTCTTCCCCCAAAACGGTTGCGGTAAGAAGATATTCTTTTTTGTGTCTCATCCATTATTCTGACCGTCAAGTCAATCGCTTCATCCGATCCGCTCCCGAATCCATCCGACCGCTGAATAAAGAGCTGTTGAAACTCCGAAGCCCCCTCATAATTTTTATGTAAAATATCGCAGAGTCCGTCGAGATCAAGCAGCTTCTGCTCAAAGACATAATGCCTGATATTTAAAAGCGAGTCCACCGCAGATGAGATCCCCGCCGAGAGAATACCATAATTATTATATTTCGCTCCGCCCTCCGTAATATCCAGGCCTTTTTCGAGACAATCCTGCCAAAAAAGCGTAAATAGCGGAGCCTGCTCCCATACGATTCCATCTAGGTGGCTGAGTATACTTTTTATATGCCCGTCCAGCTTTTCCAGATATAACTTCAGGACATCTTCAAACGTTTTACATTCCTTAAACCTGCCGTCATCGATCATGGATACCAAAACCTGCCCAAATTCAACGCCGGTCAGATTGTTCTGCTCTAGAGAATTGCCGATAGAAAGCGGCTCCCAGCATGCGGACACTCCATAATTGCAGGCATCAGAATCCAGATATCCAAATTCTTTTAGAGCAGGAATCACTACATCATCATTTGAAAGCAACGGGCTCCCTGTTCCCTCCGCAATATAATCGGCCGCCAAGCGGAGCAGCTTGTCCGGCATATTCCGGCTGACGCGCAATAATATCTTAGGATCTGGCAACTTCAGTTTTTTAAGGCATTCCATGATCACATACGTATACTCATTTACAAAATATGTGCCATCCTCCCCGGTTCCGCCCAGAATGATGATCTGCCCGGTATCTCCCAGTATCACACTGCTTTTAAAATTATAATATCTGTGCAATATTTCAAGAAAATGGGAGAGACTCTGCCCGGATGTATCCGTCAGCGGGAAACGGGCAAACAATTTGTCCAGTCGTCCAAGACCATTCAGCGTATGGCCGCACTGCCAAAATATTTGGTTCCAAAATAAAATGCGCTGTATCGCGTCCTCCAGTGTCTGAGCCTCAGACTCCTTCATGGATTTCAGGCGGCCAATTGCAGCCCTTTTCTCACATTCATTCAGCTTTTTATCGTTTTCCAGTTGGGTGCAGATGCGGTCTAGATAGTCCTCTATCGCTTTCAGCAAAGTCAGGTTTCTCTCTGACACCGCATTTCTTACTTTCTTGCATTTTTCCCTGTACTGGCAAATGGAACCATCTATAACTCGGCTGTAATCAAAAGGTATATTGCCAATCACTCTGTTTTTATTGTGTGGGATACAGGTTTCGTCAATCGAATACAAAAAACCATACGACAACTCTGTATTCAACTTCGCTTTCTCCAATACACGAATGATCTGTTTTATTTTTCCTCCCAATTTTTCAGGATATGAATATACTGGCTTTACCCTGGCCACACTGTGCAACATAGCCTGCCGCTTACTCGTCCCAGACATGCGAATATCTTTCTGCCTATATTTTTTCAGGCAGCGTCTGTACTGATTCAGCCTACTATTTTTCATGAGAAGCAATAAATCCATAACCCCACCTCCCGCAAAACACGTCTCAAACTTTTCCACCGGGTTCAACAGTCCTGCCCATAATTCCTTTTATACCGTCAATATAAGCCCTCCATATAATTTTAATATCCCTTGGATGCATTAGTATGATGGATTTAGCAGAAAGACAAATCGAACTGTATATTGGTCTAAATTTTTTTACCCAAATATTTTTACCATAATTACGGTCAAACCAGCACTGATTTCTGAGTGAGTAATAGGCGCGCCATCCCAGAGGCGCATGTTTTATTTTCGGGGGAATGATCTGCTTATGTAAAACAGCCTTTTTTATATATCCTATATCCGTTTTGCCTAGGGCACGCTGCGCATATTCCGTATCGTCATAAAAAATAAATAAATCTTTTACCGGATAACCTATTTCGTCTATAAGCGTTCGGTCGATCAGCGGCCCCTCAAAGGGCATGTCTGCGATGTTTATACTCTCTTCTATATCCTGGCTTGGAATCTTCGTCTTTCGGGATTTATTGCTGTACAGAAATGGATTTGACAAATTCAGGCCTGTCACAGCATAATCACAGAAATTCTCGTCTGTCCTGCACGGTATGCACATGCGCCTGCTTTTGCTCATACTCTCCACAAGTCTCTCAAGACAGTCTTCTTCCGGTAAAACATCATCATCCATTGCCCATACCAACTCGGTATTCTGTTCATGAGCCAGCCTGATCCCATTGTGAAAACCCGCTGAGCCCCCGTCGTTTGATAGATTCTGGTAATAAAGTAACTTTTTCCCCTCATAAATATTTTTGCTCAGTTCCCCACAGGTGTACTCCCCAACAAGTCCCATTTCTTGAAGCATTTCTGCGGTTCCGTCCGTGCTATGGTTATCAAAAATCAGCACGGTGTCTACCGGGTACGTCTGTTTCCACAGACCCTCTGCAATGAGCCTACGCAGATATTCTTTCCTGTTGAATGTAACCACCAATACACAAACTCTTTTGCTCATTTAATCTCCCTGTTTCTTGATCTGCTATACTCATAATCCAACATGACAAGCACCAATACAAACGGCATAGGATAGAGATAATACCAATGCATGCCAATATACAGATTCGCTGTTTCAAAAGCAAAATAAAGTAAAAACAGATACGATATCCTTTTCTGATAAAGACTCCAACTCATTCTGAATGATTTGATAAATAACAGAATCAGCCATACTACTCCAATAATCCCATGTATGTACATAAAACCTATTATTCCATTGTCACCGAGATAAAAGCGAAATCTGCTGCCAGATCCATACGACGCGGCTTCACTATGCGGAAATCCAAACCCAAAAATCGGCGACTGGGTAAGCCTTTGCAAATAGTATGCCTGTCCCAGCTTTCGGATCGACAGTGTATCTCCTTTTGTTGAACTGTTAAACAGCACCTGCAAAGACTCATTGTACACGTGATATAATAACTCCGAATTTGAAGCAACCAAAACAAGTATCAAAGCCACCGTCAATCCGAGCATCGCCTTAACCGTCAGGTTCCTTTTCCATAAAAGATAAGCCATGCAAAGCACACAGGCAAGAATCAATGAGGGTGCGCGATGCTTACAAATAAAAACCAGTAAATAAAATGTCCATGCGGCATACGCGATATAGGCTGCTACTTTACGTAATTTTTTCGCATTCCCCAGCATCACCTCATTCATACATTTCAGTCCCAAAATCATCGGCAACAGGTAGGGGAACCTCAGTCTTGCGGAATCAAATCTCACTTCGGTTATGTCGATATATGTAAATTTCACAACATTCACTAACAAAAATTGCAGCGTATATACGGTTAATTCAAATGTTACAACTACAAAAAGTACGTTTATAAACTGCTCATAGCGGATCCGACCGAGCTTCAGCAAACGAACTATTGTAAAATAGAGCAAAAAACAGACAAGCAATTTTCTTTTTGACAAAAAACTAAGAGCAATACTTTGCCCAAAGAAATATGATGCCGCTATTGACGATACAATGGATATGAGGAAAAACGCCACTATATATTTTCCATAGATATAATTCACCTTTTGCTCAATCTTGACGCCAAAACAGCCCCACAGGAAAAAAATTACCGCCAAGCACGTACTGATATCTCCGGCCTTAAATACACCGGGGATGATATATTCCGCCGTTGGTATCAATTCCGCAAAATCCTCCATTGACAAAACCGCAAGAAAGAGGAGCGCAAGCGATACACTCGGTATTCTGACTTTAAAAGACATACGTTTCGTCCTCCAGTATAAAAAATAAGGGGTAGTATCTATCTGTCTCAATGCATATGGATAGTTTTCTTATACACTTTTTCATATTCCGCAGCCTTTTCCCGTATATCAAATTCGACCGCATGCTCTCTTATTTTCTCCTTATCCCATGTTTTATTGACCATGGCCGTTATCGCCAGGGCTACATCGCGGCATTCTTTTCCCCGGATTAATTCCACCGCATCCGGAGCGTACAACTCATCAACAGCGTCAATATCGTCAAAAAATACAGCCGGAATTCCAAATACAAAGCCTTCAATAAATGTCAATCCAAATGCTTCATTTAATGATGTCGAAATAACGGCATAAGCCTTTTTATAATATTTTTCTAATTCCTCATGAGGTATGCCGCCCAGATACCCTGCGACATCCATATACTGCCCTGATTGGATCTCTCTCTGAAGTTGTCCGTTCAGAGTATCATTGCCAATGAACAACACCTGAATCTGTTTTCTTACAGACTCATCTAAATAATCCAGAGAATGAAGTAATTGGAGCTGATTTTTTCTCTTTCCAACTGTCCCTATGCAGAGAAATAGCTTCTTTCCATTATATTTAGGCGGCTCACACGAGGCGTCACTGGCCTTAGACATGTCAATACCGTTAAGAATCACCGTGACACGCTCCGAAGGCACACTGGGGTGATCACGAAGTATACGCCTCTTCATTCCCGCACTCACGACAGTAATCGGAACATTTGTCTCTTCCAGCAAAAAAATTTCCCTCGCTCTACGTTGTATAAGGCTTTGCTGCGCTACTTTTGTATCGTTCCCCACATACAGATGCAGTGTGACTACACATTTGATTTCTTTTTCTATACAAAGCTTCAACACTTCCATATTCATGACAGAAAAATCATGTATGCTCACAATGTCATACGCGGTAATATCCAGAAGATCTCTGACCCTTCTGACCAGCATAGAAGTATATATTGCCTTTAACGCTTCCTTGGGCTTCGCCCCTAACAAGTCAACCTTCAAGTCCTCGAATCGAAATCGCTTGATCAGTTCCCACAGAGAAGTGGAAATCATCCTGCCACATTCTAAGTTCCTTCCCCTTTGGGGCGAACCTGTTACAAGGATGTCAAGGTCCGTTCCTTCACTAAAATTCCGGCAGATCTCTCCCGCTATAACTGACTGCCCTGTCTTATTTCTTCTCAGACAGCGATAGTTCCTGTCGTAATAGGAGCATGCAATGAACAGTACTTTCACTCAGTCCTCCAGTCTCTGACAGATCGGAGGATACAACAAATTGTCACAGGAAGGTTTACGGCATCACCGGTCTATCAGCTTTTCATATATTTCTGTTAGTTTCGCCGATGTATTCCGAATGTCATACGCCGACTGCCTCATAGACCATCTCAGCCCACGGCGTACCCCCCCAGATTAAACTCAGAGACCTTCTCGACCCACTTTTCTAACGGATCATGCAATTGTAATTTATAAAAATATTCAGATATATTTGCGCTCTCCGGCACACCCTCTGACACTACGACAGGCAAAGACGCCGCCTGAGCCTCTACAGCGACAATTCCAAGACCTTCATAAAAGGACGGAAAACATAATACGTCCATTCCCATCAAGGCAGAAGGTATGTCCTTTGTCGTTCCAAAGAAAATAACCTTGTCATCTATTCCCATATGAACTGCCATTTCACGAATCTGCTCCTTCATCTTTCCTTCTCCAATCAATAATAAAATGCTGTCGGGAATCTTTTTTTGGACACCTTGAAAAACTTTTAATAGAAACGGGTGATTCTTCTGCTCTGCAAATCTTCCGATATGTCCTACAACATATTTCCCATTCAGCTTGTTTTCCTCTCGAAATGCACTGCGTTTAGACTCTGAAAAAGCATATGTATCAAAATCAATTCCATTTATGAGGACGCATCCTTTCTCTTTTGCCAGACCTTTCGGCCACATATAATCTGCCGCTTCCTGAGAACACGCAATATAATAGGACGGATATTTCCCAAACAAGAATTTAAATACCGGCAATATCTTCGTCCTGAATTTAGTCAGACTTTTTGTATTATGAGCATGAATGATAACATTTTTAATTCCCGCTTTTTTTGCTAGAAATGCCCGAAAATATATAACCGGCTGCGTTCCATGGAGCTGGACGATCTCATAGGAATGCTTTTTAAGAAATAAATATAGGTTTCTCTGTTTATCAAGCTTTTCCAACACTTTTATCGGGCAGCACCTGCTCTCAACGTAGTGTATTTTCGAGCCTAAGTTCTTCACATAGTCATCGTAAAAACCTTCCCTCGAATCAAAAAGAAGATAGTCTTGAGCAACTTCTTTACAATTCATATTCTCTAAAAGCGTGACGAGCAGCTTTTCTACTCCACCGCTTCCCAATCTGCCTAACACATGAAGAACCCTGACTGGCTCCATTTCCCTCTTCCTTTCTGGTTCCGTCATAATTACAATTAATCAATCCGCATACCGACTTATAGCCTTTAGAATATCTGCTGCATCCCTATAGCTTTCTCTATTTCCACCATGTTTCGACAGGTTATTTCCCAAAGATTTTTCTGTGCCTCAATTAACCGCGTATTTGTTTCTTTTCCGTTTTTCTCATGAATTTCAATAAATTTGTTCACGATCCGTTCAGAAAGTCTTTCCGGTTCTTCCGTAATATCAATGAACCAATCCAGTGCATCAATGTCTTCCAAAAACCACTTTGTCTTATTTTGATTGCCCAAAGATATAATCTGGCAATTGACTCCAAAGGGTATCCAAATTCCATGGCCGCGCATACCAATTACAACATCCATCTGATTATAGTATCTTGTCAGTTTTCCGATGTCCCATGCAGCAGCATCTACAAAATCAAAACAAAACGGATACTTTTTAAGATAAGCCAGAAATGGGATTTCCGTGCACATATGAGTTATAAAGCTAACGCGATAACCTCTTTGTGACAAGTGATACATAGCCTGGGCAATCTGATCTAGTATAAGATCCGTATTATCCCCCATTCGCATCTTTGCACGATCCAATGCTACATTTAGGGCAATCCGATGCGTTTGAACTTTAGGGGGCAGTTCGGGATACAAGTATCTGGCAACCATTGTTGGACAAGGCTGAAATACTACCTTTTTCTTAAGGTCTTCATCTCCTAAGAAAGAACAAATTTCCCTTACACTCCCCGTATTTCTTAG
Organism: uncultured Acetatifactor sp.; assembly: GCA_947627115.1. Classification (GTDB taxonomy): domain Bacteria; phylum Bacillota; class Clostridia; order Lachnospirales; family Lachnospiraceae; genus Acetatifactor. Next base: position 21,278 of record CANQUQ010000003.1, read on the forward strand.
TCCAAAAAAGGCGCTGCGCTCTGCTAACTTCCGAACATTTGACTCAAACAACGCTGTACGTTCCTGCCCATGAAAAAAGTTATACCCCACTGCATAAACAATAATCGGTTTCTTAATCTCGTCATATTGCTTCTCGGCACAGGCAAATTCCCAGTTAGACACATCGTTTGCATTTGTATCTGGCAAGAACATTCCATGCCCTCCTATGACAATGGCATTCGTCCTATTGAATTTTTTAATGAGTCTGTCTGTCACCTTTTCCGTGGCTCCATGAATTTGCCAAGAAACCGGGCCGAGATTCCTCTCAAAAATGTTCCTGACCGCAGTAGACAAAGCTGTATCGCCCGCATTTCCAACCGAAGGAAATGTTATATGCGTCAGGCGCAGAGGGATCCCTCTTCTACGAATCTGCGCTATCTTTATCAATTTGCGGATACCTACATATATTTTTGTATATACGGAATGAAGCAACCACCGCCAGCCCAACGGTGTTCTCAATTGTTTAATTTTATGCAGCATATTCCCGGCCTCCTCTCTGAGGCGAAAAATACGCTATTTTACACATTGGACTCACATCATAGATAGATATCTGTCGACGGATTACCCCCCCAGATATTTCGGTCAATCTATAATCACATGTACTCTGCCGAATCTGCTGCATATTCTCACAAGTAATTCGCCAGAGCATATCCTGTGCCTCATGAAGACGCTTGTCTGTACGTGCACATTCTTTTTCATGAACTATTTCAAATGTCCTAACTATACGGCCGGCAATATTTTCAATTTCTTCATTCAAGTCGATATACCAATCCATTGCATCGATATCCTTTAAAAACCATTTCATCTTCTCGTGTGTCCCCAACGATATGATCTGGCAATTCACGCCAAAGGGAATCATCTGTGCATGTCCACGCATTCCCAACACCACGTCTATTTCGTTATAAAAAAGCACCAACCGCTTCAGTTCCCAACAGCTGGCATTGACTACATGGATATGAGAGTGATTCTTTATATACTGCATCACCATCAAATCAGCCGGACAGTGTGCGACAATATAAATTTCATATCCCTTATCGCGTATAGCGTACATGCTCTGCACAAGCTGCTTTAATATCTCGTCCCGACTTTCCCCGAATCTTCTCTCTTCCCTGTCGAAAGCAAAATTAAACGCAACCTTGCCAGTCTTCTCTTTTGGCGGCAACTGTGGGAGAAGATACCGTATCACCGTCGTTGTGCATGGCTGATAACAGAGTTTATTTTTCAATTCGGGTCTGAGCAAGGCCCGAATCGCTTCTATGCTTCCATTATTACGGATTCCGAAGAAAACGCTTCTTTCCGTTAATGCGTTCAGGTTGGCTATGAACAGTTCATCCGGTTCCTGACCACGAAAATAGTTATAACCAACACTATAGATGATAATCGGAACCTTAATCTGCTCCAATTGTTCTTTGCCGCAAGCCCACTGCCACCCGGAAATCGGATTTGCATTGGTGTCCGGCAGGAAAAGACCTCCGCCGCCGATCACCAGCAAATTGGTCTTATTGATTTTATTGACAGTGCCCGTTTTAACAGGCCTATGGACAGATATCAGATTCCAGGATACATGTGCATATATACTGTTGAATGTTCTCCTAACACACTCTGACAATGCCGTATCGCCGGCGTTGCCAGCAGAGTAACACGTGACATGTGAAATCTTCTGTTTCCGCCCCATCGCCCTCGCATTCAATGCTATCCAAGGCTTTCGAATGTTTACTATGCCCTTCACTAGTGTTTTTTGAGCAAGTAGCATCAATTCGTCCCACTCATAACCCGCCACGTCAGTTGTTTCCTCCCTAACACTTATCTTTATCTATCCAGCCATTTATACTTCTCATCATTTCTTCAATGATAACCCAATCATTTGGTTCATCAATTTCATATAACGAGATATCACTCATCTCCAACGCTCTAATATTTCCAGAAATACGATTCTTTGTGGACAACAACCTTTCCTTCGAGGTGATATAAAACGCCCCATTTTCTACAAGATATCCATCATATTCCTGCCGTCTGGGTCGATGATAAATATCATAATTATATGGATGTGCAGTGCCGTCTTGCATGCTTGTCCAGAGGAACTGGTACCGGCGCACCGCAGAAAAAACACTGTCGCAGTCAGGCCGTTCATACAGTTCAAGCCCTCTGTTCAACTCTTCCGCTGTCAACATAGGGGATGTTGCCTGGATCAAAATAATGTTATCAAAATTATACTTTTCTGCAAATTCCAGCATAGCTGACTCTGTTGATGCCGTGTCGCTAGCCGTTTCCGCGCTGCGGTCAACAACTATTACTTTCTCCAAAGCAAATCCTTCAACTATCTCCCGGATTTGTTTGCTGTCCGTAGAAATATAAACTCTGTCGATATTTTGACATTCACACGCAGCCTTTGCCGTCCAATAGACTAGCGGTTTGCCGCAAAGCAGCTTGATGTTTTTTAGGGGAATCGACTTACTTCCTCCACGGACCGGAATAAACGCAACATTCATATCTTTATCACCTTCAACAGCCACGCAACTTCTTGCGTGTGGCTAACTCTTTTTCAGAAAGAACTTTCTCCCCGTCTCCCAAGATTGTTTCAATAACCCTGATATCCTTTACAAGCCGGAATAAATCCTCCACATTGAGGGATGCAGCCTGATCGGAGCCATACATGGTGTTGTCCAGCGTAATGTGCCGTTCAATGGAAGTGGCTCCTAGTGCCACTGCCGATGTGGAAACAATCCTACCTGTTTCGTGTCCACTGTATCCCACCTTGCAACCATATCTTTCTCGTAAAGTTGGAATCAATCTGAGATTGGCATCCTCCTTCGGCATCGGATAAGTGCTGTTGCAGTGCATCAACTCATACGGACACCCATGTTTTATAAATATCTCTACTGCATGGTCAATTTCGTCATATGTACTCATTCCTGTCGCAAGGAATGTATACTTCCCCTCTGAGGCCACAGCTTCAAGAAGCTCATCATTAGCCAGCATGGCAGAGGCAATTTTATTATACTTCAAATCATATTGCCGGAGAAATTCCTGTGCTTCCATATCCCAGGCGGAAGCAAACCATTCAATTTTTTTCTCTCTGCAGTACTGATCAATTTCATCGTATTCAGCTTTGCCGAATTCAAGACCTTCCTTCTGGGCTCTCTGTGTGGTGCCCCAAGGACTTTCTCTGTAACTGTCAAGATATTCTTTGGTATACACCTTATCAACGGTTCTCTTCTGAAACTTCACTGCATCGCATCCGCTGAGACTTGCCCAGTCGATCAGCTTTTTGGCAACATCTAGGTCTCCATTGTGATTAATGCCAATTTCTGCAACAACAAAAACGTGTTCTCTGTTCATGATTTTTCCTTTCCGTTACTTTTTCTTTCTGTTACATAATTTATTTACTCTGCGGTTTCCCGCTCAACGAGTTCACAGATGATATGTCCTATCAGGATGTGCATTTCCTGAATTCTCGGAGTGTCCAGCGCCGGAACCTCAATCAAGCAATCCGTATCCGGAAGTATTTCAGCGTCCGCCGAAATTTTACCCGTCATCAGAATAGTATGTACCCCACATTGTCTTGCTTTTACGAATGCCTGTCGGACATTTTTGCTCGTTCCACTGGTGGTAATCCCGATCAAGACATCTCCCTGCGATGCCTTCGCCTCCACCTGCCGGGCGAAGATCATGTTATAATCGTAATCATTCGCCAATGACGTGATAACAGAGGTATTCGTCGTAAGCGCCTCCGCATCCAAAGCCCTGCGTTCCAGATAAAATCTGCCAACCAGTTCACCTACTAAGTGTTGAGCGTCCGCAGCGCTTCCTCCATTCCCACAGATCAATACTCTCCCATTCTGTTTGTAACAATCCACGATCATGCTGGCAGCTTCTTCTATGTGACTGATACAATTCCGGTTCTTCATTAAATCGGTCAGTATTGACAAGTGTTCATGCATGCGTTGCATAATAGCCGCATTTTGTTCCTTTCTATCCTTTTCATTTCGATAATTTCTCGCAGTAAACAATGTCCATATTTCCGCTATGCAGCCATCACCACCTTTTCGAGTCAACACCCGATCAGCCACTTGCTTTACTTCATCAATTGCATCTGCAGGACATAGGGACAACCCGGCCATCTCAAGAGCTGGGACATCGTACTTTCCATCGCCCACATAGCACACAGTTTCAATGGAGAGTCCATTCTGTTCCGCCATCTCCCTAAGTGCAATATCTTTTTCTTTACACCCCAGTCTGGTCTGTTCAAGACTTGCAATACGGACAAATTCCTTACTAAATCCTGTATTTTCTCCGGAAATACATCCAACTATATAGCCAGATTCCTGAAGTTGATGTATTGCATCCAGATCCTTTAATGAGAGGGATTTTGTCTCTCCAGAATTATTTATATATCGCTTTCCATCTGTTATTACTCCATCAATATCAAAGACAAGCATTTTAATTTGATTCATTGGATTCCCTCCTTTATATGAACAAACTGTCAAAATCTACCCTTTCAAAGACTTCCAGTTTACCGCCGCGGGTAGCATTGTATATCCTTACACCTCTCTTTTCAGCCATATCCTTTGCAAGAAGATAGGAATTTTCCATGGCTTCAACATTTTGAGAGGAATTCCCGTCCCCCGGCTTTCCTTTTGAATCTTTCATCCCCTTGAAATATGTAGCAGATACTGTCGGATCCTTATGAACTTTCCCATTATGGTCTACCTTATTTGCATAATTATGATCGACACCAAAAAGGTATATCTCTTTGAATCCCATATATATTGCAATCTCAATTGATGTAACCGTAACCGTATGAACTTTCGTTATATGGTCTGATATATCTTCACTGAGCGAATCTGCCACCTTGTCATACACATTCACATTATAACGGCCATAGGGCATAATATAAAAAATCCTGTCACCCTCATCTCTTCCATATCTGCTGCATTCATAATTTAAAAATTTTATATAATTTCCACCTCTTTTGATACTATCTAGTTCAAAAGGTAGAGATTCCATGTCGATGCTTACGTAATAGGTAGGACGCCAGTCCGTGTATTCATAAATATAGTAAATACGGTTAGCTGCAAATGAGAACTCACCTTTGATCCTATTAAGATCAGATGGCTTTAAGCTTGGGCCATTTCCAATGACAAAACACCGTTGACCGTAGTGGATATTCTTTAGCATCTTAAGTCGGCACGAATCCTCTGACTTCCGGTATTCGTACAACTGATGCCGCCTTATTCCTTCCGCAAACGGAGCAATCATAACTCGTACTACCTTATTCCGTTTGTATTTAGCCATTGCTTTCAGGAAATCCATAACCCTCTCCATTCTTTGAATGTCCTATATAATTTCTCAAACCTCCACCGAAAGTGACATTCTTATCTTCAATTTTCGGACACTGCCGATATCTTTTCCTATTATCGCTGATGTATGACTCATCCCTATACTCCATCCAAAGTATCAAGACTAATCGACATTAGGTAAAACTGTCCGGTTACAACGTATTCAAGCTATCCTCTTTTTTGCCTTATGTACAACCATAGCTTTTAATTTATAGAAAATATTTGACTGATGCGTTTTTATGAAGCCGATTGCTTTACCCATTGCATAACATAAACTAACAGAGCCGATACGAATTGGCAAAATTGCCGCATTCATGATAAATGTGTCCGGCTTAGCAATCTTTGCACCTTTCTTTGTCTGCTTGTCTTCCAGTATCTCGTAAATCTTTTTCTTCTTCTCTGTTGCAGGAAGTTCTGGGTGAACAGCAATTTCCTGAATACATTGAAGTATCCTTTCTATGTAATATGTGTAAATCGAAATTAGGCTCTCCTCATCGTGAATTCCCCAGTATTTGTAAAGTCTGCGGATATGATCAAAATGTTCTTTTCTCTTGTTGTAAAGCCTTTCCACATTGAATACGATGGTGGTCTCAGAACCTGGTCTGGAACGGAAGTAATGATAAGGTGAGCCAGGAACGAATACAACAGATTCTACATCCATGAGAAAATCCATGTTGAAATGGGTATCGTCCCACATGGTTTTTGGAAATTTCAACTTTCTCTCTCTTATACTGTCTGCAAGATAAAGCTTACTCCACGGAAGACTTAAGAAACTTTGATTCAAATATTTGTGTGCATTCAGCCGAAATTCCTCTTTCGTTTGGTATACTGCTGCTTCTGGCGATACGTCATAAGAGGAATACTTACCATTTTCATAGTACTCCATACAGAAACCTGTAATTACAAGCATTGCGTTGTACTTTTCTGCAGTCTCAACCAAAATTTGCAGCATATTCGGCTCTATCCAGTCATCGGAATCAATGAAATGAAAATATTTTCCTTCCGCTATTTCCATAGCGGCATTTCGTGCATCCGCTGCCCCGCCATTCAATTTATGAATGACTTTAATGCGCTCATCCTTTTGGGCGGCATTATCACATATTTCACCACAGTTATCGGGTGACCCATCATCAACCAACCATAGTTCAAAGTCCTTAAATGTCTGTGCCAGCACACTGTCTATCATTTTAGGCAGATACTCTGCCACTTTATACACAGGTGCAATTACCGATACAAGCGGTCTATGCTTCATCCTAGCTTTCCCTCTTCTTCACCCGGATTAACCGAGGTTTTATTATTCTTGTAAAATTTTTTAATATTCCGTCCTAAAGTGGTGTCCGCGACGGTTCTTGCAGGTCACATTTCTGCATTCCTTCATTTTCATCTCTTCCCCACCACCTCCAGCCCTACCTTCATCTTCACGGTCCTCCCAAAGAACTCCACCTCCAGCACGGCCTGGCGGCTGTGCCTGTCCACATGCACTACCTTGCCGGTCAGGTCCTTCAGCGGCCCTTCCGTAACGATCAGCTCTTTACCGATATACTCGCCCACACTGACCTCAAACACCTTGTCCTGATTGATATGCTTCTTCAGGAACTCGGTCTCTTCCTCGTACAGAGGGATCGGCCCTTCGTTATCGCCCAGAAGCTTTGTAAATGCCGGGACGGTCTTAAGCGCACGATACAGTGCGTCCGGATCCTCCGTCACAAAAAAGAGATAGCCCGGAAACAGGACCCTCTGCTTCCTGATCCACACACCGTTTTCCTTCCAGGGCTTTTCGTACTTTGGAAGAAAACATTCCTCATAGATATTTTGATGTCCCAGACTTCTGTCACAGACCGCTTTGACCTGCTCCTCCTGTCCGGTGGTGACCCATACCGCATACCACATTTTATACCCTTTACACCCCTAGCGTGCTTCAGCACGCATATCATCTAAATTCAGCCCTCCGAATTTAAGGCAGGCTCCGCCATCCGCACATGCGTCCATGTGCAGCTCCCCGCCAAAACTATACCGACACCTTCCGGCAATGTGCTCTGGGCAACATTTGCCTTTCACTGTCTTTGTCTCACATTGCGCCGTTTCTTCCCAATACCACCTTCACCGTCTTCATCAGGATCTTCAGATCCATGGCAAAGCTCCATTCGCTGATATACTGCAGATCCAGCTTTACCACCTCCTCAAAATCCGTGATGCTGCTGCGGCCGCTGATCTGCCACAGGCCGGTGATGCCCGGCTTCGCCGCAAGTCTGGCCATATGCCGGAATTCGTATTTCTCCCATTCCTCCACTGTGGGCGGACGGGTGCCGATCAGGCTCATATCCCCTTTCAGCACATTAAAGAACTGCGGGAACTCATCCAGGCTCCAGTCACGGAGAAAGTTGCCGATGCCCTTCTTGTAGGTCCCGTCCGGCAGCTGCCTGCTGCCGATGATCCTGGGATCACGCTCCATCTTGAACATGAACCCGTCTTTTACCTGATTTTGAACTGCCAGCTCCGCCTTCCGTTCCTCCGCATCTGCATACATACTGCGGAACTTGTACATCCGAAAGCGTCTGCCGTTCTTTCCTACCCGCTCCTGGACAAAGAAAAGGGAGCCCGGCGATTTCAACTTGATGATCGGGCCAAGGAACAGTGCCAGAAGCAGCGTGAACAGCGAACCGATCAGACCGCCCGCAATATCCAGCGTCCTCTTTAAGAACAGCTGTCTGTTCGTGATATAGTTGATGCCGGTGGTCATCACGGTATAATTTCCGAGGTGCCCTACCGACTGCTTGCGCGGCATGGCAGGTTCACCGTCAAGAAGCTTCACATGTACGACCAGCCCCATCTCCGAAAAATGTTCCAAAAGCTCCGTGGGCTGCTCCTGCCCCTCCGGGAGATCGACGAACACCTCGTCCACGGACTCCCTGCGGACATAATCCAGCACATTTTCCCGGCCGACCACCACCGGCACTCCTCCGATCTGCCTCCGGGCACGGTCTCCGTCCAACAGAGCTACTCCCAAAATATGAAAGTTCTCATAGTTATGACTCTTAATGTTTTCCAGCACGGCCGGCGCCATATTCTCCGAGGTCAGGATCAGCAGGGTGCGTTTCCCTTGCCTTTTCACCTTCCTTTTCAGAAAGCTCTTCCACAGGACCCGTGTGATGTAACCTGTCACACCGTAGATCAGCCCCGTGAGATACATGACGGTACGGGAATATGCCCCGCCCTCCTGCACCGCGAAAAGATAGAACACGGCGCAGAGCTCCACCATGCATACCTGTTTCAGAGTCATGACGGCCTCCGCGAGATATCCTCGCTTCAGGACATTTTTGAACATTTCAAAGAAGATCATTAACAGTACGGCGATAAGCGACAGGATGAACGCCATATTCCGGTAAGTGACATGTGTATAGGGAATCTCAAAGCCGTGCCTTATGATATATGCCAAAAAGAAGGATAGGTTCAGGCATACCAGATCCAGCATGATAAAATCCATATGCTTGATCCAGCCCTGTGAACATTTTCGATACATGTGCGTTCGACCTCTGAACTTTCTTTTCCGGTTCTGTAACTGCGCTGTTTTACTTATGTTCAATACCCCCCCGGAAACGGGAGGGGTATTGAACAACCACATGCCAAGTGTCGGTCAATTCTGAAGCTTTATAAACTTAAATGCTGTACTTACTATGCGGTCTCTTTCTTTGCGCACAGGGCTGCTCCCGCCAAAAGGATCAGTGCGGCAAGCCCTGCCACAGGTACGCCCTCGCCGGTCTTTGGCGACGTGGGCTCTGCATCGGACTGACTCGTGCTATGATCGCTCGACCCTTTGCTCCCGGCATCGGAAACGTCCTTTACCAGGAAAAGAGCATAGTTGGAAAAGCTGCCGCTCGTGAATGTGATCGTACCGTCTCCGACCTTCACATCACTCACAGGCTCCCATGTGTCTCCGTTCTGATGCATCAGGACATACTTTTCACCGGTTCCGGCCGGCTTAATGCCGTCAAAAGGAATTGTCACAGTGATGGTGCCCTTTGCCGCAGGTGTGATATCCAGAACAAAGATCAGCTCAGGATCTGCAATTTTACTGAAACCTGCCTGCGCCTTTACGGCGGCGGTCAACTTGCTGTCAGCCTGCTTGATGTCATCCTTTACCGTACTTACCGTAGTCTTTGCCGGAGCGCTGACCGCTACTTCAACGGTCTCGCCGCTGTCGTTCACTGCCGTGGTATTCACCGCGGCCTGCGCCCAATTTTTCCCATCCGCATCAGGACTCTCATCGGCGAGAACGGTCATGCTGAAGGTCAGCGCGCAGGCCAGGCTCAAGGCAAGAAACTTAGAAAACTTTTTCATCGGATATTCCTCCTTTCCTCATAGTCATGTGGTTATATCAAGCCTTACGGCGAGATACCTGTTTTTCGGTGTCACCCGGTCACTTCCTCGTAGAACACCTTCAGGATCAGTTCGTACAGAGCCGTCTCATCTACAAAGAACTGCTCCAGTACCCCGCCCTCAACGGTTCTTCCCTCCAGAGAGTAGAACCGCTCCGGCGAAAAGCTGTAGTCCGGAATGCGGGTGGCCAGATAGCTTACCTCATCCGCCGTAACATCAGTGACCATATATTTACTCAACGTACCGTATAATTTTACCGGCAGTGAAATATCCTCCTTCATGGCGTCTGCCGCCGCGGCGGCATAGGCGGTCAGATACTGCTTTTGTCTGTCCAGCCGCCGGCCGGCACTGTTAAAGCTGCCGGTGTCCCGGTCATGGAGATAATGGTAGGCCGCATCCCCTTTCAGAAGGACCGTCTCTCCCTGTCTGAACTCCCATACATCCTCTAAGGCCTCCACCTCCACACCGCCAACGGCATCGTTTATGAGCGGGATGGCTCCCATATTGACAGCACAGTAACCGTGTATGGGCAGATCATAGAAAAGTCTGGAGACCGCATCCCGGCTCCGCTCACAGCTCAGCTGTGCCCCGTCTCCATAGGCATGCTGTAAGGTCAGCTGTGCCTTTTCGGTCCACAGATAGCCGCCTACATTGCTGTAGACATCTATATCCGTCATGGTATCTCTGTTGATGCCGATGACGGATCCCTCCTTTGTGTGGGGATTCAGCACCAGAAGAAAGATCGCATCGGACTGGCCGCCCTCAGTGCCTTCCTCCTTTACCTCTACCTCGCCCAGGTCATCGATTCCAAGGAACAGGAAGGTAATGATATCCTTGTTATAGCGGTAGATGCTTCCCTGATAGCGGACATCGCCTTCCTGCCAGCTGTCGCCCGACGCCTCTTCGCCCGCATAGTCGTCCGGCGTCAGTCCCTCCACGGCTCCGACGGCCTGACTTAGGTCGGGAGTCCGGTCCTTGTATGCATTGTAAAGTCTGTTGCGCCCGGATATCTGCAGTCCTGTGAACAGCAACGCCCCCAGCCCGATCAGAACGATCACAACAATAAAAAGCCTTATCAATATCCTGTATACATTGCTCCTGATCCTCATTCCGATCCTCCGGGGCGTACTGTCAGCGCCCTAAACAGCCCTTCCTTTTCCCAATATTTCCTCTCAGGCGCTACTCCCCATAGCTGCCGTAGTATTTTCCGTAGTATTTGCCATAGTACTTGCCGTAATATTTTCCATAGTAGCCCTTGCCGCCCAGGTCCACCTTATTGAGCACGCACCCCAGGATCGGGCAGCCTGTCACATCCAGCTGTTCCTTGATCTTTTTGGCAAAGTGGTAACTGATCTCACCGCAGGCAATGACAATAACGGCGCCGTCACAGCATTTTGACACCACGGCGGTATCTATCACACTTCCCAGGGGCGGGGTGTCTATGATCACCATGTCATAGTCCCTTCTTGCATCCTCCACCATCTTTTGGAACCTTCTGTTCCCCAAAAGCTCACTGGGATTTGGCGGCACCGGGCCGCAGAAGACCATATACAGGTTCTTCACATCGGTACTGCAGAGCGCTTCCTCGAACTCCGCCTTGCCCACCAGGTAATTCACCAGTCCCAGCCTTACCTTTCCTCTTTTATGCCTTTGGCGCATGACACTTTTTCTCAGATCGGCATCCACCAGCAGCACCTTTTTTCCCATCTGGGCATAGGATTTGGCCAGTTCAAAGGAAATACTGCTCTTCCCCTCATTCGGGGTACAGCTTGTAATGCAGATCACCTTCACATCCTCACCGGAAAATTCAATGTTGGTCCGTAAAGTCTTGAATGCTTCCCTGCTGCGGAAGTCCAGCTCCTCATGCTTCAATTCAATAGCCTGCATTTGTCTCGCCCCCTATCTCATTGGAAATATCTACCAGATCATCACTGTCCTTACTCTCATAGACCTTCTGTGTCATTCTTCCCGCGCGGACATCGGCTCCCTTCGCGCCGTGTCTTTTGGATCTGTTCCTGCCGCCGCTCTCCTGCTTTGGGATCATGGCCAGTACACTCAGGTCCAGATATTTTTCTATATCCTCAGAGTTCTTGATCGTGTCATCCATCAGAAAATGTACCGACAGCACGGCAACGCACAGGAGCAGCCCCAGCAGCGCTCCCACAGCTGTCCACCGCGCAATGCTCGGACTGGAGGGGTGCGTGGGCAGGTTGGCTGCATCCACCAGATTTACCGCCTGAATGTCCATCACACTGGTAATGTGCTGGGCGGCAATTTCCCGGATCTGATTCGCAAGCTGCATGGCCATGGCGGGATCGGGATTTGTCACGGTAATATTGATGCTCCTGGTATTGTCCACCGAATTCACATCCACCTGTCCGGCGAACTGCTCGTAAGAAATGCTTAATCCGTAATTTTCAATGACCTGCTCCAGCACCGTACGGCTTTTGATCAACAGCGCATAATCCGCGGTCAGCTGGCTGCCCAGCTGCAGATCGCTGTAGGTGAGATTGCCGTTATTATCCTGTTTATTCAGGATATATACCGTCGTTGTGGACTGATAGAGCGGTGTCACCGCAAGACTGCTGACAAGGTATCCTGCCAGTCCGGCCAAGACGCCGCAGACCACAATGATCCATGTCCAGTGCAGCAGATAGCCAAACAGATCCTTCAGATCTATCTCGATCACATCATCCGTATCGTCTCTTGAACTCTTCATTGCTCTTCACCTCATCCATATTGTTCGATCGGTCCTACGCTCCGAAAGACCGGTCCGTCAACAGCTCCGACATGGCATTTCCGAACAGCAGGGCATCGGCATACTCCCTGTCGTATTTCTCATACAGATACGCGGCACATTTTTTCATGGCCGGACGCCGTTTTCTCAGATCATGGGCATCTGTGCCCAAATAGTCCACCAGTCCCTTTTGTATCAGGCCTCTGACGAACCGGCCTGCCGAATATCCGAACTGACCCACGATGCTTCCCGCGTTCACCTGGACGCGGCAGCCCATGGAACTTATCTCTCTGACCCTTTCCGCATCCTTTAGAAAACACCGGTATCGCTCCACATGAGCCAGCACAGGCCTGTAATCCATTCCCAGTATGTCGTCGACGGCATTTCTGATGTAGGAGTACTCTTCCATGGGGCCAAATTCGACCAGTATGTATCTCGTGCCGTTCAGCGTCCAGAGCGATCCTCTGTCCAGCCTGTCCTCCAGATCACCGTGATAAAATATTTCAGTGCCGGGATAGATCCGCAGCGGAATATTTTGTTCCTGCGCCGCCTCCTGCAGCTGCTTCACCTGCTCCAGGACCTCCGACCTGCCCGCACGGTACCTGCCCCGCTTATAATGCGGTGTGGCGATCATGTGGGAAATTCCCTCCTCCCATGCCATGCTCAGCATCTGCAGTGACTGCTCCAGATTCCGGGCGCCGTCATCCATATAGGGCAGAATGTGCGAATGAATATCCACAAATCCCATAATAGACCTTCTTCTTTTGCCGCATTATTTACCAAACTGAAAATATTGCCGCCGTCAACACGGCATGACATATTATAGTCTTTTTAATGACTATAGTCAAGTAAAAAACTATGAAATAAAATTTGTATGAAAAGGGGATTATATATTCACTGCGCAGGCACGCAAACGCAAAAAATGAGAACGCTGAGAAAAATACGAACCAACCTATATGAATCTTTAAATCATCTTATAAGGCAGCGGTATAAGAAAGAGAGATCGCGATGATAGACTATGCTCCGTTTTGGGAAACCTTGAGGAACTCTCACGAGACGACCTATTCATTGATCAACAGACATCATATCTCCAGTGCAACGCTTGACAAACTCCGTAAGAATAAACCTTTGAATACTACCACAATAAACGATCTGTGTCGCATTCTTCAATGTCGGATCCAGGACATTGCCGTCTATATTCCCTCCGACACAGATTCTCACCTATGAACAGGAACGGGGCCTGAGACAACGGATCGCATCGTCTCAGGCCCCGTGTTGCGGATATATATAAGCTTGCCGCTTATTCGATTACATGGATCCAGCCGCTGGGCGCTTCCAGGCGGCCCATCTGAATGCCGGTAAGGGTGTCGTAGAGCTTTTTGGTGACAGGGCCCATCTCCGCCATACCGCTGGGCAGGCAGATCTCTTTCCCGTGATCCACGATCTTGCCCACGGGGGAGATCACTGCGGCGGTGCCGCACAGACCGCACTCCGCAAAATCCTTCACCTCATCCAGATATACCTCGCGCTCCTCCACCTCAAGTCCAAGGTACTCCCTTGCCACATGGACCAGAGAGCGACGGGTGATGGAGGGCAGGATGCTGTCGGACTTCGGCGTCACGACCTTATTGTCCTTCGTGATGAACAGGAAGTTGGCTCCGCCGGTCTCCTCCACCTTGGTGCGGGTACCGGGATCAAGATACATATTTTCATCGTAACCCTCCTGATGGGCAGTTACGATCGCATGCAGGCTCATGGCGTAATTCAGTCCGGCCTTGATATTTCCCGTGCCGTGGGGCGCTGCCCGGTCGAAATCGCTGACGCGGATGGTCAGGGGCTTTGCTCCGCCCTTAAAATAAGGGCCTACGGGGGTACAGAAGATACGGAACTGATACTCGTCGGCAGGCTTTACGCCGATAACGGGGTTGCTGCCGAACATGTAGGGCCGAATATACAAGGTCGCGCCGCTTCCGTAGGGCGGCACATAAGCCGCGTTGGCCTTTACGGTCCGGGTCACGGCGTCAACAAAGCGTTCCTTGGGAAAGACAGGCATCTCCAGCCTTGCCGCACTTGCCTCCAGGCGCTCTGCATTCAGGTCGGGGCGGAAGGTAACGATGTGCCCGTCCTCGGTGGTATAAGCCTTCAGGCCCTCGAAAACTGTCTGGGCATACTGCAGGACACCGGCGCATTCATTCAGGACAATATTTGCGTCCTCGGTGAGCACTCCGTCATCCCATGCCCCGTTCTTATAGTTGGAGACATATCTGTAATCCGTATGCACATAGCCGAAGCCAAGATTGCTCCAATCAATATTTTTCTTTTCCATTGACACGACCTTCTTTCCTCTATTATTGGAATCATTATTATACTTTTAACGCCAAAAGTCAATAGGCTTATCTTAAGGCGGCCTCAATACCGAAAGACGGATTACCTTTTCCTTTCATATTTGACAAATTGGTAGGGAATGTCAAAATAGGTCAACTCATCGCTGTCCTCCGTAATTTCCCATTCGGGATCACTGTCCAGATCCGGGAAATAAGCATCCGCCTGGTAGCTGTGATCGATCTTCGTGATATGGGCGGTGTCGCAGTACGGGAGCATCTGGCGATAGATGCTCTCGCCGCCGATGATGTAGACATCGCCGGAAGCATACTGCTTCAGCTCCTCCAGAAGCTCCTCCACCGAATGGACTACCGACGCATCCTTTACGGTGTATCCGGGATTCCGGGAGAGGATAATATTTGTGCGGTTCTTTAAGGGCAGCCCCTGCGGGAAGGTCTGCAGCGTCTTTCGGCCGAGGACCACCACCTTTCCGGTGGTCTCCTCCCGAAAATGCTTATGGTCGTTCGGAATACTGATGAGCAGCTTCTCCCTGTTCCCGATGGCCCAGTTAGAGTCTACCGCTGCGATAAGGTTCATGATAGGTTCCTCGCTTTCGGGTGAATTTTATGTGCCGGCGCGATGCCGCGATATTCGCTGCCTCTGTCATGCTCACGGCACATGCCGGTCAGATCGCAATGGGGATATCCTCGATCTGAGGGCCGGGATCGTAATTTTCCAGGCTCACGTCATCGGGGGTGAACCGATAGAAGTCGCTGACCCCCGGATTCAGGCGGAAAACGGGAGCGGGCCGTGGGCTGCGGCCGATCAGCTCCCGGATGATGGGAATATGTCTGTCATAAATGTGCGCGTCGGCAATGACATGTACCAGCTCGCCCACATTCATGCCGCAGACCTGGGCCAGCATATGTACCAGGACCGCATACTGCACCACGTTCCAGTTGTTGGCTGCCAGCACATCCTGAGAGCGCTGATTCAGTATGGCGTTCAGGGTCAGCTTCTTTTCGCCCGGCTTCTGCGTGACATTGAACGTCATGCTGTAAGCACAGGGATAGAGGTTCATCTCATGGAGGTCCTGATGCACATAGAGATTGGTCATGATCCTGCGGCTGAAGGGATTGTTCTTCAGGTCGTAGATCACTCGGTCCACCTGATCCATCCATCCCTCCTTATACTGATGCTTCACGCCCATCTGGTAACCGTAGGCCTTGCCGATGGACCCGTCCCCGTCCGCCCACTCGTCCCAGATATGGCCCTTCAGATCATGAATATTGTTGGACTTTCTCTGCCATATCCAGAGCATTTCGTCCGTGGCCAGCTTCAGCGCCGTCCTTCTGAGCGTCAGGATCGGAAATTCCTTTGACAGATCGTATCGGTTCACCACGCCGAACCTCTTCACCGTGTAAGCCGGCGTTCCGTCCGGCCAGTGAGGCCGCACCTTCTCTCCCTCGGTGCTGGTCCCGTTCTGCAGGATATCCTCGCACATTTCTATAAAGATCTGGTCCGCATAACTCATTTCCCCTGCTCCTTTTTTGAGGTGTTCTGCCGGCTCCGCCGGGCACCGCCCGGAACCGATTCCTCTCTCACTGCCACTTGTCGCAGACCGAGTTGATCTGATCCGCGAACTTGGCCATATCCTTGTTTGCCATGCCGTCGCTCTTCTGCACCAGAGAAAGCAGCCTCTGGGCCGCAGCCAGCAGTCTTGCATAAACTCCGCCTGCCGCTGCGGAATGTGCCTTCTTCCTGACAGGCACGGGCTCGGTCTCATACAGGAACTTGCCGGAGAGCAGGTCGAATTCCGTTCCGCTGTAGGGCGCATAGGCCCTCTGTCCGTACTCTATCTTCAGACACTCCGCAAAGGACGTGCACACGTTGTCCTCGCCGTGGACGACGAACACCTTCTTCGGCTTCTCCCTGAAGCCCGATATCCACTCGATCAGCCCGTTCTTGTCCGCGTGTCCGCTCATACCGGCCAGCTGCCTGATCTGAGCCCTGATCTGGATCGGTTCTCCGAACAGCCTTACCTCCGTGGCACCCTCCACAATATTTCTGCCCAGAGTTCCCACCGCCTGATAACCCACGAACAGGACCGTACATTCCGGCCGCCACAGATTGTGCTTCAGATGATGCCTGATCCTCCCCGCCTCGCACATACCGGAGGCGGAAATGATGACCTTGGGCGTGTCGATGAAATTGATCTCCTTGGACTCCTCGCTGGTGATCGCAAGCTTCAGCCCCGCAAAGGAGATCGGATTGATGCCCTCCTTCACCAGCTCCATTGCCTCCTCGTCAAAGCACTCCCAGCGGTTGTCCTGGAAAATACCGGTGGCCTCCACAGCCAGAGGGCTGTCCACATACACGGGAAAATTCTCATGCCCCTCCACCAGGCGGTCCACCTTGATCTTGCGAAGAAAATACAGCATCTCCTGAGTGCGCCCCACCGCAAAGGATGGAATCACCACGTTGCCTCCCCGGTCGAAGGTCTCTTTCAGGATCGCCGCCAGCTCCCTGACGTAATCAGGCCGTTCCAGGCTGTGCAGCCTGTCGCCGTAGGTGGACTCCATGACCACATAATCCGCTTCCTCCGTGAACGCCGGATCCCGCAGGAGCGGCTGGTTCTTGTTGCCGATATCCCCGGAGAACACCAATTTCTTTGTGTATCCGTTCTCGGTGAGCCACACCTCAATGCTGGCGGAGCCCAGCAGGTGTCCGATGTCCGTAAAGCGGATGCGCACACCGTCGCACACCTCCACCTCCCGGCCGTAGCGGCAGGGAACGATACGCTTGATCAGTCCCTCCGCATCCTCCATGGTATAGAGAGGGTCCGCCGTGTCTATCGTGGCGCTTCGCCTGGCCTTCCGGTTCTTCCACTCGGCCTCCATCATCTGAATGTGGGCACAGTCGCGCAGCATGATGCTGCACAGGTCCGCCGTCGCATCCGTAGCGTATACCTGTCCCCGGAACCCCCTCGCGTACAGCAACGGCAAAAGCCCCGAATGATCGACGTGCGCATGGGTCAGGAACACATAATCGATCCTGGCTTCCTCCACCGGCAGAGGAACATTTTCAAACACGTTGATCCCCTGCTCCATCCCGTAATCCACGAGGATATGCTTTCCGGCCGCCTCCAGATAATGACAGCTCCCGGTCACCTCATGATCCGCACCCACAAATATGATCTTCATCCCGATCCCACCTTCTTTTATTGAACTTACTATTATTTTATTATGTTTGACATGCAATCGCAAGACTAAAATGGGGATTTGTTCCCATGCGGTCCGCGCCATCCAAAAAAATTATGTTTTTTAAAAATACCGGTTGACATTTGGCACTCTATATAGTAAAATACCATTTGTCCGCAGTACATCGGACGCATATGCGATAGTGGCTCAGTTGGTAGAGCGCCACCTTGCCAAGGTGGAAATCGCGGGTTCGAGTCCCGTCTATCGCTTTTAAACAGATTAACCCAATTTCATAACAATCAATATTTCAGTGAGCTGGACATATAGTTCAGCTCACTTTCGTAATTCTTGCCATAGGACAAAATATAGCTATGCTCCGTCGTGCTCACTTCAGCATGCCCCATCAGATCCGAAATCACACGAGTAGGCGTTCCATTGAAATGCAGCATAGTTGCAAAAGTCTTCCTGATTGCATGAGAATTGAAATAATTCACATTACAAAGCAGACACAACTTTCTAAGACATGTATCCAACGAAGCCGACATCACTACATCATTTCCGTCATAACAGAGACAGTCACTGTCATAGTTCATCTTCTCATGATGCTCCTTGATCCGATCATAGAAGAACCGGACTTCCGGAAGCAAAGGAATCTCACGGACGGAATAGATCGTCTTCGTATTATCTGTGACTCGATAGACCAACCGTCCTACACGATCACCGTCTGCAGTACGCTCAAAAGATTTACTTTCTGTCTTATATATTTTAACAACACCACGATCAAAATCAAAATCCTGAAAAGTAAGAGCTGCCAGCTCACCGATCCGAAGACCGAGATAAAAATTCATACAGAGGGAAAGACACGCATCCTGCTTCACAGAATAGACCTCATGGTTCACGACAAGATCTATGATCTGCCGGACATCAGCGATCGGGACAGCATACTCACGCTTAACCTGAACATCCAAACTATCCAACGGCAGATAACGTTTTATACGATCCCAATCATATAAATGTGCGCCACCAATACCTAGATCTTTACAATAGACCAGAACATTGTTCACGATCTGAATACAACGCCGGAACTCCTTCAACGTCATTTTACCACTCTGCAGAATACAACAAGTCAAGAAATCTATAATCTCTGCTTCCGTGATCTGCGAAACATACTTATCAACTAAACATGACCCGGCATAATACCTGTTATATGTGACCTCTATGCGGTCACAGGACTGATCCTTGATCTGCTTGAGTTTCATCAGGAACCACTGCTTATAGGCATCAACAAAAACGACCTCTTCGCTTTCTTTGATCTCTATGATCTTATTTTTAAAACCGATTTCAAGCCATTCAGATTGCGTCATAACACTACCTCCTATTTTTTATTATTGATCTGTACAGTAGTCGCAATATTCGCCGTACCTTTACGTTCCTGAAAACCGCTCTTAGCCAAAGATTCAATCACCTTATACGTATCATACAGCTCACGCAGCTCCCGATCATGCACAAACGAATAGAATCGGACATGCCGCCACTCTTTCACGTCACCATTAGAATCAAGAGTCGGCCTGACAACATGAACAATAGTCAGAACACCAAGCAAAGTAAGACATTTATGAACTTCAGAACATTGGCAACGAATATCCTTGGCAGCCTGATAAAAATTCTGAGTGGTGGAAAGTATCACACGCCTATTCTTTCTGTTCTGAGTGACCACCTCGAACATCTCCGGCGGAAAGTCCTTACTCTGCTTACTGGAGAACCAGTTCTGTATCTCATCTATAGCGACAACAACACCATAGATGCCATTCTTATATGTAATGAGCTGCTTCCAATGATTCAGGGCCGTATTCTGACGCTTATAAGATAGATTGGTAATTACCTTGACCAAAGGATATTCCTTCTGCATCCGCCGGATCGTATATACCATAGCTATAGTCTTACCAGAGCCCTGTCTTCCGGTATAGATCACAAGGCCCTGATACCGGAAGAAATCAGGATCTCGGTCAAAAAAATCATTGATAAACGCACGCGGCACATCAATAAATACCTTCTTGAGCATAGACACATCTTTGACTGGCTTATGCGTTCCTTTTTTTATCCTGCGGCCATGCTTCAGACCAACCAAAAAGTAGAACAGACAAGACAAAAGAAATAGAACGAACAAAACGAGCAGGATCAGAAAGGGCACTTTAAAAAAGCCCAAGAACGCTTTTACAATTCCGAATATGACATCAAACATAATTTCACCTCATTAATTGCCGAAGATCGGAACGAATTTCCATATAAAACGGACCAATGCAATAAAGATCTTCAATCCCTCAAAAGACACCAAAATGCCTATGAGGAACATAACTGTATCCAAAGGAACAAAAAAATTGATCATATCAAAGTATCCTAAAAATGTTTCTAATCCATTCAACGAAAATTCAAAGTTCATGATCGGAACAAAAGATAAGAGCGTTTCGATCCAGGTAAAAAAAGTATCCATTAAAAGTTCTATAAGCATACCATCTCACTCCTTAAGGATTATATGTTATATTGTGATACATCGTAGAAATAGCAGAAGCACTATTAGAAGCTGCAGTAAAAACACTCTTAATGCTAAAATAGAACCTGAAAACGAACATCAAGCACAGCGCGCCACGCTCGAACATCAGGACACCTGCACGATACGGCAGGAACCAGGAAAAATCGATCACATGATCCGACACATCATATTCAGAAAGAAATGTAGCAGAAAGCGGTATATTGATCTTGGGCACGATAACACCATCATCAGCAACATCCCGCAGTCTGGTAAGGACAAGTTCTACAGCATCACGACAAGAATCAATAAAAGGGAACCTGGAAGATAAAACATCAATATATTCCTGCAGGACATTATGATCCGGAACGATCAGATCGATCATAAGATCTACCATCGGCTGTACCAAAGCATTCCAAGCATCCTGGATCGCTTCCTGGACAAAATTATGGCCTTTATCATTAAAACCAAAGACACCAAATGGATCAGCAAAAAATCTGATCAAATCGAAGATAAAATTCCTATCAAGTCCAAAAGCTGCTAATGGATTCAAAAGAAAATCGATCAAATCGTTACTGGAATCAATGACCGTCTGGACAAAAGACAGACCACTGATGCCTTCAAGAATATCATTGGAAAATCTACTGAAGCCATCAAAGATATCGACCGGGATGCCAAATAAGATATCCCTCATAGCTAAGATCGCTTCTGCAGGTCCATCCGCATTAAAGAACAACTTCACTTTCTCATACATATCTTTAATCGCTTCTCCAAGCGGAGAATCCTCGATTGCTTTCGCAATAGTGATAGGAACTCCAAAGAGGAACCTTCCCAACTTGGAATCATTGATCTTAGTAGTGATATCATCCGCCAGACTCTCGATCACGCTGAAAATACCATCCTGCCGGAACTGCTGATATATCTCAACAGGTACTTTCATGATATATTGCCCAAGATCACTTTCTATAAAAAGCTTCACGATCTCATCCGGAATACGGAAAACGAACTTACCTAGCTCAGTATCACGCAGGGCTGTCGCAATATCGAGCGGAAGATCTATGATAAGATTAAGGATCCGATCGAGCCAGCCCTGATCGGACGGCTCAGTACTGGAACCAGAACCACCACCTTCACCACCGGAAGAGGATCCGGAGCCAGAACCGGAACCACCGATCTGACCTAAATTATCAAGTACCTCACATAACGCATGAATATCCTTAGATAAACAATAATCGATATAATTAGATTCAGGAACACCAATTTCCGACAGATAACTCTCAAAATCAGCTTTAGTATCAAAGACCTCTAAATGCGGATTATATACACCTAACAAACGGACCGGAAAAGAAGAGATAGTAGGCCTATATCTACTATAAAATGAATATAAATAATACGATTCACCGCCAAGATAATTGATCACAGCAGGACCGCCCTGAAAATAAAAATCACTGAGCGAACGAGAAGATACATCTTTTAACTGCAGATTAAATACCTGAACATTAAAAGGATACTTGGAGACATAATAAGTCCTATAAGTTAATAAACCACTCACAGCATAAGCATAGGTAGCCGTATAGACAGGATATGCGGCATCGATTGTCACATGATATCGATAATGGCCATTCTGATCACCGGAAAAAGTACTTTCATCAAAACCGAAAGACATATAAAAATCATGAGCTCCCACATTATTGATACCATTATGGCCCCAACCAAAAGATCGAGTACCATTCAAATAAGTACTATCCTTCTGGACCAAAGGGGCAGCCAAAACATTATTAGTGATACTTCCGGAAATAGAACCTACCGAAGCAGCAGCTTCCACCTGCATAGGAACCATCAGGCCCATTACCAAAGAAAGACAAAGGATCATGATCACTGATCCACGAAAAAATCTTTTACACTTCTTATTCATACCAATACCCCCAGCTATTCAAGCTTCTAAATGCACATGTTCAAACACCTTCTGCACTGCAGGGATTTTTTGAAAGTGCACTTTCAAAATTGTATCTAACGTAAAAAAGTAGGGACATAAGTCCCTACTTCCAAACTTATTCCGGTCTCATGCAGACCGCAGCGTGCCGAACAGGAAAGACAGGCCCTTGCGGATACCGATAAAACCGACCGCAGCAGGTACGATAACCGGCAGCATAGAAAGAATATCATTAAAGACACCTTTCACCATGTCAGCCGTGACCACACTGGCAAGAGTAGTAGATTCCATGATTTCCTCCTTCCCGACATCTTACCAAAAGATATCTAATAGTTTATAGAGCAGCTGCGTCAACTTTAGAGTTACTAAAATAATGACGAGCGCAACTATCACCTGTAGACCATCCAAAAGCTTCACTACATTTGCATTCAGTGTCTCAACGCCGGTCTGGATCGAAACGACTGTTTCATACGGATGATCGGCATCACCATATGATACAGACCCAGAAAAAGCATCTCCAACACTTACCGGGATTTCAGCGTCCTTATTGACCATCAGATCACTGGACAACAAGATTATCCAGATAAGCCTTGCCCTGACTGATAGTATAAGACAGGTCCACAGTCTTGCCGATATCCTTCTCAGTCAAAAGATTTGTGAGCTCAGCCGGAAGAAAGATGCTCTCTACACTCTCTCCATAACAACCACGAGCCTTCTCCGCAGCAGTATAGGGATATACCACATTGGCAACACAATACACATCGCCTTTCTTACTCTCGAACCTTTTGTAACCTACCAGCTTTGCTTTCATTCTCTTTTTTCCTCTCTTTCTCTCTGTGATATAGGTTAAAAAGTTACATTTGACATATCACACCTTTGATGCGATAATCAAATCAGCTATACCATTCAGAACATGCAACACGCAGCCAGCGCTATGTCATTACGGCTGTCTATGATTACACGAGCGCCTATCAATATTGCATGTCTGAATGATTATATATAATATAATAAATTAGTGACATAATGTAAATGTGCATTAGTGACAAAATGTATTTCATTAATTTGTACATTAGTGACATAAGGAGCAATAATGAGCAACTTCAACCAGGCAAAATATATCCAAGAATATCAAAAAGAAAAATACGATAGATGTATATTCAACATACCAAAGGGAAACAAAAAAATACTTGAAGCACACTGGAAGAAAAAAGGTTACAAATCTTTGAACCAATACATCAACGATCTAATACGCAAAGACATGAACGAAGAAAATTCCAATATACAAGTAGGAGACATAACACAGAACGGAGACAATAATTCGATCAATATAGGATAAAGGAGATAAAATGCGACAGAGCGGATTCGGAATAGCATCACTGACACTAGGAATACTCGGCATTGTATTAGTTTGTTGCGGAGGCGGATTTTTCAGCGTACTGGGAATAATATTCGGCGCAATAGGATTAAGAGAGAAAAATAAGAACCACGGTACAGCTATAGCAGGTCTGATCTGCAGCATAGTATCATTGATAGTATTTATCATAATGTTAGTTATAACATCAACATCATCAGGTATAACTTATCTAATACTTGAATCACTAAATGAAGCACTAAATGAAGCAACTAAAGGATTGTAATAAGATCAACTCACCCCCACTGCCCCCTCTCACATCTTTGAGAGGGGTCTTTTTTCCGGAAGCGCGCGCTGCAATGGCCCCGTCTACGTTGAGAACTTCGACAAAGAAACGTCTCGTTCTCATTCACTCCGACTTGAGACAATTCTTGATCAAGGGCATATCGCCAAGACCCACTATGCTTAAGTATATACGTAAGTAGCTTGTTGATCACAATATAACGCCAATGCTCATACATCCATGTATGAGCGTGGCTATCGTCCGACCATGCTCATGAGACAGCGCTAGGCCGCGCCATTCGCACGGTAACCAATTTACTGACTGGTAAGTCAAGCCTACAAGGTCAAAGACATAGGTAGACAAGGAGGAAGGGAGGATCAGTAAACAAAATATACCGACGAACCTACGCTGACATCCTATCAGCTCCTCTGGAGAGACCGTTAGATCCATCAAATGACCACTTTTTTGCGCGCTTCCGGATAAAAATAACAAAAAAACTATTCCCTTATTACCCTTAAAAGCTTATAAATACGCATGATAATAGATCTCCTGTACTGCAGGGATTTTTTGAAAGTGCACTGTCAAAATAGACAAAAAAAAAACTTACATTATGTCACTAATGTATATATACATTATGTCACTAATGTGTTATACTTATCTTAAGTTGAAAGTGCACATTCAAAAAAAATAAGCTGATCTATCGGCTGGACGGGAAGAAAGGGAAAAAAATGTACAACGAACAAATTATCAAGATACTCAAAGAAAAAAAGAACGGAATGGATGCCGTATACGAATACTACTTAAGCGAATACAAAAAAACCAATAATGACACAAACTATTATACATTATACGGCATAATCCTAGGAATCAGTGGCTGCAATGAAATCAACGATAGTTTAAAAAATGACGCAATCCATGAATTAATCTATCTGAACGAAAAAGAAGAAAGGAGAATATATTGTATAAATTGTGTAAAAGAGATAAAAGGAGAATTCAAACCATGAAACAGAACACCAGAACCGCGATCATCACACTAGAAAAAATGTATTATGAACTAAACCAAGACAAATTCGACGGAAAGCTGCCGGAAGTGATCATCACGATCCAGAGCTCACCAAGAGCTTACGGACACGTCACAACTTCCAAGGTTTGGAACAACAACAATGATAAATATTACGAGCTGAACATAAGCGCAGAGTCCCTGAACAGAGACATAAAAGAAATAACCGCCACAATGCTTCATGAAATGGTACACATATACCACCTAATCAACAAAATACAAGACACTAGCCGGAATAAAACATATCACAACAAAAAATTCAAGGCCAAGGCGGAAGAAGTTGGACTTATCATTCAACACGATCCCAAAATAGGATACTCCATCACATCCGCTTCCAAAGATCTGATCAAATATATAAAGGAAAAAAAATGGAAAAAAATCGACCTGAACCGGGAAACAATCATTCCGAACAAAGACGGTAAGAATGGCAAGAAGACCAGCAGCACACGAAAATATATCTGTCCGGCCTGCGGTCTATCAGTAAGGGCCACCAGAGACGTAAAAATAATGTGTTATGATTGTAAGGAAATCATGGAAAAAGCAGTTTGACAAAAATACACTGATGTGCTATTGTATAGAAAAGGGAAGCCATAGAAGTAGCGGCTACCCTAGTTACAAGCCAACATCAACGTCAGCCGTCACTATTGCCGTAGTGGCGGCTATTTCTTACCCTTAAAGACTGTATAACACAATCCTATGAGGGCTACAATGAAAATACCTATCTGAATCAGATCAGCATATGTAATCATTGATCTCCCTCCTTTCTTTCGTCCGGAGGGCGAGCCCCTCCGGTGATCCAGAGGGCAGCCGCCTTTAACTCTATGGTTTCCCATAAATATTATAACATATCAATCCGACATAAACAATAATTAATCGAACGGCACATCTAGATTCAAAGGGATCTGAACAAAATCTTCAGAACGCAGCGCCTGAACAACAAGATCTTCATACGACTTATACTCACTCATCGGCATCACATACGAATGATAACCGCCGTTAAGATCGCGCCAATGATATACAATCGAATGGATCCTGCGCCGGAGCTGATCAAAAGTATCAATAAGCTGTTCATTCACCGAAATCTGAGATTTATAAATCATATCCGGAGTCTTCACGGAAGTTATATGGATCTCATTCCACAATGCAGGAACATTGCTATAACGAGCGTGGACATATCGCTTATACTTATCCAGTATCGACAATAAATAACTATAACGCCATTGACCACGGAACTCATCTAAGAACAAGATCTTCTCACACATGTAATTATCAAAACCACCAACCTCATAATCAGACATAAAAAAAACATTATCCGAACCATACTGATCAATCAACATCTTTGCCGTATAGCTCTTACCGGAACCGGCCTGCCCGACATGCCACACCACTTTGACATCACGAATAAAATCAACTTTCTCAAAATCACGGGCTAAACAAGCGTCGCGGATCATTTTTTCATAACGACGGTATCGGAACGACATATTCAAAATATCACGAGCAGACATGCCCATATGAATCAGCTCCTCGATCACATCAAGATCGCGTCGCTGTCCTTGCACGCCCTTAATCTCACCATAACGAGCAGTAGCAAGGATCTTCTCACCGGACTCTTCCCACTTACCGCGCTTATTAATATAATCCTCCGCCTGATCTTTGTTACCTTTAAGACCTTCTATATGCGCATGATTATACACTTTCTGGACGGCAGTAAAACGTATAGTTTTAACATCCTCTACTACCATATGCACATGCTTTAAACCCGTTGCAGACAAGCAGTAAATCCAAGCACCAGAACGCTCTGGATGACCAACGACCCATTTATCCATCAATTTATCTACAATTTCCTGCGGAGTCCCATCATCACCATACTGCTCCGGATTATTATATACAATAAACCAAGCGCGACTAACATCTTGAGCCATAAAAATACCTCTTTGTAACGATGTTGTAACAAAGTCCTGTTACAAAATTCTTTCGATGTTTTCAGGCGAAAATAACATTTGTAACATGTAACGAAGTTGGGGGGAATCATTACCCCAACTTCTTGCCTGCATTCCCGACGGGACCCATGGGGTCCTCGTCGGGAGCCCTTGCAGGCAACTAAGTTCCATGTTATCATTAGATTAATCATCGGAAGATTATGACGGGTTCGAGTCCCGTCTATCGCTCTGAGGGAACGGCTTCCGACCTTTTCGGAGGCCGTTTTTTTGTTACTGCTGACATACTGCGAAAGGGTATTACGGTTCCGCCAGGAACCCATCGAGCGCGAGAAGAGGTAAACACAATGTTTTGTTGGAAATGCGGAAAAGAGCTTCCCGACGGCGCATGCTATTGCATATACTGCGGCACTCCCGCGGCAAATACCGCAGGCAGCGGACCGGCGGCCGGATCCGGCATAGCCGTGTCTGCGGGAAGCCAGCGGAACACCCGGAAGAGGCCCGCTTCCCTCTCCGGCGACAGACTGCTGCTGAGCGGGAAATATTACTATAAAAAGGGAAAAGGCTACAGAAGGAAAAAGGGAGACCGGGAGATCCTGCTGTCCTCGGTCACAGGTCACTGCCTGCTGCGCACTCACCGCACCGGAAAGGCAGCTGCCCTTCTGCTCCTGTTCCTTGTCCTCACAGGGGGCGCCCTGATCGGCGGCGGCTTTGCGCTCAGGACACGGAATGCTTTAAATGCCCCCGTCTATCGGGACAGGATCCGGGAGACGGAGGAGACGCTGGACTGGATTCGGAACGACAGCGGATCCGAGATCGAACGGCTCGACGACAGGCTCCGGGAGACCGCCGCAGAGACGGACCGCTGTCAAGCCCAGATTGAAGAATATCAGAGCGGCCGCGAACAGGAGCTCATCCGGCAGATAAGCGCGGAGCTGGATCTCAGTGTTCTGTTTCAGGATGAGTTCTTCCAAAATGCCTACGACCAATATATGCAGGATCTGGTCATGGCCTTTGAACAGGACGCACTGCTGGATGAATGGCTCTATCCGTACTATACCTACTCCATGGAGAACGGGACGAACCGATATATCTGCGAGCAGAACCATGCGGACATGTGGTTCTATGAGCTTCCCGGCTCTGAGACCAAATTCTCGGACGAACTGACGGAAAACTGGTCTGCCGGCCAGCGCGGCCTGTACGACCGCATCCTGGAGCACGGCCGAATTTACATAACCGCTTCCGACTTCATGAACAACGTCATGTGGATGCCGGAATATGTGGCCGACAATGCCGTATTTGCCAAGGCCTACGGCGGTATTCCCGATCCGTCCCGCATGTCGGTGCCCGGCTGGGACCGCTCCGACTATGCTCAGTTCTGGCGCGGACCGGTGGATGAATATACCTTCGGCACCCCCATCTGGATACGGTGCGATATGTCCACGGAGGAGCTGGAGCTGGACTGGAACCGGCTGGTCAATGAGCAGGCATACTATGACGCCTATATCAAATTCATGAATACGATCGCTCCGGGGCTGAGCGTCTACGACAAGGTATCCTACTACGCCAGCGACGATGCCTACGGCGGAATGTGCTTTGACATTACCGGCAAGGAGGCATCCGGCACCGAAATAGCGATGCTTTACCTTGAGAACCATCCGGAAGCCCTGGACGGCATGGATCCGGATTCCGTGCAGACCTCATATGACGACAGGCTTGCGGAAGCGCAGAGACAGTACGATGCCGCCGTGGCGGAATTCCAGGAGCTTGAGAATGAGAGGGACAAAAAGACTGCCCTGCTGGACCGGAAGGCGGAGTTCGAGGACCTTTTAGAGGATCTGCGGGAACAGGACGACCGGCGCACCGCCGATCTCACCAAGATCCTGTGGGTGTTCTGCGCAGTCGCGGCGGTTCTGCTCCTGATGGCCCTGATCTGTCTTATCACATTTTTCCGTTTTGCGGCAAGGCCCGGACGGCTGATGGCCCTGGACCTGGACGACGGCACCGGGGTGGCCTTCGGCATCGGCCGCCGCACAAAGGAAACTGTAGCGGAGCTGGAGGAACGGCTGCCCTGAAGGGCAGCCGTTCCTTACTTTCCCCTGGCCATTCTGCGAGGATACCACTTTTGGAACCATACGGTAAATATCCCCATTGCCGCCGGCAGCACGGAATTGATCATTCCGATCCAGCCGCCTGCGGCAGTGCGCATAATAAGGTATGTCCAGACAGGCGTGACCAGATAGAGGATCCCCCATGCGGCAGTCAGGATGCGGTTCGTCCTGATGAACATAGGATTCTGCAGGGCCTTTTCCCCTCCATAACCGTTCATGGAGTATTCGGCGGAAAGAGGGATCTTGAGACAGGCGGATATGCTCCACATGACTCCATACGCCAAATACGACAACGGCATTACGATGACCGCCGGCAGGCTGATGAGCAGCAGAACGGAGAACACGCTCACCAATGCACCGGAAATGACATCGTATATGGTCTTCCTTTTTTTGTAGAACAGCAGGGGCAATGAGCAGCAGACAAAAATGCTGATCACACTTCCCCAAAAAGCATGTATATTTGCGGCTATCCAAAATACGATCCACGGGATCAGAAGGCATCGCATATCTGTTTTCTCATGCGGCGATGACCTTTCTTTTGGTGTATTCATGTCCTGCCGCCGCCCAAAATAGTCGTCCCATTTCAGCATCAGATCAAAATCGCCCTCCACAGAGTATTGATGCTGCATTAAAGCGGCGGAGCCCTCTATTTCTCCGGCAGCGATGGACTGCCATACATGAAAGGGCGTATGAATTACCGTTTCCGGTCTCCCGCTGAATTCCTCCAGGACACGGCTTTCCGTCCTTCCCAGAACAACGCGGTAACGCTTTCCGATATCTGTGTACTCTATATCAAAGATCACATCTGTTCCACGGTAGGCCGCCGGATCGTAAAGCGCAGCCATCTGCTTTGTAAAGGTCAGCGAAAAATCCTCCTTTTCCCCTGTTCGTGTGATTCCCCAGCTTGCGTCCGCCATTCGCTCGAAAACATCTCTCGGAAACAGCAATTCCTGCAGCTTTGCCGTTGTTTCCTCCTCTATTCCGCCGGATATGTATTCCCGCCCTGCCTGCCGGACAGCTGCGAGATATTCGTCTGTGCGGCCTGATAATTCCGGCACTCTGAAAAGCTCGCCTTCCCCGCAGAATAGAGCGGTATAGTTCCCCTTGCCGCATATCCTGTCAAATTGCGCTGTTACGCTGCCGTAATTTGACTTTGCCGTATAAAAACCGCAGGTCGATATTAAAACGGTCTTCTTTCCGCTCATATCATATCTTGAAAGGTGGCCGCCGCCCTCCGCACCGGATAACATGAAGGGCAGTGTGAGGGGAAGCTGCCGGTCTATCACCGTTTTCAGCTTGCCGGGCAGACTGAAATAATACAGCGGAAAGCTCCAGATCGTCAGATCGGCCCACAACAGCTTTTCAAGCACCGTCTGCATATCGTCGGAAATGCAGCATTTACCGGGAGTATCCTTCCAACAGGAAAAGCAGCCGCGGCAGGAGCCAATGTCCATCTGCGAAATATTGAGCCTTTCAATGTCGGGCGCGGAGGCCTCTGACGCACAGCAGATCCCCTCCAAAAAGGCTTCGGTAAGCTTAAGCGTGTTGCTGCGTTCGCCCTTTGGGCTTCCGTTGACTACAAGAATATTCATTTTCGTTCCTCCATGCTCTCCAAAAGGTCAATGCAGCTTTTCGTCCAGTCAAGATACATCTGCATATAACGCCTTCCGAAGTCCAGGGTCATCTGCCAAAAAAGCGCGCTCCTTTTATCCGGTATCATTTCCTGATACGAACTGACGGAATCCTTCGCCTTCTTCAGACCGTCCAAAGCAGCATGGTAATTTTTGCTGAGTTCCTTGAAAAAGTCTAAGCTCTCCGAATGGGGCAGCTCCCCCATAAAAAAGATCCGCATCAGGGTCGAGGACCGCATATCCATATCTATATCAGGCTCTGACAGCCATCGCAGCAATTCTCTCCTGCCCTCAGCCGTGATGGAACAGATATTTTTGTTCGGTCTTCCGTCCTGCTCAACAGTCCGCTTTTCGATCCATCCGTTCTTCTCTAATACACCGATCTCACGGTAGATCTGGCTGGTCTGTGCCGTCCAGAAATAGTTCAGTGAATCCTGAAAGACCTGGCGGATCTCATATCCGCTCATATCTCCATAGTTTAATAATCCCAATATTCCGTGTTTCAGCATAGCAGGCTCTTCTCCTTAGCAAAATATATTCAACAAGTGGAATATAGCTATTATATTCTACTTGTTGAATATTGTCAAGGGCATGACCTTGGGGCATTCGGGCGCAAAAGGGGCGCAGCCCGCAGGCTGCGCCCCTTTCCAAAAATCTTATGCAGTATTCTACTCCTCCACCCGGTCCGCATATTTGATCCGGTATATCCTCAGCAGGGAATCGTTGATGCGCTCCTCGGATATCACGCCGTCCCGCACGGCCTGGAGCACGCCGTAGTACGCCGTCCTGAAATCCTCCGGCATCAGCAGCATGTCACAGCCTGCCTTCAGCGCCTGTATCGCGGCCTCGTCCGCCGTATAGTAGTCCGTGATGGCGCTCATATTCAGCGCGTCTGTGATGATGACGCCGTCATAGCCCAGCTCCTCCCGCAGGATATCCGTAACGATGCGGTCGGAAAGGGAGGAGGGAGTGCGGTCTCCGTCCTCGGTCAGCGCAGGCGCGACCATATGCCCCACCATGATCATATCGGCGCCGGATTCGATCCCCGCCCGGAATACGGCGAATTCCTCGCTCCGAAACTCTTCCGCCGTTCTCTCACTGACAGCAGGCCCTGTGTGGGCGTCCTGAGCGGTAGCGCCGTTTCCCGGAAAATGCTTCAGACAAGAGGCGACGTTCTGCTCCTGGAGCCCCCGCATCATGGAGGTGACATACGGTGCGACCAGCTCTGCGTCCGATCCGTAGGCACGTCCCTCCATCACACTGTTATCCACGCTGGCCAGGTCCGCCACCGGTGCAAAATCTAAGTTAAATCCCAGGCTGCTCAGCGAAGTCCCTATGGTGACGCCCGCCTCGTAGGCGTTGTTGCTGAGCCCGGTCTGTCCGATCTTCTGTGCGCTGTCCACCTTCTCGCCGATGCCCGCCTCAGCCACGCGGGAAACGCTTCCGCCCTCCTCGTCGACTGCCAGGAACAGGGGATACTTTGCATAGGAGGCCGTGTTCCGCAGCATCTCCTTGACCTGTTCCTCGGACTCTATATTCTTGTCAAAATAGATCAGACCGCCCACCGCGTACTGGGAAAGCGCATCCTTGGTGCCGTCTCCCGCCTGAACTGCGGTAGCCACCCCTGTAAGATCCTCCGGTGTCACGATAAAGAGTCCCGCCACCTTGTCCTCCAGAGGCATTACCTCAATGCCCGCCATGGCAATATCGTCCAGCTTTTGCTCCGGTGTCATTTCCACCGGCGGTTCCGGTGTGGGAGTAGGGACCTCGATGTCCTCCTCTTCCGCCAGGATCTCCTCTATCTTTTCCTGACTGCTCTCCTGGGCTTCCTGCTGCCGTTCAGACTCGGAAGTGAACTGACGGACCGCGATCACGATGCCGCCCGCCAAAGCAAGGATCAGCACGATCACCGCCAAATAAGCCATCACCTGATTCCGTACCCGTCTCTTCCTTCTGGCGATCCGCTTTTCTTCCTTTCGCTGCTGCTTATCATCCATAAAAAATATCCATACCTTTCCTGTCCGCTGACATCTGCATCCTTATCCATAATAACCCATATCTCGCTTTTTTTCCACAGGAAATCTTTTCTTTTGCAAAAAAGTTACGGCGGCGCCATCGTCCGGAAGCTCTGCGTCGTGACCGGCCGCACGGGCATCGGCACAACGTTTGAGAGCGTATCGACTTTTCAATCAATACGCTCTCTCAGACTTCACTATCCAATGGCCCATCCTCTCTTTCCATTCGATTTTCCCTATTCAGTTGTTTCTTCCACTTCATCTTTTGTGCTTTTCCACTTTTTCTTTTGTACTAAGGTACTATAACGTTCTGAACCATGATTCTTCATCTTCAGTAATTCGTTATTTTCTCTTCTGTGAATCTGCACCTTCTCTTTAGAGATCAACTCTTTTGTACACTGTGGAAGTATCTGTGCTCTGTTTCTGTTGTTAGGTTCATTATAGAACAGGCTTTGACATTTGTCAACACATTTTTTAAAATTTTTTAAAATTTTTCCATAATTTTATTCCGCGTCCTGTTTTTTCCATCTATTCTGCATTTTTCGACAAAAATCGGCAATTGTCAGCAAAATAAAGGACTGCTCCGGCGGCGGATCCTCCGCCGCCCTGCGGCAGCCCTTTGCGGTCAGATGGCAGTCAGCACAAAAATATCATAGATGGCCCGGATAGCGTTCTCAAAATCGGCGTTTTCCACACCGATAATGATATTCAGCTCTGAAGACCCCTGATCGATCATCTTTACGTTCACGTTACTGTGCGCCAGAGCCGAGAATATTCTTCCGGCGGTCCCGCGGGTGGATTTCATGCCGCGCCCCACGACGGCTATCAGCGCCAGATCCGACTCGATCTCAATGGTATCCGGCCTTACCATTCTGTGGATGCCCGCCACCACCTTCTGCTCCTTGTCCATAAATTCGTCCTGATGGACAAATACGGTAAGCGTATCGATACCGGAGGGCATATGCTCGAAGGAGATGCCCTGCTCCTCAAAGGCGCTCAGCACCTTTCTGCCAAAGCCGATCTCCGAATTCATCATGTCCTTTTCCACACTGACGGAACAGAAGCCTTTCTTTCCTGCAATGCCGGTGATCACATACTTGGATTTCTGGCAGGTGCTGCCGACGATCCATGTCCCCTCGTCCTCCGGCGCATTGGTGTTCCGGATGTTGATGGGGATGCCCTCCTGCCGCACCGGGAAGATAGCGTCCTCATGCAGCACCGTTGCTCCCATGTAGGACAACTCCCTCAGCTCTCTGTAGGTGATCACCTCGATCCCCTTAGGATTTTTAATGATTCTGGGGTCGGCGATCAGAAAGCCCGATACGTCCGTCCAGTTCTCATATACGTCCACTCCCGCAGCCTGCGCCACGATGGAGCCCGTAATATCGGAGCCGCCTCTGGAAAAGGTCTTGACCCTTCCGTCAGGCAGGGAGCCGTAGAAACCGGGGATCACCGCGTTCTTACAGCTCTTCAGCCTTTCCGCCAGCACCTTGCGGGTGCGTTCGGCATCCCATGTCCCGTCCTGGTCGGCGAAAAAAATGACCTCCGCCGCATCAATGAATTCATATTTCAGATAGCTGGCCAAAATAATGCCGTTCAGATACTCTCCTCTGGAGGCCGCATAGTCGCGTCCTGCTTTTTTCCGGAAATTCTTTTCTATCGCTGCGAACTCCTGCTCCAGACTTAAGGTCATTCCCAGACCGTCCAGGATTTCCTGATATCTTGCGCGGATCTTCTCAAGGGACTCCTTGAAATCTCCGCCCTCCTCCGCTATGCCGTAGCATTCGTACAGCATATCCGTCACCTTGGTGTCTCCCCGAAAGCGTTTGCCCGGCGCGGAAGGCACCACGTACCTCCTGCTCTTGTCCGCCCGGATAATATCTGCGACCTTCCTGAACTGCTCCGCATTTGCCAGAGAACTTCCACCGAATTTTACTACCTTAGACATTTTTCCCTTCGCTCCTCATGGTTCCAGTGATAATTCACTCCTTATAGTATGCCTCCGTTGCCGCTTATTGCAGCTCAAGGAACTTATCCAT
Source organism: uncultured Acetatifactor sp. (assembly GCA_947627115.1). Classification (GTDB taxonomy): domain Bacteria; phylum Bacillota; class Clostridia; order Lachnospirales; family Lachnospiraceae; genus Acetatifactor. Next base: position 56,179 of record CANQUQ010000003.1, read on the forward strand.
CAGCTCGTGGCCCTTCGCCACAAAGTTGCCCGTCATCCTTCCCTCCGCCTCATTGTAGTTCCACTCATGGGACTGGGGCGCCGTGCTGTCATACAGAAGATACGGCACGTTGTCGGAGGTATGCGTGCGGACACGGATGGGAGTGGGATGGTCCGGCAGGACCAGCAGTCGGAAATCCTCTCCCGAAGCCTGCAGCTTCGCCACGGCGGGTCCGATCACCTCCGCGTCAAGATACTGGATAGCCTGCACCTTTTTCTCTATGCTTCCCTGATGTCCCATCTCGTCGGGAGCCTCCACATGTATGTAGGCAAAATCATAGCCGTCCTGCGTCAGCGCCTTTACGGCGGCCTCCACCTTGCCGGCATAGTTGGTGTGGAGTCCGCCGTTGGCGCCCTCCACCAGTGCCACGCCCATTCCGGCCCCCACGGCAATGCCCTTCAGCAGATCCACCGCGGACACCATCATGCCCTTCTTGCCCGTCTTTTCCCGGAAGGACGAGAGCCTGGGCTTGGTGCCTGCCCCCCAGAACCAGCAGCAGTTGGCGGGATTTAATCCCTTTTTCTTTCTCTCGATATTGATCGGATGATCTGCAAGAATGTCATAGCTTTTCCGCATCATTTCCCGCAGGGCCCTGTCCTTCGGCAGATACTGCCCGATGACACGCCCCAGCACATCGTGAGGCGGGGTCAGCTCCACCACGCTGCCGCCGCTCCAGATCAGGCAGTGACGGTAGCTGGTCCCCACATAGAACCGATAGGTATCGTCCGCCAGCCGGTCTGCCACCGCCTTCAGGAGCACGGCGCAGTCCTCTGTGGAGATCTCGGAAGAGCTGTGGTCGATGATGGTCCTCTCCTCAAAGGGAACGTCGTCCTCCGAGAGCGTCACGATATTGCAGCGGATCGCAATGTCCGTATCCTTCATGGGCACGCCGATGCTCAGCGCCTCCAGGGGCGATCTCCCGGAATAGTACTTTGCGGGATCGTAGCCCAGGACAGACAGATTGGCCGTATCAGAGCCCGGCTTCATACCGTCGGGGATGGTGTGCACCATTCCCATCTCGCTCAGCTTGCTCAGCCGGTCCAGATTTGGAGTGGCGGCGTACTCAAGGGGAGTCTTCCCCCCTAACTCCTCCAGGGGCTCATCCGCCATGCCGTCCCCCAGTATCACAAGATATTTCATAGCTTCCTCTCATTCCGGCGCGTTCCTGACGCCGCGCCCTTCCATACTTATATTCCCTGCGCGCTTCGGCATGCACACCGGTCAAAGGCTACCCTTTGACGGCGGACCGCCCTGGCATTGAAAGCCTGCTTTCAAGCTTTTCAGGCCTCCAGGCGAAGTCTGCAGCCTACCGCGCTGTCTCCCAGCCGCCCGTAGCAGTCGGCAAATTCCTTCTCCGTCATGACCGGAGTGATATATCCGCATTCCCGGACGTCTCCCGGAAGCCTTATCTCCTCCAGGCCGTCTCCGAACAGCGCTTTCACCGTATTTTCGCTTCCCTCCTTCACACGGAAGAAGAAACGGTGCTCCACCCGGTCAATGCTTATAAGATCCGCATCGCAGGCATCCCAAAAGCACATGATGACCTTCCCCATGTGCCGGACACAGTCGATCACATCCGATACCACTGCGCTGGCGGTAGGCAGCTTTCCTGCGCCCCGGCCGTAATACATGGAATCCCCAAGCATGTTGCCGTGCACCAGCACCGCATTGAACACGCCGTTCACCATATGGAGCGGATGCTCCGCGTCGATCAGGAAGGGAGACACCATGGCAAGAGTGCCGTCCTTCGTCTCTCTGCTGACCGCCAGCAGCTTTATGGACATTCCCATCTGTCGGGCATATTCAAAGTCACGGGGCTCCACTCCGGTAATGCCCTCCGTGTAAATTTTTCTGTAATCCACGTTCTTTCCCGTCATCAGCGATGAGAGAATGGCGATCTTCCTGCAGGCGTCATAGCCCTCCACATCCGCCTCAGGATTCCGCTCGGCATACCCCTTCTCCTGAGCCGCCTTCAGGACATTTTCGTAATCCGCCCCCTCGTATTCCATCTTGGACAGAATGTAATTTGTCGTACCGTTCAGAATGCCCGTAATGGATTCTATGCGCTCTGCGGTCAGGCAGTAGTTCAGCGGCCTGATAATGGGGATTCCCCCGCCTACGCTTGCCTCAAAAAGATAATTACAGTCGTGCTCCCTCGCCAGCTCCAGAAGCTCCGGCCCGTGGGTCGCTACCAGCTCCTTGTTGGAGGTGCACACGCTCTTCCCGGCGCAGAGGGCCTGTCTGGTGAACTCATACGCCGCACCTACGCCGCCCATGGTCTCGCAGACAATACTGACCTCGTCATCCTCCAGGATCCGGCCGAAATCATGCACCAGCCTGTCCTCGTAGGGATCGCCCGGAAAATCTCTCAGATCCAGTATATATTTGACCTCCAGATCCTCGCCGGCCTTCTTATTCACCGTTTCTCTGTTCCTTTCGATTACCTCCACCACACCGCTCCCCACGGTGCCGTAGCCCAACACTGCTATCTTTATCATGCTCTCCTCTTTCCGCCCTGAGGGCTCTTTCTGCTCTCCGCTGCACTTTATTCCTTTGCCAGTATTTTCACATGATGGACGCCCTTCTGATTCTCCATCCTGTCGATCATGCCCGCAATGTCTCCCGTGGTCTGCAGCACCTGCACGCTCAGGCTCAGGGATGCCACCCCGTTGATGGGAATACTTTGATGTATGGTCAGAATATTGGCCCGGTACTCGGCAACGATCTTCAGCACATCCGATAATATCCCCGGCTCATCGTCCATCTGAAATGTCATGGTGAGAGTGGTGCCCTGAGTATTGTCATGAAACTGAAAGATGTCCTCCCGATACTTATAAAAAGAACTGCGGCTGATGCCGACAGCATCAACCGCCTCCTGAATAGTCAGAGCCTTTTCCGATTCCAGAAGCCTCTTTGCTTCGACGACCTTCAGCAGCACTTCCGGCACGGCCTTCTGCCTCACCACGAAATACTTCGCTGTCTCTCTCATGTTCGATCTCTCCTCGGCAGCGTTATTGTATAAATAACGCATACAATTTCCCAAACGTATTTATACCGCGGACACTTGTCTGTCAACGAGGGATATTCTAACACATGCAGCAAAAAAGCACAAGAGTTTTTTCAATTATTTTCATTGGGAGCCGGCCCGCCCGGACCTTTCCGCTACTCTCCCGCACAGACGACCTGGTTCTTTCCCGACTGTTTGCCGCGATACAGACGCCTGTCGGCCAGATTGATCCATTCATCCAATGTCTGTCCTTCCCGGTAGCATGCCAGCCCGATGGTCACTGTCATATTCACCGTGGTGCTGCAGTCGTACTCAAAATCCTTGCAGGCGACGCTGCTCCTGATCTCCTCCAGAATGTCCTCCGGTCTGCGGCTCCCGTCATCCGGTCCCACGATCACGAACTCCTCGCCGCCCCACCGGCAGACGGTGAGCTCGCCGCAGATCTCCCTGAGCTTCTCCGCCATGGATCTCAGCGCGAAGTCACCGCAGAGATGACCGTACTTATCGTTGATCCCCTTAAAGTCATCAATGTCCAGAATTGCCAGCCAGTACCTTGACATATCCTGAGAGGCATATACGGATTCCAGATGCTCCACCAGATAATGCCGGTTGACCATTCCGGTGAGATTGTCATGGGTCGCCTGATAGGAAAGCTTCTCCTCATAGTAGGTGGCAAGCATTGTCAGAATACTGAAGAAAAGAGTCACCGCCGTAAAGACCATGACGGAGTTGATGACCAGGCCCGCAAATTCCAGCCGGGGATCCGTCGGATAAAGAGGTTCCCGATACCGGGTCACCAGGAGACCGGCAATATAGAGCAGAGCGCTGACCACGCTGAAGACAATGCCCTTAAAATGATACTGTCCCAGCCGGGTCGAAAAGTAATCCACATAAAAAACGATCGCCAGGCAGCCTATAAAGTACAGTTGAAATCCGAATCCCCAGCCGACACTGACCACCGCCAGGAACATGTGCGCCATGATCTCGACGAAGGTGACGAACATATAGAGCAATGTCTTCTCCTGCTTCAGCAGCAGAAAGCCCAGGGCGTAAAAGGAAACGCTGAACACATTCACATAAGCCATCAGACGGATTCCCGCACAGGCGAAAAAGATCAGCATACAGGTATGCAGCACCAGCAAAAAGGAGTTCACGATGACCAGAGAACGCTTTGCAGTTATATCGTTGACATAGATATCCATTCTTCTTTTCCTTATAAAAGTGCCCCAAACATTCAAAGAATACTTGGGGCCTATTGAATGCACTGACTGTTATCAGATCAAGGGATATTTGTCCGTCAAGGTCTGCACGATGGCTCTCGCCTGAGGAATCTTCTCCTCGCCGCCCTTGATCACCATGGCGATCGCCTCTGCGATCCGATCCATATCCTCCGTGTTCATGCCTCTGGAGGTGACCGCAGGAGTCCCCAGACGGACACCGCTGGTCACGAAGGGCGACTGCGGGTCGTTGGGAATGGTGTTCTTGTTGCAGGTGATATGGGCCGCATCCAGCATTTTCTCCACGGCCTTGCCGGTGAGACCGAAATTGGTAAGGTCCACCAGCATCAGGTGGTTATCGGTGCCGTCCGACACGATCTTCACGCCTCTGTCCTTCAGTCCCCGGCACAGCGCCTGCGCATTGTCTATGATATTTTTCTGGTAGACCTTAAAATCATCGCTCAAGGCCTCCTGAAAGCAGACCGCCTTCGCCGCGATCACATGCATCAGCGGGCCGCCCTGAATTCCGGGGAAAATTGCCTTGTTAAAGTTGTATTTCTCATTTACCTCATTGCTGGACAGGATCATGCCGCCGCGCGGTCCGCGCAGGGTCTTGTGGGTAGTGGTGGTGGTCACATGGGCGTAGGGGATGGGGCTGGGATGCAGCCCTGCCGCCACCAGACCGGCAATGTGCGCCATATCGACCATCAGCACGGCGCCCACCTCATCCGCCACCTCGCGGAACCTTTTGAAGTCTATTGTGCGGGCATAGGCGGAGGCTCCCGCAATGATCATCTTCGGCTTCGCCTCCAGTGCAATCTCCCGAAGTCTGTCATAGTCGATAAAGCCCTGGTCGTTCACACCGTAGGGGACAATGTGGAAATATTTTCCGGACATATTTACCGGGCTTCCGTGAGTCAGGTGTCCGCCGTGGTCCAGATTCATTCCCATAATGGTGTCGCCGGGCTGGCAGACCGCGAACTGGACCGCCATGTTGGCCTGTGCGCCGGAGTGCGGCTGTACATTTGCATACTCGCAGCCGAACAGCTTCTTTGCCCTCTCGATGGCCAGATTCTCCACCACGTCCACGCACTGGCAGCCGCCGTAATATCTTTTGCCCGGATACCCCTCCGCATATTTATTTGTGAGAGGACTTCCCATCGCCGCCATGACAGCCTTGCTCACCCAGTTCTCGGACGCGATCAGCTCAATATGGCTGTTCTGCCTCTCCTGCTCCTCCACGATGGCCTGAGCTATCTGTGGATCCACCTGCTTTACTTCCTCCAACGAATACATTTCCTTTCCTCCTCCATATTTTAATATTAGAAATATGCTTTTTCAAATTTCTCTACGCTCATAGGCTTTGCAAAATAATATCCCTGGAACATGTCGCACCCCGCCTGCATCAGGAAATCTGCCTGCTTTTTCGTCTCCACGCCCTCCGTGATGACCGGCATTCCCAATTCCTTCGACATGGAAATAATGTTCTTTAAGATCGTGGTGCTCCTCTCCGTGTTCTTCGTCTCCTGCAGGAAGATCATATCGATCTTTAAAATATCTGCGTTGATATCCTTGAGCAGGCCCAGCGAGGAATAGCCGCTGCCGAAATCGTCGATCTCAATATCGTATCCCTGCGACTGCAGGTTGTCCAGAGTGTTCAGGATCTCCCGGACATTGTCCATCAGCGCCGACTCCGTGATCTCCAGCTTGAGCCTTTTGATGTCAAAATCGTACTTCTCCGCAAGAGTTCGGAAGGTCTCATAGACATCCAGAAAGAAAAAATCCTTGGTGGATATGTTGACGGAGATGGACAGCTCTTCCTTTCCCCGCTGTTTCCACTCTGCCAGCTTTTTCGCCGCATTCTCCCACATGTACAGATCCAGCCGGTGGATCAGCCCCGCCTTCTCCAGAATGGGGATAAATACTTCGGGAGGAACAATGCCTTTTTCCGGATGCATCCAGCGGACAAGGGCCTCCGCTCCCACCAGCGAACCGTCGTTGGCGATCTGAGGCTGCAGGAACATGATGAACTGCTTTTCCTCCAGCGCCCTGTCAAAAACGCCCAGCACTTCCTTTTCCTCCAGGATATGCTGCAGCAGCTCTTCCTTGTAGTAGCAGACGGACCGGTCATAATTGCCCCGGATCGAATCGATCGCCATCATGGCCTTATCGTACATGGTCCAAACAGGCTCGTTCACATCCGTAATATCATAGACGCCCAGATAGAAATGCAGCTTAAAAGAGCTGGACAGTCCAAGCTCCATGGTCCTGGACATATTTTCCAGGAACTGTTCCTCGTTAAAATATCTTCTCGGCATCAGGGTGCAGAACCGATCCGCAAAAATACGGGTGCTGGCAGAGCTCCCCTGCTCCTGTCTCCGCATCATGTTTGCCTGCGCGGCGAGGAGCCTGTCGCCCGCATCCGTTCCGTAGAGCTCATTGACCATCTTAAAATCCTTAATATTGGAACAGACCATACAGTACGGTTCCGCGGCGTTGGCCAGGATCCTCTTGACCTCCTCCTCAAATGCGCTCCTGTTCCACAGACCGGTAAGCATGTCGTGGGTCGCTCTGTACTGCTCTATCATATATTTTCTTACCATTTCCGTGCGGTCCTCGAACTGGAAACAGTAGCCCAGATTTCTGCCCTTTTCATCCAAAAATTTCTGGTAGGTGACATTCAGATGGGTCTTTTGACCGTTATTGGTCACCGTCCGCTCTTCGCTGATTACATTTTCCGGGTTCCCCTGATGCTCCTCTCTCCACTCCGACAGATACGATTCCGCGATCTCAACGATCTGTGCCTCACCGGCGAACATCTTCTCCGCCACCTGGTTGACGCCAACGCACTTCCCCGCATTGTCATAGGCGAACAGCCCGATCACGGAATCACCGATAATGGTGGACTGTATCCTGCGCAGCAGGCCTCTTGGCGAAGCGTACAGCGCAAAATAGCTTATGGATATCGCCAGAGTCGCATACAGGATCACGGAATAATCGAACCGTGCCTTCAGGACCGAGCACAGGATATTCACCGCTACCACCGCTGTCATCTGAAATAGGATAACGCTGTATTTTCTCTTGTATATGGCCGGCGCCTTGACCAGTCGGTACGCAAAGATGCACAGTATGTATATTGCCAGAGAGTACACAAATATTCTGTGGAAAATGTACGGCCGTTTCAGCTGCACCTTCCAGTACTGCGTCAAAAAATCCTCCGCCATCTTCGATTCCACTTCAAACATGTGGTGCGTGAAGGTATTGACGAGGAAGGACAGGGAATCCGCACAGGCCAGAGAACCGATCACACATCTCGGCGCCCTGGACAGGGGCCGTATATTCGTGTAATCGGCGGCGAACAGCATCAGGAATACCACCAGCCAGCCCGTGGAAAGGAAGTAAAGTCCGCTCGCAAATACCGCCAGTGCAGCGTATTCAGGCGGCACGAGAACAAAGAACATGTAGCACGATACCGTAAAGGTGGCCATCAGTATCAGCTGGACCACCCTGCCGCGATTCTTGATGTGACTTCTGTTGATAAAGCTTACACACACGAGCATTAAAGAAATCAATGCCAGAAGTAGAAATAACAGTACCAGAAACATTTTCTGTCCCCCATGCGACAAAACTATACAGCATAATTATTATAACCGAAAAGCTGTCTTTTGACAATATACTGCCTCGATCCTTTCTTTCCTGTTCTGCGGTCACCGCAGGTGCCGGTCACTTTGATTCCGGGTTGACATGCACCATGATATGCTTGATCATCGGGAAATTCTTCTCGATTCCCGCGTGCACCTCCTCCGCGATCTCGTGAGCCCTGAACAGGGTATAAGAACCGTCCAGCCTTATTTCGATATCCACGTATACTCTGTTGCCAAAGATCCGGGTGTGGAGCGAGTCGATCCCAAGCACCTCCTCCTGCTGCATCACGCATTCATAAATTCGGGCCTCCGTCTCGTCATCGCAGGAGTGATCCACCATCTTATCCACTGCATCCTTAAAAATGTCATATGCCGCCTTCAGGATGAACAGAAAGATCACAAATCCCGCAACGGAATCCATGACGGGAAAGCCAAGTCTTGCTCCCCCGATCCCTATCAGCGCGCCTACGGAGGAAAAAGCGTCCGACCGGTGATGCCAGGCATCCGCCATCAATGCGCCGGAGCCGATCTTCTTCGCATAGTATCTCGTGTACCAGTACATGCTTTCCTTGCCGGCGATCGACACGACCGCAGCGATCAGCGCCAGAAGGCCCGGCGTCTGCAGATCGGCGTAGGCCCCCGAAAAAATATTTTTCAGCGCCCCCGCCCCTATGCCCAGCCCTGTGATAAAAAGGACCATGGACAGCAGGATCGCCGCCACGCATTCCAGGCGCTCATGACCGTACGGGTGCTCCTTGTCGGCCTCCTTTGAGGAAAGCCTGATCCCTATAATGACCACCACCGTGCTGAAGACATCCGATGCGGAGTGGACCGCGTCGCTGACCATGGCGTTTGACTTTGCCACGATACCGGCGGTCAGCTTGAACACCGCCAGGATCAGATTGGCAAGGATCGTCACCAGGGATACCCTCTCTGCCACCTTTCCAAAATCGTTTGGGACATCTGTGCTCTCTTTTCTCATGACTCTCTCTTCTCTCAGAGCGGCTGTCCCCGGATCCTTTAAGAGCGGTCCGGACAGTCCGCTGTACACTATAGTATTATTATTAAGATAACTTCTGGCGCGGCTTCTGTCAACTTTTTCAGACTGTCCGGGCATGGGACCGAACACGTTGTTGACCGTTGTCCAAGGATGCGATATACTGATTTCGGAACGGAAACATACGGTTCGCAGAACCACATGATAAAGTGAAGGAGCACCTATGTACCACATTATTGTAAACCCCGCTTCCCGCTCAGGCAGAGGTATGCGGATATGGAAAAAACAGATAAAGCCTGCACTTCTGAGAGAAGGAACAGCCTACAAATGCTATTTCACAAGGAAGGGCGGAGACGCCGCCAAAATCGCCGGCAGGATCTTCTCCTCCGTCCCTGATAGGCCCATATCGCTGATCGTACTGGGCGGAGACGGCACCATGAACGAGGTGGTCCAGGGAATTCCCGAAACGGACCGTGCCGTCATCGGTTACATTCCCACCGGCTCCAGCAACGATCTTGCCAGAGATCTGGGCATTCCGTTCTCGCCCACGGCTGCTCTGGAGCTGATCCTGCACAGGGGGCGGCCTCATCCCACGGATCTGGGCTCCGTCACATATACCGACGGCAGGCGGCAGCTCTTTTGCGTCAGCTGCGGACTGGGCTATGACGCCGCAGTCTGCGAGGAGGTACAGCGCTCGCGGCTCAAGACTGCACTGAACGCACTGGGCCTGGGAAAACTGGCCTATCTCGGCATCGCTCTGAAACAGTTGTTCACCTCCCGGACCGTGCCCGGCAGACTGACTCTGGACGGCGGTCCCACCATAGATCTCGGAAACGTGCTCTTCCTCACAGGCATGATCCACCGGTTCGAGGGCGGCGGCTTCATGTTCTGCCCCCACGCCGACGATGCGGACGGTTATCTGGATCTGTGCGTCGTGGGCGATCTGCCCAGACTGCTGGTGCTGTTCGCCCTTCCCACCGCCTTTCGAGGAAAGCATTACCGATTCCGGGGCGTCACTCCCTACAGGGCCAGACAGTTCGTTCTGGAGACCGCAGCGCCGCTCTGGGCACATACGGACGGAGAGGTGACCCGCAAGACGAACAGGATCACCGTATCCTGCCTGCACCATGCCCTGCAGATCATCCGGCCCGAAATAAAACCTTAAGGATTTCTAAATATTTAGGAAAAAGTACAAAAAACAATTGAATTTTTAATTTTTCAGACTATACTATAGTTGTAATTAAGAACAGGAAAGGTACGGTCTGAGATGAAAAAGCTGAAGGATCTGTTCACACGGTACAGACACGGCGCCGCAATGCTGGTGTTCATGGCCGTCTATATGATATGGTTCGCACAGTTGGAGGACAATGTGAAGACATACCGGTTAATACATCTGGCAGTGGACGATCATATCCCCTTTTGTGAAGTGTTCATCGTTCCCTACCTTCTGTGGTTCGTCTATGTGGCGGGCGTGGTGATATATTTAGTGCTTAAAAATAAGCAGGAGTATTATAGATCCTGTGTCTTCCTGATGACCGGCATGACCGTCTTTCTGATTATTTCCACCCTGTGGCCCAACGGTCATGACCTGCGGCCTGCGGTACTGCCCAGGGACAATGTGTTTTCGGATCTGGTAGCACTGCTCTGGCGGACGGATACTCCCACCAACCTGTGGCCCAGCATCCATGTGTACAATTCTCTCGGCGCCTACTTCGCCGTGATGCACTGTAAAGAGCTGGCCGACCGGAAGGGAATCCGGATCGGTGCCCTGCTGTTGACAGTATCCATCATTCTGTCCACTATGCTGTTGAAGCAGCACTCGGTCTTCGACGTGGTCACGGGCCTGATAATGGGCGGTGTGATGTACATCCTGGTATACAGTACAGAATGGAGCCTTGCCCCCTCGTTGCGGAAGCGTCATGCCGCACAGTGAATGCAGATAAAGTGACCGAAGATAAAGAAAAACACCTCGGATTCCGGAAATCCGAGGTGTTCTTTTCTATGAGGAAGCTCTCAATTAAATTTGAGGAAGCTCTCAATTAAATTTAAATATCTTCTGGCAGAGCTTGTAGGCGCTCACGGAAATCTCACGGCCTCCCCGTCCCGGAAGATTCATGGTGCCGCCCATAATGCCGTTGCGCATCCAGATGAAGAGCCTCCGGTCCCTGTCCTTCAGGTACTGCCACAATTCCTTTTTCTTCGCCAGGTTCTCCTCGGTCCCGGACCGGATCAGGAGCACGGAGGACACCGTGGTGATGATCTCCAGATAATTGCGCATGTACTGATATTTTCGCTTGTTCCGCATGATCTCCGGCTTTTTCTCCACCAGATAATCGATCATCCTCTTATTCACTCTCAGCTGTTGGTCGATCCGGGCGATCATGACATCCTCGTGGACGGACTGATCCTCTCTACCGATGTAGTACCGATACAAATTCACGTCCAGATAGTACATGTTCTTCACATAGGGAAGAGGCTCAAAAACATACAGGTTGTCGACATAGAAGGTGTGCTCCGGCAGCTTCAGCCCGCACTCCTTCAGTATTCTGGTGCGGAAAATGACAGAGTGCATCAGAATGTAGTGCCCCTTCATAAAGTGATGGCAGTCGTCCCAGGTGAACATTGTGTCCACGGGGAGGGTGTGGCGGTAGTGAATGACCTTTTTACGCCTCTCGCCTTCCTTTTCATAGACGTAATTGCAGATCAGCATGTCCAGCGCACTGCCCCCGCCCGCGAGCTCACGGAGCGTAGCCAGCACCTTTTGATATGCGTCTTCCTTCAGCCAGTCATCACTGTCTACGACCTTGAAATAAATTCCGGTGGCAGCTTCGATTCCCGCATTTACCGCGGAACCGTGTCCGCCGTTCTCCTTGTGGATCACACGCACGATTCCGGGATATCTGGACGCATATTCGTCCGCTATCTCAGGGGTGCGGTCCCTGTCGGAACCGTCGTCCACAATGATAAGCTCTACGTCCTCGCCGCCGACCAGCAGCGATTCAATACATTTTCTCATATACGCTTCGGAATTATAACAAGGTATTGCTATGGACAGCAGCTTCACGTTATATCCTCCTTTTTGCCGTTCTTCTCTTTTCCCTGCCGCATGTTCAGATATTTGGCATAAGCATGAAATGCCGAAGGAATGGGATATTTCTCTCTGGTCTCCTCCGGCCGGATATAGATCCAGTCGCGGACATCGTCTCCCGGCTGTCCATGCTCCAGCTCATCCACGCGAACCATGTACCCCGCCATATGCCATTCCCGATGTGTAAAGATGTGCTTTGCATCCTCCAGGGGCTGTATCCTCAACACCTTTATACCGTTGGCATCCAGGTATCGCACCACTTCCTCCGCAGTGCAGAACCCGGCGAGAGAGGGAAATTCGTACATTCCTCCCAGCAGCCCGCCCGCAGGCCGCTTTCTGATGGCGGCCCTGTTCTCATCCCGGATGACCAGGATCGTCTTTTCCTCTATCCTCCTTGGCCTTTTGCCTGCCTTTTTGGGATACTCCGCCTGCACGCCCTCACCGCGGGCCAGACAGAGCTCCGCCAGAGGACAGCTCCCGCACAGGGGCTCACCGTTGGGAATACAGACACATGCCCCCAGCTCCATCATAGCTTGATTAAAATCACCGGGACGCCCGGCCGGCATCACCTCCGCCAGATCCCGTTCCACCGACGCCTTCACTTTGCCGTCGGAGATCAGACGGCCGTCTTTCCTGAGCCTGGATACCACGCGCAGCACGTTGCCGTCCACCGCAGGCACGGATCTGCCGTAAGCGATGGAGGCGATAGCTCCCGCGGTATAGCTTCCGATCCCCTTCAGCTTTAGTAGCTCGTCATAGGAGTCCGGCATCCGTCCGCCGTAGTCCTGCCGTATCTGCCTGGCGGCCAGCTGGAGATTGCGCACTCTGTTATAGTAGCCGAGCCCTTCCCAAAGCTTTAGGAGCTGCTCCTCCGGCGCGTCCGCCAGAGACTCAATATCCGGCAGTGCCCGCATGAATCTCTCAAAATAAGGCTTGACGGCCTCCACTCTTGTCTGCTGCAGCATGATCTCGGAGACCCACACTCGGTAGGGCGTAGGGTCTTCCCGCCAGGGAAGGATCCGCCTATGTTCATCATACCACAGCAGGAGAGGTTTTTGAATGGCCGAAAGCGCATTTATGCTTAAGGTTTTCTTAATATCCGCTGAATTTTCCCTCAAGAGCTCTTTTCCCTCCAGATTTACGGGAACAGGGCTGCCTATCTCCATGGAATCCGGCGTCACCTTACAGTCATATGCCAGGATCTCCACGCCCTCCCCCGCGGCGCGGCCCAGAATTTCCGCGAACTCAGGATGGGTCTTCCGGTTCGGCGTAAAATATCTGACCCGCTCCATCTGGATCACGAACAGCACGAACACGCGGTAGCCGTCCCGCTTTGCAGCGATCAGTTCTCCCACGTGCTTTACCGCCCTGTCCGAGGGCGCATCCGGAAAGCTCACCACGCCGGCATCCTCCAGCGTGACTCCCTTCACCTCTATAAATATTTTCTCCCGGCCGGCCTCCACATAAAAATCGAACCGCGAATTTCCATATTTTGTCTCCGGCCGCACCAGGCTCACATCCGGAAAAAGTCCCCCGGCCCGCAGCCATTCCTCCGCCGCCTTATTCGGCGCCTGGGAATCCATATTGACGGTGCGCCCGTTCTTTTCCACCGCCACCAGATCGTAGCGGGTGGAGCGGGCCGGGCTGTCGCTCCTCTCCAGATAGACTTTTGCATCCGGGACAAGCAGCTCCCTGCATCTTCCCGTGTTCTTGACATGGACCGTCTCCACCCGTCCGTCCAGCTCCACCCTGGCCACAAAACGGTTGAGGCGTTCCAGAAAACACCCCTCCGCGATATTACTGTAATGCATTACCCGTTTTCTCCTCTGCCGCTCAAATCTCTGCGGCCTGCTCAAAATGCCGCATCACGCCCGCGCTGCTGTAAGGGACTCTGGCCGCCGGCACCTCCTGCGCCGCGCTCAGGGCATGCACCGACTGATCGTCAAAAAATATCTGCGCCCCGAAAGCCTTCAGCACGTCCTTCTTCTCCAATCCCCCCAGGAAGAAGGCTTCGTCCACCCGCACATTCCAGGCGCGCATAGTGCGTATGACCCGTTCGTGGGCAGGCGCACATCTGGATGTCACCAGCGCAGTCCTGATCGGACAGTTTTCCGGTCCGAGCTCCCTCTGGAGATCGGACAGCTTTTTCAGAAAATTTGCAAAGGGCCCTTCCGCCAGCGGCTCCCGCGCATGAGCTCTCTCGTTCTCCTCAAATGCATCGAGTCCCTTTTCCTTAAAGATCATCTCCGACTCGTCGGCGAACAGGACCGCGTCCCCGTCAAAGGCCATCCTGATCTGGGATGTGGGCATAGGGATCACTCTGGCCGTGCAGTCGGTACAGATGATGCCCGCGGCGATACCGCTGTCAATCGCACACTGCACATCATCCTCGTAGGCCGACAGAAAAAGATCCGTGTGAAAGGCCGTCAGGTAGGGCGCCAGCGATGCGCCGCTCGCAAGCACTGCCCTGGTGATGGGCAATCCGTAATGGGCGATGGCATTGAACACTCTCAGGGAGGTGTCGGGACTGTTCCGGGACATGACGATGACCTCCACCAGATTCCTGCCCCCGCCGCGATCGTTCAGCCGCAGCAGAGATTTGATCAGCTGAAATCCCGGCCCCGGCTTCAGGATGTCCTGCTCATGCTCCACCTGATACCTGCAGTATGCCTCCAGTCCCTGTTTCTCAAATATCTCATTCTCCGCCGTCAGGTCGAACAGAGCTCTGGAAGAAACACCTATTACCATTTTATTGTCCAGATCGTATGCCATATGCCGCTCCCTCCTGTCTTGCGCATTTAAAGGGAGGACACCTTTTATCTCAGGCGGTTGCACTCATAGCGCTCCCGTGTCACCAGACAGGTCCTGAGGGCCTGATAGCGCTTCTCCAGATCACCCTCCTCGATCGCCACGTCACAGGCGATCGCCATGGTAGTGATCATATCGTCGGTGATCCTATGATGCAGACCGGCCAGAATGTTCAGGCGCTCCGCATGATCCTCTGCGTCGAGGAACTCCAGGACCAGCGGATCCAGACCGGACTCTCCGGCGCCGGCGGCGTCCTCGGCCCCTGAGGCCGATGCTGTCCGGTCCTCGGCCTTCGGAGCCGCGTTCTCCTGAACCGGAGACTCCTGAACCGGGGCCTCCTGAACCGGAGACTCCTGAACCGGAGACTCACGAACCGGGGCCTCCTGAACCGGAGACTCCTGAAACGGGGCCTCCGGTGGGGCTTCCGTCTCCTCTCTCTGCCGCCGGGCCTCCGGGCCCTGCAGCTCAAAGCGGAACTCCTGCTCTACATCGGGATACTTTTCCCGGTCCACCCTGTCGGTGAACATGGCCAGGGGCCTTGCATAGGTCTTAAAATCCCCGTAAAGCGCCTGATAGACCACCAGCTTTTCGCCGGTTTCCGTGTGCTCCGCCACCGCCGTTATCTGATACAGATTCCCTTTAAAATGCTTATATATTTCTTGTGGTTTCGGAATAAATGACATTTGCCGGGCTCCTTTCGATTTCTAAGAAAAGTATACCCCCATTTCGGCGAAATGTCATGTGATTCCTGTCATTCCGTCAAAAAAACTGATGCCGGACGCTGCACCTGTCATCCTCAAAGGTCAGACTTTCCAGTTTTTCCGCCAGCAGCTCCCGCTCCCCCTCCTCCATAGCGTCTATTCCGCTGTGGTGTACCGCAACGGTGTACTGCCTGCTGCCGTCCGCCTCCACCACCCTTGTGATCATCACGCCGCTGTTGTCCAGGCCCTCGCCCCTGAGGACCTCCCGCACATTTTCCGCCAGTTCCCGCTCCTTTGTGCAATAATACTCCTCAAATTCACAGTCCTCCGCCCTCGTGCGGCACATCACCGTCTCCGCACAGAAAAAGGCTGCGACCGACACCAGAATTACCGTCACAGCCAAAAATCCCGCCATGCCTGTTCCTTTCCTCATAGCTTCCTCCCGTCCGCCGTCCTTCGGCTGATGTATTTTTGTTACAGGCATAGGATATAAAATTAAGTGTACAATAAAACTCTCTTAATGCACCAGGGCCCTAAAAGTTCTGGCCAGCCCCTCTGAAAGCGGCAGATAGCTCATTCCCAGCTCCCTTTTCCCCTTCTCGTTGGAACACAGCTCCGTCTCGGAGGCATACACGGGAAACGGAAGCGGGATGCCCCGGCGCTCCGCCTCCGCCGCCGTCACAGGGAGAATGCCGATCTCACGGCCCGACACGCGCGCCAGCTCTTCCAGGAACGCGCCGTAGTCCGTGCTGCCGTCCTGGCACAGATTGTATGCCTGGCCGTAGGCCGTCTCGTTCCCCAGGCATTTTATCGCCGCCTCCGCCGCGTCTTTTACATATACCAGCTGGAATCTTCCGTCGGCATCGGTGATCTGAGGCAGTACACCGTCCTGTACCGCCATGCGGATGTAGAGGGACTCTCTGGGCGCGTAGTTGTATGGCCCGTAGAGGATCGCCGGCCGCAGAACGGTCCAGCTGACGCCCCGCTTTTCGCATTCCTCCCGCAGCTCGGACTCCAGCGCCGTCTTCCCCGCGATATAATCTCCCGCTTCCCCCGGAAAGCGCCTGGTCTCCGTTTCCGTCTCCTCGGTCTTCACCTTCCCCGTGCCTCTCCGATACACATCTACCGTGCTGATCAGGATATACTGAGAGACACTGCCGGCCAGATTTTCCATCACCGTTCTCACATCTCCCGGCGCGTAGGCGCAGAAATCCACAATTGCATCGTACCTTTCCCCGCATTGCCGCCAGACCGCGTCCCGGTGTCTGTCTCCCTTTATCTGGCGCACGCCGAACTCCTCCATGGAAAAGGTGCCTCTGTTCACCACCGTCACGCCGTGCTCCTTCGATGCCAGCATGACAAATACTCTTCCGTAAAAATAGCTTCCGCCGATCACCAGAATATTCATAAAGCTCTCCCCACGATTTTTATTTTATTTTACCAAAAAAAGAGGCCCTTCCACAAGGGCCTCTTTTTTGCTGCCGGTCTCCTTTCCGGCACTACCGCGCGCGTGCCAGCCGGTCTGCCTCCACCGATTTCTTTTTTTCGGATCCGGCGGGCCGGAACAGCAGCCAGAGGAAGCCGATCACCAACAGGACCGCCACCGCCGTGCCCGGACCGAAGACTCCGGTGGACACCGCAGTTCCGATCTGGTAAATGCACAGGGACACAACGTAGGCCAGCACTGTCTGATATCCGATGGCTGTCCAGAACCATCTGGCGTTGTTCATCTCCCGCTTGATCGCGCCCATTGCAGCAAAGCAGGGCGCACAGAGAAGATTGAATACCAGAAAGCCGTAGGCGGCGGCAGGCGTCATGATCAGAGACAGATCGCCCCATATCTCCTCGCCGGCTTCTCCCACCTGAGCGTAACCGAAAAGCATGCCGAAGGTAGCGACCACATTCTCCTTCGCGATCAGGCCCGTGATGGCCGCGACCGCCATCTTCCAGCCCTCCCCTGCGCCGGTCCATCCCAGGGGAATAAAGATCCAAGCGATGGCACTGCCGATCTTCGCCAGAATACTGCTGTCGAGCTGCTCAGCCTCCAGCATGCCGAAGCCCGCTTCCGTCCAGCCAAAGCTCATCAGGAACCACAGCACGATGGTGGACAGCAGAATGATGGTTCCGGCCTTCTTGATGAAGGACCAGCCGCGCTCCCACATGCTCCTGAGCACCGCGCCCACCGTAGGCATGTGATATGCGGGAAGCTCCATGACAAAGAGAGCCGGCTCGCCTGCAAATACCTTCGTCTTCTTTAAAATAATACCGGAGCAGATGATGGCTGCGATCCCTATAAAGTATGCGCTCCAAGCCACCCACCAGGCATTGTTGAAAAAGGCTCCCGCCACAAGAGCGATAATGGGCAGCTTTGCGCCGCAGGGCACGAAAGTAGTGGTCATGATCGTCATTTTCCTGTCTCTGTCGTTCTCTATGGTGCGGGAGGCCATGATGCCGGGGACACCGCAGCCGCTGCTGATCAGCATGGGGATGAAGGATTTGCCCGAAAGTCCGAATTTGCGGAAGATCCTGTCCATGATGAAGGCAACTCTGGCCATGTAGCCGCACGCCTCCAAAAATGCCAGAAAAGCGAACAGCACCAGCATCTGAGGCACAAAGCCCAGCACTGCGCCCACGCCTGCCACGATGCCGTCCAATATAAGACTCTGCAGCCATCCCGACACGCCGGCCGCACTCAGCCCGCTCTCCACGGCGGTGGGAACTATCTCTCCGAAAAGCACGTCATTGGTCCAATCGGTGGCAAAGGCTCCGATCGTAGTCACAGACACATAATATACAAGTGCCATCACCAGCGCGAAGATCGGCAGCGCCGCCCACCTGTTGGTCACGATGCGGTCGATCCTGTCGGATACCGACAGCCTTTTCCCGCTCTTTTTCGTATAGCAGTCTTTTATAATATGTGAGATGAACTCATACCGCTCGTTGGTGATAATGCTCTCGGTATCGTCATCAAAAGCATCCTCCAGCATTCCGATTTCTTTTTCCACGTCGGGAGCGGTATCCATCAGCGCGGCGATCTTTTCGTCTCTCTCCAGCAGCTTGACGGCAAAAAAGCGCTTCTGCTGCTCTGCCACACCGCTCAGCCTGCTCTCTACGCTCCCGATCGCCGTCTCCACCGTGTCCGAAAATCTGTGGGCGATCACGGGAACGGTCCTGCTGTGGGCCAGCTCCACTGCCCTTTCGGCAGTCTCCTGTATGCCTGTTCCCTTCAGAGCGGATATCTTCATGACATCGCAGCCCAAATTCCGGGCCAGCTTATCCGCGTCGATCCTGTCCCCGTTCTTCTCCACCACATCCATCATATTCACCGCGATCACCATGGGAATGCCCAGCTCCAGGATCTGGGTGGACAGATACAGATTTCTCTCGATATTGGTTCCGTCCACAATATTGATGATGGCATCCGGACGCTCGTTGATCAGATACGTTCTGGCGACCACCTCCTCCAGTGTGTAGGGCGACAGGGAATAAATGCCGGGCAAGTCCAGAATGGTCACATCCTTTCTTCCCTTCAGCCTGCCCTCCTTTTTCTCCACCGTGACGCCGGGCCAGTTTCCGACGAACTGGTTCGCCCCGGTAAGGGCGTTGAACATTGTTGTTTTGCCGCAGTTTGGATTACCTGCCAGTGCGATCCTGATTGACATATCTCCTCTTTTCCGCCGCGTATCGGCCGAGGCCGCCGCAGCTCTTTTATTGCTGTTCAGTTGAAATTCGTTGCAACTACCTCTAGTTAGCTTCGGCTAACTATAGGTGTGAAAAAAATGCCGCCGGGCGGCAGCTCACTCCACCTCGATCATCTCTGCATCCGCTTTCCGGAGCGACAGCTCATATCCTCTCACCGTCACTTCCACCGGATCTCCGAGAGGCGCCACCTTTCTCACATAGATATCCACGCCCTTGGTGATTCCCATATCCATAATTCTTCTCTTGACCGGCCCCTTTCCGGAAAGCCTCCTTACCGTCACGGTCTGTCCGACGGCCACTTCCTTTAATGTCTTCATCGT
The DNA here is from genome assembly GCA_947627115.1 of uncultured Acetatifactor sp. Taxonomy (GTDB): domain Bacteria; phylum Bacillota; class Clostridia; order Lachnospirales; family Lachnospiraceae; genus Acetatifactor. The sequence continues at coordinate 75,702 of CANQUQ010000003.1, forward strand.
CTCCTCACATTCCGCCGCGGTGCGGCAATTATTTTACCCCTTTGCGTACTTCAGCACGCATACCAAGAGGGTGTGTAAGCACACCTCTTTTCAAAACTTGCCCTTTGATGACAGACCGTCAGGTCTGACATGGAAAGCTTGCTTTCAGACCTCATCCCTCAGACCTGGATCTTACGCGCCATATCCCTTCCGATGGCGACACGCGAGTCCTTCACATTGACGATCATATTTCCGCCGACCTCAGCGATCACCGTCACGGCTCCGCCCACCACAAATCCGAGATTTTCCAGGAACTTGCGGGTATCCTCCCTGCCGCCGATTTTTTTGATCACATTGCACTCTCCCTCACGGGCCATTGACAATGGCATGATCACACCCTCCTTTGCAGTAAGATTTCCTTTAACTGAGAATGATTATCATTATCTTTTGAGGTTAGTATACACTAACTTCCGGCCCGTGTCAACATTTTTTTCACCAGCTTTGAAAATATTCATCCAGCCATCTCATTCTGTCCCTTTGAAATTGCAGCACCTGTTCAATATCCGTGCTCACGCCGGTCTCCGGCCATCGGGCGCTTTCCCTTGCCGCCGCGCCGGTCTCCACCAGATAATCTCGGTTCTTCAAGAGAAGTCCGCATATGGCTTCCGTGTCCAGGAAGCTCTTCCGATACTCTTCCCACCTGCGTCTCGTCATCGCTCCTATCTCCTCAGGAGCCATTTCATGCAGACGCTGCAGTGACTGGGGAATATATACTCTGGAAACATCCGGTGAAAAGGCGATGTGATCTCTTGCCTCCGTCCACAGGCCGTCGCCGAACGTCTGGTCCAGATCCCAGGGAATCGACAGCATGGTGTAGCCCTGATTCTCATAATAGGCCGCAAAATAGGTGTTGTGATATGAGTTATCGCTGGCTGATACGGCCATGAGGAACAGGGAATAATCCATCAGGTTATCGATGTCGACAGCCTTCAGCGCAGACTCATAATCCGGTGTCTCCGGCCGGTAAAAATAATTCAGATATTCGCGGATAGGCCGCCAGGCCTCGCCGTAATCCGTGATCTCTTTGGGATAGCGCAGTCGGATCGGATACCGCACGCGCCACCCAAGATCTGCCGACTCCTGGATCTCGCTGTCGTCCGGTATCTCCCAGCTTATCACCTTGTAGAGCACATCTTTTCCGTCCAGCTGCAGCTTTTTCCTGTCGACCGGCTCCATAAGGCAATAGAGTCCCTGATATCTGCCGTCCATGAACAATTCCGCATATCGCATTTCAGGCCCCGGCTCCTCCACATTTTCGTCCGCAGCATCAAACTCCTGCCATATTTGAGATGCCGTGATATCGCGGATACGGTTGGGATCGCTGTACAGCGCGTTCAATTTCCAGGAGTCGTCCTCCCGCATACCCAGAAGAGAGAGATTCCGGCTCCCTCCCCTCCCGTCCAGCGTATCGATGTTGTACGCCTTCTTTGCAAAAATTCTCGAACCGCTTCCCCTTTCCCCGTAGCGGATCCTTGTCTCCGTGATCGCATAGTCCTCCCCCGACAGCTCCGGGTCAAAAACGGTAAGCTCTCCGTAAAAGACTTCTTTATCTCCGTATACGTAAGTGTCCGGGTCTTCCTCATAGGAGGGCAGTTCGACCTCCTCCCGCCTCTCTGTCTGTATGGACATGATCGGCGTGCCGGTAATGACCAGCCGCAGCTGGCAATAATAGTTCTCGCTGACAAGCCAGAGGCGGTAGCCGTAATTCTGCCGGATGGCGCCGAGCTTGTCCTGCCACTTCCCGTCCGCGGGGGCGCACACATAGAAATCCCTGTGATCGGGCGCCTTCGACTGTACGGACAGATTTCCCGAAAACTCTTCCGAGCTCATGCTTTGAGGGACATACAGAGTCCGCGTATCGGAATCGTACGGGAGCAGGACTCCTTCAAACAAAACACCCGGATTTTCCTCGCTTTTCAGCTCCGTCTTCCCCTCCAGGACAGATTCTTCCACCAGATAGGCGCCCATGACTTTTCCCGTATACGAAAAAAAGGGGGGTCTGGGCATGTTCCGTACTGTCCCCCCTATGATGAATAATAACGCGATCACCGATAAGATCAGAATTCCTTTTCTGTTCACTAAAATGTCACCTCGCCGCTGTAACCAAACCCGACATTTCCTCCATAGTGTAGCGCATACCGATGTGGATGTCAAGCGGTGCACCGGGCCTGGGCGGATCTACATGCACCGGGCCTGGGCGGATCTACACGCACCGGGCCTGGGCGGATCTACACGCACCGGGCCTGGGCGGATCTCACGGGCAAGATTTGACTTGCACGACCGCTGCGTTCGTTATATACTCAGAGTAAGAAGATTTTCATTTTAAGGCGTAAGGAGACTGAGGACATGTCGGTGAACGAATCCGCGGAAAACTATCTGGAAACTATATTGATCCTGGGAAAACAGCACCCTGCGGTCCGCTCCGTCGATATCGCCAACGAGCTCGGATTCCGAAAATCCAGCGTCAGCGTGGCAATGAAGAACCTGCGCAAAAATGGACATATTACGGTGGACGACGCCGGCTTCATCCTGCTGACCCCTTCCGGCCGGGAGATTGCAGAGATGATCTACGAGCGCCACCAGCTGCTGTCCTGTCTGTTGACCGATCTCGGTGTTCCGGCTGAAATTGCAGCTGAAGACGCCTGCAAAATAGAACATGTGATCAGCAGGGAGAGCTTTGAAGCCATTAAAAGGCACGTGCAAAAATATGCTCCGCAGACCGGCGTCTGAGCGGAGGGCTTCAAAAGACACCCAGCCATTTCAGAGCGTTCCACACACCGTCCTTCTCCAGGTCTGTGGTCACATAGTCCGCGGCGGCCTTCACGCTCTCCGGTGAACCGCCCATGGCAATGCCATAGCGGGCCCGCTGAAGCATGGGAATGTCATTGGTACTGTCGCCCAGCGCGGCCGTCCGGCTCATGGGAATTCCCAGCGCCTCCGCCAGCCTTTCCATGGCGCTGGCCTTGGAGCAGCCCTTCGGCATGATCTCAAAAAACCCCTTCTGTCTGTCTACAAAATCCAGTCTGTCCGCAAATTGTTCCTGAAAGGCCTTCATCGGCGCCATATCGTCCACATAAGCGTACAGCTTATCGTAATTTCCCGCCGCCTCCTCAAGGCTGCCATAGCTTTTGTCGGTGAAATGCAGCGCAAAGTCCCGAAAGGTCTGCGTGAACATTCTGTCAAGGCTGTCACGGTAGTTGTTCACGCTGCCCTCCAGGACCGCATCGATTCCGAGACGCTGCAGTGCGTCTATGATCTCCTGAGCCTCCCCGGAGGAAAAGCTTTTGTGGAACAGCATCTTTTCGCCGCAGGTGATCATGGTCCCGCAGCCCATGAGAAAAGCGTCGAACTCCGCCAGCTTCTCCACATCCGGTCCTACCAGCTTTTTCGTGCGGCCGGTGTTGACCGCACAGATATGACCGTTCCTTCTGGCGGCGGCGATCGCTTCACGGGCGCTCTCAGGCATAATGTGATCGCGCTCACCGATCAGTGTGCCGTCTATATCAAAGAATAACAGCATAAGTCCTTCCTCTCCTTGCTTTCACCCTGTAAAAAAGAGGATATACACGCCGCCGCGGGAGCGAATTCCCACGCGTCGCATATATCCTCTTCCCTTCACGGTCCAAGGCTACGCCACCTTGCTCTTTGCCAACTCAGCCAGAGTCTTGAATCCCTCCGCATCATTGACTGCCAGCTCAGCCAGCATCTTTCTGTTCATATCCACACCCGCCAATTTCAGACCGTACATGAACTTGCTGTAGGAGAGGCCGTTCAGTCTGGCTGCCGCGTTGATCCGGGCAATCCAGAGCCGTCTGAACTGACGCTTTCTCTCTTTTCTTCCGGCATAGGAGGATGCAAGCGCTCTCATCACAGACTGCTTTGCGACTCTGTACTGCTTGCTCCTTGCTCCTCTGTAACCCTTAGCGAGCTTTAATACTCTATTATGCTTTTTCTTGGCATTCAAGCCACCTTTTATTCTTGCCATGTCTCGTTTTCCTCCTTACCTGATCATAAATAGGGCAGAATCTTCTTCATGTTCTTTACATTTGTTGCATCGGTGATCGCAGGTCTTCTCAGTTTACGCTTGGTCTTTGTAGTCTTCTTGGTAAGGATATGGCGCTTGTAAGCCTTATTCCTCTTTAGTTTACCGGTTCCGGTTACCTTAAAACGCTTTGCGGCTGATCTGCTTGTCTTCATCTTGGGCATAACTATTTCCTCCTAAACTTTGATTCATCTATTTTTTTAACGTCCGCGTTCAACGCTTCTCAGTTAAAAACATAGTCATACTTCTGCCTTCCACCTTGGGCGCCTTCTCGATCACTGCAATATCGGAAAGGCTCTCGGCAAAATCGTCAAGAATGTGCTTGCTGTTATTCATGTGCGCCATCTCACGTCCACGAAAACGCAGCGTCACCTTCACCTTATCTCCCTTTGTCAGGAATTTCCTGGCAGCATTTACCTTTGTGTTCAGATCGTTGGTGTCAATGTTGGGAGAAAGTCGAATTTCCTTTACCTCTACGGTCTTCTGCTTCTTCCTGGCTTCTTTTTCCTTTCTGACCTGCTCATATCTGTACTTGCCGTAGTCAACGATCTTGCACACCGGCGGCTTCGCGGCAGGGGCGATCTTTACAAGATCCAGTCCCGCATCCTCCGCCATTTTCATGGCGTCCCTGGATGACATGATGCCCAGCTGCTCGCCGTTTTCTCCAATCAGGCGAATCTCCTTGTCTCTGATCTGTTCGTTAATCATTAAATCGCTAATGGTCATTTACCTCCCTAACATAAGAAAAGTGGACAGCACAGCCATCCACTTAACAATCCTCATACCGTCGCCGCCGCATCTGTCCGCAGCAGCGAACACCGTCCTGCTCTCAGAGCAGCTCCGGCCGGTTCCTGAACTATTAACGCTTACTGGCACGGTCGCCGTAAGGTGAGAGTGGATACTCTGCTTGCTGACACGTATTTCACACGCTTATATAGGTTACCACAGTTTTTATTTGGTGTCAATCTTTTTTTATCCGACGGCAATGCATAATTTTGAGCTTCCTGCTTGACACTTGGTGTATAATGAGAAAAAAGCATATTGGGAGGAGAATATATTATGAAGAACGCAAAAATATTCTTGGCCGGAATGGCTGCCGCATTGCTTTTGACCGGATGTCAGTCCGGAACGGGAAACGCAGACGACGAAGCGCTCCGCCAGCAGATCGCAGATCTTGAGGAACAGGTCGCCGCCCTGCAGCAGTCTCAGTCACAAAAGGAACCGGACAGCGAGAAGGCCGGAACGCAGGCAGGCGCACAAACGCCGGACAGCGCACAAGAGGACGGTGATCCGCAGCAGGACAGCTCACCGACGGACAGCAGCCCGCAGCAGGATAACACACCGGCGGACAGCAGCCCGCAGCAGGACAGCTCACCGGCGGACCAAAAAGGCTCTGGGGAGACAGCGGTCACCACTGAGACAATGGAGAGCCTGATCTCCATGGTAGACGGTTATGAGACCGAGATCGGAGAGCTGCTTTCGGAGAGCGCCGTTCCCGATCTGGACCGGTTCTTTGCCGAAAAGCAGCGGGCGGAAGAGATCGACCGCGCTTTGGATCTTCACGAGGACGAACTGGAGAACGCAGTGCGCAGGGGCACGCTTTCCCGCAGTGACTACCGCAGCCTGGAAAAGGATCTGGAGCGGTTGGAAGACAGACTTGACGCCGCTGAGGACAGTCTGGAAATCTTCTACAGAATAGACGACTGAGTCAGGGGAGCGGTGTCTTCGGCGGTCTGCCGGAGGCACCGCGCGCCTGCAGCTCCTCCATGATTCCCCGGAATACCAGCTCCCGCATACGGGGAAGCTCTACCTGAAGCCCTTCCTCGGAGGCCGCCACCATATAGGCAAAAATACGCGCCCCCAGGGAAAATACCATATAGTCCAGAGGAAGGTCCCTTCTCAGCTCGCCCCTCTCTGCGGCGGCCCCCAGCATCTGGCGGAACAGCCCCACCAACCTGTATCGCTCAAAGGCCTTTGTATTCATTCTCGCATGTACCTGATTGCTGAACTCGGAATTGTCGGTCAGGATATGCACCAGTTTAAAAAAACAGTTTTTCTGTGTATTGCAGACACTTACCGCGTCCAACAGATAATCTACCTGCTCCTCAAAGCTCGCACGCTTTTGCAGCTCTCCCTCCAGCTCGATCGCCACAGCCTGTATCTGATATACCACTGCGCCAAGCACGATCTCTTCCTTGCTGTCAAAATATTCGTATGCAGTACCCTTGCCGATTCCGGCCTCCTGCGTAATGTCGGACACTCTCAATATTGCGGGATCGGCTCCCCTTTCGATCAATCTGATCACAGCCCGGTACAACCGAAGGACCTTGGGCGGTATCTGACTGTATTCCTCCGCGCCTGTCATCTTAGACATCACATATCCTCCCCATCCGCTCCAGGCTCTCCGGCCTTCGCCCGGCGCCGTCTCTTAAGACGCGGGCGGCCGCTTCTTCCTTCTCGGATAAAGATATCATAAATGCAGGGAATCACCACAAGCGTGAGCAGTGTACCGTAGAGCAGACCGCCGATGGTGACCACAGCCATGGGTCTTGCCATCTCGGAACCCATCTCGTTGCTGAACACCATTGTCGACAGCGCCAAAATGGTGGTGAGCGCCGTCATCAGCACAGGGCGCAGTCTTGTGCGGCCGGCCGTCAAAATAGCCTCCCGCTTTTCCATGCCGCCCTCCCGCAGCTGGTTCATGTAGTCGATCATCACAATACCGTTGTTCACAATGATTCCCGCCAGCATAACGAAGCCGATCATGGCAATGACACTGACCTCACTGCCGCTGATGAACAGTCCCAGGAATCCTCCCGTAAAAGCAAGCGGAATGGTAAACATAATGATGAACGGAGACATCAGGGACTGGAACTGTGCCACCATGATCAGATACATGAACAGGATCGCCAGAAGCATCATCAGCATGACCTGTTCCATAGCATCCATGATCATCTCATTCTCACCGGAGAAAACGAGCTGACAGCCCGCCGGGACTTCATAGCTTTCCAGCTTTTCATTCACATCCGCGGATACCAGACCTACGTTATGACCGTCTGCGATCGATGCGGACACGGCTACATACCTTGTCTGATCGGCACGGTTGATGGAAGTCAGGGCCAGCGCAGGCTCAAAGTCCGCGATCTCCGAGAGCGGGAACTCCACCTCCTTGCCGTCCTCGTCCGTGCCCGTGATCTCCAGGTCGCGGACCAATGTCCTGGTCAGCTCTATATCACTGCCGTTCATCACATACACATTATAATCCCTGTCGGCCGACACCAGTGTCGTCGCGCTGCTGGCCTCCGCCAGCTTTGCATAGATCTGCGAATATATCTGTCCCACTGTCAGGCCATAGTGTATCGCTTTCTCCTTGTCTATGACGATGCGCAGCTCCTCGTCAGCCTCCTCCAGACCGTCACTGACATTCTCGGTGCCCTCCACGCTCTCGACAATGGCCGCAACCTCTTCTGCGACCTTCTGAATGGTATCCAGATCCCTTCCGCGCACCTGAATGGAAATACCGCTGCCGCCCAGAGCGCTCATATCCATAGTGGAGGTCTCCACATCAATGTCCGCATCCAATCCCGCCGTCCTCTCCATGATTGCCGCGGCGATTTCTTCGTTGCTCATTTTCTTGTCATCTCTTGTCACCACGTAGATGGAGGCTGCGTTGGTACTTCCGCTGCCGCCCCCCAGCATTGCCATGGTGGACATGGAAGTCATGGCTCCCACATTCTGCACATCGTCAATGGAAAGGATTGCTTCCACCACCTGATCCGTGATCTCACCCGTCTCCTGCAGAGTCGCCTCATCGTCGAGAGTCACGCTCACTGTCAGCTGCGTGGAATCCATATCGGCCATGAACGCGGTCCCGTTGGTAAATGCAAGCGCAATGCTCGCCACCAGCAGCACCAGCACCAGTACCAGCACCAGAGGCTTCGCTTTCAGAGAAGCTCTCAGCAATTTCTCATATACATTCAGCAGCCCCCCGTAGATCCTGCCCGGCTTCTTTTCCTTTGTCCCGGACAGCATCTTGGATGACATGGCGGGCACTACCGTCAATGCGATTACAAGGCTGGCAAGCAGAGAGTATGCGATGGTCAGGCCCATGTCCACGAACAGCTGTCTGGTGATGCCCTCCGTAAACACGATGGGCAGGAACACGCAGACCGTGGTGAGGGTGGATGCCATGATAGCGCCGGCCACTTCCCTTGCGCCCTCTATGGCGGCCTCCTGGACCGTCATCCCTTCGCTGCGCAGCCGGTAAATATTCTCGATCACCACAATGGAATTGTCCACCAGCATACCGATGCCGAGTGCCAGACCCGACAGAGAGATCACATTCAGGGTCACGCCGCTGAAGTACATGCAGACGACAGCCGTCACCAGGCTGATCGGTATGGAGAATGCGACCACCAGGGTGGGCCGCAGATCCTTCAGAAAGATCAGCAGGATCAGGATTGCCAGCACTGCGCCGAAAAGGATATTGTTGATGATGGAATCCATTACAAGATCGATGTATATTCCCTGATCCATCAGGGTGATGAGAGTCAGCCCCTCATTCTGCTCCATCAATTCCTCAAACCGTTCTCCCAGACGGTCCGAGACCTCCCCGGTAGAATAACCGGTCTGTTTCTGAATGGTCAGCATGACACCGGCGCTGCCGTTCACATTGGTATAGATGTCGGCCGAATTGTCCGTATAGAAGACATCCGCCACATCGCCCAGATAGATCACGGGTACGCCGTCCATGTGAAGATCCATCAGCGGCAGCGCCTGCAGCTCCTCGACGGTGGAAGGCTTATCGCCCACACGGACCAGATAATCGACGCCCTCCTCCGTGACATAGCCTGCAGGCATGGAAAAGTTCTGGGCCGTCAGGAGATTTTTCACGGTGTCCACCGTCAGGATACGGTTCATATCCGCCTGGTCGTAAGCGTCCTTCTTTGCCTCCGCCAGCTGTTCCTCACCGTCCGCCATCTGATCCTCGGCATCCCGCAGCTGGTCCTCGGCCTCGTCCATTTGATCCCAGCCGGACTTCAGCTGCTCCTCCCCGGCCTCCATTTGGGACTCCGCCAGATCCAGCTGGTATTCGCCCAGTGAAATGGTCGCCTTGCCGTTGGCGAACTCGATCGCGGCGGTCATCTGTCCCTGCTCGATCTGGGACAGCGCGCTGTTGATCTCCGTGATCGCTTCCCCCAGATCGGTTATGTTCTGGCTTGCAAGAGAGGCGTTGACCGTCTCGACATAGGCATCATAGCCCAGGCCGCTGGTCAGCGCGGTCAGCGCGGTCTCCAGATTCGCCTTCTGTGTCTTCAGCACAGGCAGCATACTGTCTGCGGCCATCCGGGCCGTGGTCAGCCCTGCCCCCACGGCGGTGCTGACGGACGTGATCGCCTCCTGGGTGTAATTGTCCACAGGATACCATTTCTCCAGCGCCGACATGGCCTGAATCGCAGAGGCTGCCTGAGGGCTGACAGAAGAAATGGAGGACAGTGCCGCCGAATTGGCCAGGACCTCGCTCCGCAGGCTGTCGATCCTTGCCTCGACGGCCGCCTTCTCCGCCTGTGCCGCAGCGATGCTTCCCATATCTCCTCCGGAGACAGAGGCTGCCAGCTTCATCCCTGCCGCAGCCCACTCCTGCATATATTTTGTATAGCTCTCCAAATAGCCGCCGCTCTGCCGCTGCAGCTTCTCCAGTTGTGCGATCTGCACGTTCAGCTGGCCGATTCCGTCATTCAGCTGTTTTGCGGTGGCCAGATCCTTCTGTGTGGCTTCCAGCTGCGATTTCACGGAAAGCAGGGCCGTCTTCTGCTCTGCGAGCTGGGCATTGACAGATTTCTGCTTGTCCTCCAGCTCCTTTTTGCCGTCCTCCAGCTCCTTTTTGCCGTCCTCCAGCTCCTTTTTGCCGTCCTCCAGCTCCTTTTGACTGTCGATCAGCTCCTGGCGGCCGTCTGCCAGACCCTTCCAGCCGTCCTGGATCTCCCGGCTGCCGTCCTCCAGCTCCTGCTCTGCATCCGCCATCTGTTCGTCTATGGCCGCACGGACCTTTTCGTTTATCTCGTCGATCCTGTCCTGACGGATAATGACATTGACACTCTCCTCCAGAAGTCCTGTCCCCGTGACGCTGGCCACTCCTTCGATACTCTCCAGCTCAGGCATTACGGACTCCCGGACATATGTACTGATCTCGGCGTTATCCATGCCGTCAACACCTACCGCCGCGATCATGACAGGCAGCATATCCGGATTCAGCTTCATGATGATGGGATTTCCTATCGTGTCGTCCCAATAGCTTGTGATCTGATCCAGACTTTCACGGATCTCCAGAGATACCGCATTCATATCCGCAGTCTGCGCGAACTCAAGAATCACCAGAGAATAATTCTCACTGGACACGGAATTGATGCTCTCAATATTGCTGACTGTGGCCATAGCCGCCTCTACCGGCTGCGTCACTGCCATTTCCACCGTCTCCGGGCTGGCGCCGGGATAGGTGGTCATAACGATCACGTAGGGAAGACTGATGCTCGGCAGCAGATCCGCCGTCATTCTGGTAAACGACACGATGCCCAGAATGATCGCCAGCACCACTCCCACCAACACTGTATACGGTTTTTTCACACTGAATTTAGAAATCATGACATCCTCTCATCCCGCCCTTGGAGCGTATTACAATCTCTTTTCCGACCGAACGGTCGGTTTTCCATTGATGATTATAAGACCGCATATAAGGGGAAGTCAAGAGGAACGGGACGCGGAAAATATTAAATAAGTATAAAGAGTAAAAAGAAATTGCCGATCAATTATTCTCCTATGTCTGTTATCTCCGACAACAGCCCGGCAAAGTCCGCACTGCTGTCCTCGGCGCTTCCTGACACGGAAGCTACCGTGCCATCCTGAAGCCTCACAGACAAATACCACCTGTCCGAGCTCTGTTCTTCCAAGCTCTGTTCTTCCAAGCTCTGTTCTTCCAAGCTCTGTTCTTCTCCTGAATTCAGTTCTTCTCTGCCTTCATACCAGGCATATACATCATATTTTTCAAACAGCCCCAGGACCTGCTCCCTATGCTCCTGTGTGAGAGCTGCCGTCACGTTATCCCCTGGGATCACTTGTACCGCGCCTGCGCCGACGATCTTTATCCCCTTTTCAAAATCAAATATCCAATAGCTGTTCAGGTCATCCTCCGCCTGCGCAAGAAATACCACGGACACGGAATTTTGATCTTCCCTGGTCAGGACCGCATCCCTGTCTGCATCGTACATATATCTGTAGTCATAGAATGCCGGCTCTCCATTGTTCTTTTTATATTCCCGAAGCAGGTATTCCACCGATTCGTTGTGTATGTTTTCATATGACAGTCCGTAGTAATCCACAAAACGGGCAAAATCAACTCCCTCAAACTCCGCCTCAGGGATTCCGAATTCGCTGCATACATATTCCTGCGTCAGCTCCGTATCACTGCCTGCTTCACTACTTGCTTCACCGCTTGCTTCACTGCCTGCTTCACTGCTTGCTTCACTGCTTGCTCCACTGCCGCTTTCACCGCACCCGCCAAGCGCCGCCGCACACAGCATCGCACAAAGCGCTGTCAGCGAACGTGCGATGTACCTTCCCATTCTTCCTCTCATTCTTCCTCTCATTCTGCCGCTTCAGCGGCCGTTCCGCAACAGATTGCGATTTGCCGCTCAATATTTCTTCCAGTTGGACGGTGCCAGCAGGATCATCATGGGAAACAGCTCCAGCCTTCCCGCCACCATGTCAAAGATCAGTACGCACTTGGAAAGCGGACTGAAAAGGGAAAAATTCTGTGTGGGCCCCACCCCGGCAAGTCCCGGCCCGATATTGTTCAACGTGGCGGCCACCGCCGTGAAATTGGTGGTAAAGTCAAAGTTGTCAATGCTCACCAGCAGCACAGAGCTGAAAAAGATGAACGAGTAGACAGCGATAAATACATTGGTGGCGCGCAGCGTCTCATGGGGAAGAGGACGGCCGTCGACCTTGATCTTCTTGACCACCCTTGGATGGATCATCACCGCCAGCTCCTTGCGGATCGTTTTGCACAGGATGATGATCCTCGCCACCTTAATGCCGCCGCCTGTGCTGCCCGCGCAGGCGCCGATGAACATTAGGAGCACCAGTATCATCTTGGAGAGCTCCGGCCATCGGTCAAAGTCCGCAGACGAGAAGCCTGTGGTGGTGATAATGGAGCCTACCTGGAAGAAGGCATGCCGCAGGGAATCCCATATGTTGGGATACAGCTTGTGGATATTCCAGGTGATGATGGCTCCGCTGCCGAAGACGATTCCCAGATACCAGCGCACCTCCTCTATGGCGAACACATCCTTGATCCGTCTGCTGATCAGGCAGAAATAGGCCATATAGTTGACGCCGCTCAGGATCATGAACAGCGTGATCATATTCTGGGCCAGAGGGCTGAACCTCATGACACTGTCACTGTAGATGCTGAAGCCTCCTGTGCCCACGGTTCCGAAGATGATGGTCAGCGCCTCGTACAGGTTCATACCGCAGAGACAGAACACGATAGTTCCTATCACCGTCAGACCGATGTATATCTCATAGAGGATCTTCGCCGTGTCCTTTACCCTGGGGACCAGCTTGCCCACAGAGGGGCCGGTGCTCTCCGCCCGCATCAGATTGATGGTCGTTCCGCCGCCCATCAGGGGCAGGATCGCCATAATAAATACGAACACTCCCATACCGCCGATCCAGTGGGTAAAGCTCCGCCAGAAAAGGCTGGCATGGCTCAGCGCCTCCACATTTGTCAAAATACTGGCACCTGTGGTAGTGAATCCGGATGCGGTCTCAAAAAGAGCGTCAATATAATTGGGAATCTCCTCCGTGAGAAAAAAGGGAAGCGCCCCAAAGGCACTCATGGTAAGCCAGCTCAGAGCAACGGCGGCAAACCCCTCTCTGGTGTAGAGATCGCGCCTTTTCGGTCTCCTCTGCTTCAACAGGAATCCGGCTAAAAGACAGATGATGGATGTCGCCAGAAATACCAGGGAAATACGCACCTCCCTGTAGATCACACCGACCAGGGTCGGCAGCAGCAAAAAAGCCGCTTCAAATTCCAGCATCCAACCTATAATGAACCGAACGATCCCAATATTCATCACTTATCCCCCAAAATATCCTTGATGTCCCCCAGCCTGGTGTGTGTGGTCACTACCACCACCAGATCGCCCACCTGCAGCTCATCCTGTCCGCCGGGAATAATAGCGTGATTTCCCCGCGTGATGGAGCAGATCAGCAGATTCTTCTTCAGGCGCATTTCGGCCAGAGGAACCCCGGTGACCGCGGAGGGCTCCTTGATATAGAATTCCAGCGCCTCTACACGGCCATCCTCCAATTTATAGAGGTTTTCTACATTGCTGTTCAGAGACTCGTTCATGGAGCGGGCGTACTTAATGATCACATCCGCGGTGAGCAGTCTGGGAAAGGTGGTGCTGTCCAGCTGAATATCTCCCAGCACACTGTTGAAATTGACGCGATTGATCTTTGTGACGATCTTTGCGTGAGAATACTTCTTTGCCACCAGAGAGAGAAGGATGTTCTCTTCGTCCAGCCCGGTAAGCGCCGCAAAGCCCTCCACGGTATCCAGCCCCTCCTGCAAAAGCAGCTTCTCGTCCGTACCGTCGCCGCATATGACGGTGGCCTTGGGCAGCAGCTCGCTCAAGTGCTCGCATCTGGCCGGATCCTGATCCACGATCTTGGTATCGATGCCTACATCCAGAAGACGCCTCGCCAGATAGTACGCAACAGTGCCGCCGCCCACCAGCATGGCGGTGCGCACCTTGCCGGTGACGATACCGATCTTGCGGAAGAAATCGCTGGCCTTTGACGGCGTGGCGACGATGGCCACCATATCCCCCTCCCGGAACACAAAATCGCCCCTGGGGATCAGCACCTCCTCTCCTCTTGTGACCATACACACCAGCACGTCGCACTTTAATGTGGTGCGCACGTGGATCAGCTGATAGTTATTCAGCAGGCAGTCACCTGTGACCCTGAAATGCAAGAGCTCGATCCGGCCCTTGGAGAAGGTGTCGATCTTGACAGCGGTAGGGAACTGAAATATCCTTGCGATCTCGGCGGCCGCAGTGAGCTCAGGGTTGATGATCATGGCGATCCCCAGCTCCTTTCTCAGGAAGGAGATCTCCGTGTTGTAGATGGGATTCCGCACCCTGGCAATGGTCTTACAGTGCCCTGCCTTTCTGGCGATCACACAGCTGAGAAGATTCTGTTCATCGGAGCCGGTGACCGCGATCAGCAGATCCGCATGCCGGATCCCCGCCTCCTGAAGTGTCTGGTAACTGACGCCGTTTCCCACGATTCCCATGGCATCCAGCTCGTCGGTGATAGACTTTACCTTGTCCTCCTTCTCGTCGATGACCACAATATTGTGATTTTCCCCGTTAAGCTGCTCTACAAGTGTAATGCCTACCTTGCCGCAGCCTATAATGATTATATTCATAACATCCTCCTGATCTTGGTCTTCAGACGCTGCAGCGCGTTGTCGGTCGCCTTCTCGTCACGCCCCAAGACTCTGGCGATCTGCGAATAACTCATACCTGTCATATACAGATCCAGTACCTGCCGCTCAAAATCGCTGAGCTCCTCCTCGATGGTCTTCTCAAGATATGCCACCCGCTCCTTGTCCAGAAAAAGCTCTTCGGGGCTCAGCTCGGCCCTGTCCGCCAAAAGCTCTGCCAGAGAGATCCCCTCCTGTCCGTCCGAGGCGGCGCCGCCGCTGTCCAGCGGCACATACGTATTCAGCGGAAAATGCTTGCGCCGCTTGGAGGCCTGCACCGCCGTGTACATCTGCCTGCTGATACAAAGATCGGCAAAGGTATAGAAGCTGGCGTCTCTGCCGGTATCAAAATCTCTCACTGCCTTGAACAGGCCGATCATACCCTCCTGTATCAGGTCCTCGTTGTCCGCTCCCAGTATGAACATGGACTTTGCCTTGCTTTTGACCAGTTTCTTGTACTTGTCGCAGATGAAGTCCATAACGGGCTCCTCGCCCCGTCTCAGCCTATCGATCAGTTCACTGTCGCTGCACTGATCATAGTCCGAAATTCTTCCAGCCATGCTTCCTCCTGTATTGTCGCGCCCTATACACCGCGCTGCCGCACGATCTCATAGGCCAATACGCCTGCTGCCACAGAGGCATTCAGAGAATCGATATTGCCCTTCATGGGAATGGCCGCAGTCATGTCACACTTCTCCCTTACCAACCGGGAGACCCCGTTCCCCTCGCTTCCGATCACAAGCCCTATCGGTCCCTTCAGGTCCAGCTGATACATGGAAGTGCCGTCCATGTCGGCACAGACGAACCAGAGTCCCTCCTTTTTCAGATCCTCGATGGTCCTGGAGAGATTGGTGACCCTGGCCACAGGTGTGTAATTCAGAGCTCCCGCAGAAGTCCTTGCCACCGTTGCAGTCAGCCCCACCGCATGATTCTTCGGAATAATGACACCGTGTGCCCCCGCCAGATTTGCCGTGCGGATAATAGCGCCCAGATTGTGTGGATCCTCAATATCGTCCAGCAGGAACAGAAAAGGCGCTTCTCCCTTTTCCTCGGCCGCCTGCAGGATGTCCGACACCTCCGCATAACGGTATGCTGCGGCGACGGCGATGACGCCCTGATGCCTGCCCGTCACGGAGAGCTGATCCAGCCGCTCTCTGGTGACATATTTCACAACGGTGTCCTGCTTTTTCGCCTCTCTCCTGATCGTCATCACCGGGCCGTCCTGACAGCCGTCCAATATATAGAGCTTGTCTATCGTCCTGCCGGAACGGAACGCTTCGATCACGGCGTTCCTGCCCTCTATGGTAAATTCCTCGTATGCCATGTTCCCTCACTTTCAACCGGAACCGTCTGCCGGCATTCCCGTATGACCGAAACCGTCTGCCGGTATTCCCGTGTGTCCGGAGCCGTCTGCCGGCATGCCCATGTGCCCGGAACCGTCTGCGGTCACAGTTCGAGTCCTGCCAGCTCCATCCCTTTCCGAACCAGCTCCAGCACCCGATCCATCCTGCCGCTCAGATACAGATGTCCCAGCACCGCCTCAAAGCCGGTCGCCTTCAGATAGTCTCCCAAGCTGGCGTTCTTCGCCATGGTGTGCGGCTTGGAGTTGCGGCCCCGGCGGTAGACGGACTTTTCCTCCTCCGTAAGTTCGTTCATCAGGGCCTGTATGATCGCTGCCTGAGCCGGAGCGCTCACATATCTCACGGTAATGCGGTGCAGCTCGTTCGCGGGACGGTTGGCGCGCGCCACCACCACTGTCCGGATGATCAGATCATAGACGGCATCCCCGATGTAGGCCAGCGTCAGAGGCGAGTAGGCGCGAACGTCCTGACATTTGCCGGGGAAGGCGTCAAGAATGTCCTTCAACAGACTCTCCTGACCTGCTGCCCTGTTCTTTTCCGCCGTTGCTCTCACGCCTTCTTCCATTTCACTCCCTCACGGGTATCTTCCAGCAGGATTCCCCTTGACATCAGCTCGTCGCGGATAGCGTCGGCTCTCGCAAAATCCTTTTCCTTCTTTGCCGCCCTCCGCTCTTCAATCTTCTCCAGAATGTAGCGCTCCAATTCCGCATCCACGCCGTCCTTCCCGGCCTTTTTCTCCGAGGCCGTGGTCAGGTTCAGGGAAAGCACCCGGTCAAAGCTCTCGGCCAGCGCATACTTCGTGGCATCGGACATATCGTCCTTCAGCATGTCATAGAGCACAGTGATGGCCATGGATGAGTTCAGATCGTCGCAGAGCGCCGACTCGAACCGCCGGCGGTATTCGTCGAACTTTGCCCTGTCGGTCTCGCCCTCTCTCTTCAGTGATCCGATCCTTTTTACCAGCTTATCGTAGGCGGCACTCATATTATCCAACACTTCATAGGAAAATTCAAGAGGCTTGCGGTAGTGGGACTGCAGGCAGAAAAGCCTGTACACCAAGGGGTCGTACCCTTTCTCCTCCAGGGTGCTTACCGTCAGGACCTTCCCCTTGGATTTGCTCATCTTTCCGGACCTGTCGTTCAGATGATGTACGTGGAACCAGTAATTGCACCACTTATGGCCCAGATAGGCCTCGCTTTGCGCGATCTCGTTGGTATGATGGGGAAAGATATTGTCCACGCCGCCGCAGTGTATATCAATATACTCGCCCAGATGCTTCATGCTGATGCAGGAGCACTCGATGTGCCAGCCGGGATATCCCACGCCCCAGGGGCTCTCCCATTTCAGCTCCTGGTCCTCGAACTTGGATTTTGTGAACCACAGGACGAAGTCGCTCTTGTTCCTCTTGTTCGCGTCCTCCTCCACATCGTCTCTGACGCCCACCAGCAGCTCCCTCTCATTCTGGCTGGAAAACACATAATAATCCTTCAGCCTGGAGGTATCGAAATAAATATTGCCGCCGCTCTCATAGGCATAGCCTGTCTCCAGCAGTCTCGATATCACTCTGATGAACTCGTCGATACAGTTGGTGGCAGGCTCCACCACATCCGGCGTCTTTATGTTCAGCTTGCGGCAGTCCTCAAAGAAAGCCTTCGTATAGAATCCGGCGATCTCCATGACGGTCTTGTGCTCTCTCTTTGCGCCCGCCACCATCTTATCCTCCCCGGTGTCCGTATCGCCGGACAGATGGCCCACATCCGTGATGTTCATAACGCGCTTTACATCGTAACCGATATAGCGCAGCGTCTTTTCCAGAAGATCCTCCATGATGTAGCAGCGCAGATTGCCGATATGGGCAAAATGATACACCGTGGGGCCGCAGGTGTACATGGCTACCTTTCCGTCTTCATTGGGGATGAACTGCTCCACCCTTCTGGTCAGTGTGTTATAAAAATGCAATTTGTTTTCCATATTACTGTCTCTCTCCATTCTTCTCCTGCCGCAGCCGCTTCATTTCCTGCTCCAGCTCCAGGACTCTGTTGATCAGCTCCGTGTTGGCGCGCTGCAAATCGGCGATATCTTCTTTTACGGGATCCGGAAGGTCCGTCTGGTTCATGGTCTCCTGCGGCAGGGTCAGATTGCTGCGCTTCACCACCCGGCCGGGAACGCCCACAACAGTGGAATCCGGCGGCACCTCGGCCAGCACCACACTGCCCGCGCCGATCTTGGAATTGTCACCTATGGTGAACGACCCAAGCACCTTCGCTCCGGCACTGATCATCACATTGTTGCCGATGGTGGGATGACGCTTGCCGTGTTCCTTGCCTGTACCTCCCAGGGTAACGCCCTGATAGAGCGTCACATTATCTCCGATCACGGTGGTCTCTCCGATGATCACGCCGATGCCGTGATCGATAAAGAGTCCTTTTCCGATGGTCGCGCCCGGATGGATCTCAATGCCCGTCTTCCTGGCGCTGCGCTGGGACACCCATCTCGCCAGGAAATAATGTTCCCTGACGTAGAGCCAGTGGGCGGCACGGTAGTGCAGCATGACCCGGAAGCTGGGATAAAGAAAAACTTCCATGGACGAATGGATCGCCGGATCTCTCTCCCTTATGATCCTGATTTCCTCTTTAATATTTTTGACCAGTCCCATATTCCCTCTCACCCGATGCGGCTCCGCCGCACAGAAGCAAATAAAAAGCCGCGGAAGACACTGTCCCGTAAGAGACGGTCTTCCCGCGGTTCCACTCTACTTAAAGGCCGGTGGCCTTTCTCTCCATGCGTATAACGTCCGCCCACGTGTCCGGATACCGCCAAAACGCCTTCCCCGGACCGGCTCACGAATGCACTTCCCTTTCCCTAGACCGGACCGCTCTCAGCCGTACCGCAGCCCTCTCTGTGACCTATTCCGGAAAAGTACTCTCTTCGCTCTCAGCCTTTTTTCAGATATCTGTCATCTAATAAACAGAATATGCAAAATGCAGCCGTTTGTCAACACTCTTTTTTATTCATCGCGGACACCCCGGACACTTCCCGCAGCTCCCTGCGGCCTGTCCCGCCGTCAGATCAAAGGGACTGGTCAGCAGGCAGACCGCCTGGGCCGATATCCCTTCCCCCGTTCCCGTAAAGCCGAGGCCCTCCTCAGTGGTCGCCTTCACGCTCACGAATTCCGCGTCCAGTTCCAGCGCGCCTGCAATATTTTCCCGCATGGCGTCGATATACGGCCGCAGCTTGGGAGCCTGTGCGATGACGGTGGAGTCGATATTCTCAATGAGAAATCCCTTTTCCGCCAGCAGCCCGCCCACCCGCTTTAACAGCTCCAGGGAGGAGATTCCCTGATAGGCCGGATCCGTGTCCGGAAAATGCTTTCCGATGTCTCCCAGCGCCGCAGCGCCCAGCAGGGCGTCCATAACGGCATGCAGAAGCACATCCGCATCCGAGTGGCCCAGCAGCCCCTTCTCATAGGGGACTCTGACCCCTCCCAGAATCAGCTCCCTGTCCGATACCAGTCTGTGTACGTCATAGCCCATTCCGATTCTCATCTGAACTCCGTTCCGCCGGCGCCTCGCACCGGCACATGCAGGTCAATGTGTCAATGTCTCTCCGTGTCAATGAATATTATTTTGCCCAAAAAACAAAAAGTCTTTCCTGAGAAAGACTTTTCGTAGCGAGAAAGGGATTTGAACCCCCGACACCGCGGGTATGAACCGCGTGCTCTAGCCAACTGAGCTATCTCGCCATATGTTCCGGCCAAACGCCGGAGTGGAAGTTATAGGGCTCGAACCTATGACCCTCTGCTTGTAAGGCAGATGCTCTCCCAGCTGAGCTAAACTTCCATCTGTCGGCTGTCCGAACAGCCGACTTAGTTAGTATACAGTGAACCATACTGTTTGTCAAGATTTTTTTCGGCGGAGCCTATTCCGTCTCATCCAGATACAGCTGTACCCTGTTATTCAGTTTTTCCGCGGCCTCCTGGGCGGAGCACTGTCCTTCAAAATAGGCTCCCAGCTCCTCGTATACCATATCCTCCAAGGGTGTTATCCTGAAGACGGCGGGCATGGCATTATCCACAAGATACCAGAATTCCTCGATCTGCCGGTCCGACAGCGGCTGCTTTAAATACAGGATCTCGCCATCATCCAGAACGAACTGATTATCCGGATTATTGCCGTCCTCCTTTTCCACCATGAGCTCCAGGACCGGCCGGTTCACGGAGAGCAGCACGCCCTTGTCAACAAAAAGTCCGTCAGCGCCCATTCTCCTGTAGGCGTCCTCCGTGAAGTCATACGAGACATACAGGGCCTGCGCCTTTTCGCCTACGAGATACTGCAGAAAATGTATCGCGCCCTCCCCGGATTCGCTCTGAGCGTTCACGTAGATCCGATCGGTCCACATATAGATTCCGTTCCCCTCATTTCTGGGATATCCCAGGATCCGGTAATCTCCCAGAGCTTCCTGCAATTCCGTGAAGCCGTCCAGATAAAAGCCGAACAGCGGATGCACGGCGAACACATCCTCCGGAGATATCTGCTGCTCGTAGGAGGTCTGTTCCACCGTATGCTCCCCGGCGAACTCAAGGAGCTCCGCAAATTTTCCGTCTGCAAGATGGCTCCTGTGTGCCTCCCAGTCGATGTAATCCGTGTTGGATTCGTCATACAGAGCATACCGTATAATGAACTGCTCCGGCGAACAGTCGGGGTCTGCGATCTGTACTCCCGAAGTCTCCATGAGCTCCATCATCCTGTCAAGCGTCAGGGTATCGGCGTCTCCCAGCGCGCTCTGATGGTATGCCGCAAAATCAATACTGAACTCGTAAGGCACGCCGTAGAGTTCTCCGTCCATCATGCCCGTTGCCAGGGCAGTGTCAATACAGCCCGCGTCCCGGAACATCTGTCCGTCCAGCGCAGCCAGGTATCCCTGTTCCTTCATGGACTCTATGTCGTACAGAACATCGCCCTCCAAAAGATCCGGCCCGCGTCCGGCCGTGATCTCAAGCTGGATCTGCCTGCAGAAGCTTTCTGTATCCTGGCCATTCTCCGGCGCGATCACCGATATATAATATTCGGGATCGTACCTGTTGAAATCGGCGACCACATCGTTAAAGGCTACGCTGGGGGTGGACATGGCCAGCACCAGCTCCTTCTTTTCCGGCTGCATGTCCTTTTTCGACAGATCGTAGGAAAGTACCGTCGGCATACCGTTCATGTCCATCAGCAGATACAGCACACCGTCTTCACCGCCTGCCATTCCCAGTGCAGAATCAAAACGGTATCCGTTCTCCATAAAGGAATACAGAAGCCGGTCTCCGTCCTCAGAGACCTCCCACAGACCGTATTTATCCAGAAAAGCCAGATCTCCCCCGGCGGTGTATGCCGCGGCAAACTCGGACGCCGCCAGCTGCTCCGGAAATCTTATTTTCGCCCTTTTGCCGTTTTCGTCCCACATGGCCGGAGAGCGATCCCGGTCCATTCCGTAAAAGAGTACGTCACTGTCCTCATCCTTTTGGACCGCCCCCAGGATCCATCCGTCCACCGTCACTTCTTCCGCAGGCGCCTGGCCGTTCTCCGACACACATTTCAGCAGGGCCCGGTTCGTCGCTGCATCCGAGACGAAAACATTCTGGCTGCCGTCGCCGTTCAGCCATTCATAGACCTTTCCGTCTCTGCTCCTCACCACCTGGGACTCGAAATCCGGAAAAGCCTCTGTGATGGATCCCCGGTACTCTCCGACCCCTTCCTGGGAGACGACCGCGATTCCACTGCCGCCCTCCCCCAATGAAAGCTTTGCATAGGCTTCGCCGGACAGCGAACGGACGGGAGAGATCAAACGGACATACGGCACGCCGTCAGATGTCGCGGCGTCTCCCGTTTCCGTCATCACCCATTCCGACTTTTCAAAAGGAAAGAACAGACAGTATTCGTGAACCTCCTTCTGACCGTTGTCCGCGGCGACAAGCATCCAGACGGCCTGGTCCGAGATCATAACGTCGGACTGCCACACGCTGCTTAAATTTTTCTCCTTCAGCAATTCATCTGCGGAGGGAAGTTCCGTCTCCTTGACCGGGCCCTCCGCCCATTGATAGGCTTCCCCCTGCAGATACGGCTCTGTCTCTGTCCCTGCCTGGGAAGGCTGCGCCTCCTGCGTCTCCGGCGTCTTTGCATTCCGTCCGCTGCATCCGCCCAAAAGGGCGGATAAGAGCAAGACCGCGGAACAGAAGCAGCAAAAGCTTCTCCTTTTCATTTATTTTCCCCCTATCATATGCTACATTCTGTCAGGCGCTTCAAACCCCAGCAGGTCAATGCAGACGTTCAGCACATCTTCGGTGATGACCAGAAGACCGATGAGGCTTTCGCGCCTGAGCGTATCCTCCTCGCCCAGAATCTTGGTCTCGTGATAGAAATGGTTGAACGCATTGGCAAGATCGTAGATATAGGCGCAGACCTTGTGGGGCGCCAATTCCTCGGCGGCGCTCTGGATCATGGTGTTGAACTCTACCAGCTTCATCTCCAGAGCCTTCTCGGACTCGCCGCCGGCGGCCTGCAGCTTCAGACCGTCCAGGCTTCCCCCCTGCTCGCGGTACTTGGTCAGAATGGACTTGATCCGCACAATGGTGTACAGGATGTAAGGTCCGGTGTCTCCCTCGAAGGAGGTGAACCGGTCAATGTCGAACACATAATCCTTGGAAGCCTGATTGGAAAGATCGCCGTACTTTAACGCGGACACTGCCACCTGCTTTGCCACGCGCACGGCATCCTCCTCCGGCATCTGACGGCCTTCGCGGATCTTTTTGTACATCTCATCCCCGGTCTCGCGGATCAGAGCCTCCAGACGCATCACACCGCCGTCCCTGGTCTTGAAGGGCTTTCCGTCCGCGCCGTTCATGGTGCCGAATCCCAGAAATACAAGTTCCGTCTCCGGCTTCACCAGCTTTGTCTTTCTGGCGCAGCGGAACACCTGCTCAAAATACAGCTCCTGACGCTTGTCCACCACATAGATGATCTCATCGGGAGAATACAGCCTCATTCTCTCCATGATGGTGGCCAGATCCGTGGTGTTGTACAAAGATGCGCCGTCGGACTTCAGGATCATGCAGGGCGGGATCTCCCTGGTGTCGGTATCCTCCTTCACGTCCACCACCAGTGCGCCCTCACTGATGTGCGCATAACCGTTTTCCTTCATATAGTCTACCATCTCCGGAATCAGATCGTGAACGTCGCTCTCTCCCTTCCACAGGTCGAACTCCACGTTCAGACTGCCGTAATTCTTTTTCAGATCGGCCACCGACACGTTCAATATGTGCTTCCAGAGCGCGCGATAGCCCCTGACGCCGTTCTGAAGCTTGAAGGTGGCCTCCATGGCCCTGGCCTTATATTCCGGATCCTCCTTGGACCTCGCGCTGGCAGCCGGATAGATCTCCTCCAGCTCCGAGATCGTAAAGGGAGCCTCATCGGGATATTCCCCCTGATAGCTCTCGTCAAAATAGACCAGCTCCGGCTGGCGGTCCTGAAGCCCCGTGATCACCAGGCCCATCTGCAGGCCCCAGTCTCCCAGGTGTACATCTCCGATGACCTCGTGCCCCACATACCGGCAGATCCGCTTAATGCTCTCCCCGATCACCGCCGCGCGGATATGGCCCACATGGAGCGGCTTCGCCACATTGGCTCCGCCGTAATCAATAATGATCTTTTTCGGTCTGTCCGCAGGCTCCAGCCCGAACTTCGGCTCTGCCGCCATGCACTCCACCGCTTTCAGCAGATACTCTTCCGAAAGCTTCAGATTCAGGAAGCCCGGCGCAACGGCCCGGACCTCGCTGAACACGCTGCTTGTCTCCAGCTGTCCTGCCACGTCGTTCGCTATGGCAATGGGCGGCTTTCTGTACTGCTTCGCCCCCGCCATGGCACCGTTGCACTGATATTCGCACAGATCCGGACGGTTCGACAGCGTCACCCTGCCCAGGGCACTGTCGTAACCTGCCGCCTCAAATGCTTTTCCCATTTCCTCGGACAATAATTCCAGAATTTTTTTCATGATATATATCCAACCCTTTCCGTAATATTATGTGACCGATCTTGTGATCTGTCCGCTCCGGTCTGCCATGCTGCCCGTTCCTTCCGTCTGCTCTGCCGCCCTGCTCATCTGACGCCCGGCCTTGGAAAAAACACAGCCGCAGTAGTCCTGCCGGTACAGTCCGTATTCCTTTGACAGTTCCACAGAACGCTGAAAGCCGTTTTTCTTTTTGAAATCGGACGGGAGCCAGGCAACACCGTATTCCTTTGCCAAGGCGGTGCCGATCTCATTCAGCTTTGCCGCGTCCTTCAGGGGACTGATGGTCAGCGTCGTGCCAAAAAAATGATATCCGCCGGCAGATGCCTGCCGGGCGGTCTCACGCAGGCGCAGATCAAAACAGCGCAGGCACCGTTCTCCTCCCTCGGCACAGTCCTCCAGACCCTTTGCCGCCTGAAAGAAGCGCCGGGGATCATGTTCGCCCTCCAGGATAGAGATCGGATGCCCTCTTCCCTCTCTGTTGTAGGCATCGATCAGACGCTTCTGCTCCTCCATCCGTCGGATGTATTCCGCATCTTCGGAGATATTGGGATTAAAATAGAACACGGTGATGCGAAACCGGCCGCAGAGATACTCCAGCACATAGCTGCTGCAGGGCGCACAGCAGCTGTGCAGCAGTAGAGACGGCGCCTGTGCATCTTCCCGCCGTTCTCTTTTCAGTTCATCCAACAGCTCCTCCAGCTCTTTCTGATAATTGACGCGGTTCATCATCCATGCTCCTATCGGCTTTTACATTCCACAATTCCTCTTGTGAGATGAGACAGTATCACCTGCTCCTCACCGCTCCAGGAAAAGTCCATCCTGCAGCTATCCGCCCCGGTCTCCCCATCATACTGGTCTCCATAGACCGTGACGCACTGGCCCGGCTCCAGGGTCATCACCGGCAGTCGGCCCTTCAGCGGTTCTTCCGGGTCGTCGCTGAGGAACCAGTCCCCCAGATAGACGGCACTGTTTCCCCCGTTCTTCAGGGTCACCCAGTCCTGGTCCCCTCTGGTAGACCAGGCGTCGATGGTCAGACATTCCGTAATGGTCTCTTCCCATTCGGGAGCGATCTCCAAAATACCGTTCTTCAGATAACTCCGGGCCCTGAGCTCCACAGTCTCTCCCTCCAGGTATTTCCCGTTCACATACCATCCCGACACCTGAATGCCCCCTCTGTCGGCATCCAGCGAAAGCGTAATAGGAATATTATCATAATACCAGCCGTTCTTCTGATTCACGGCCTGCCCGTTGACACAGACCGTCATTCCCTCCTGCTGTTCCGCCCTTATCCGGATAAGTTCACCGCACTCCCAATTTTCCTCCAGTTCCCGGAGCACACTGAAAGACCGCTCCTGCGCATAGTTCCTTATTGTCTCCAATTCATCCTTCACATTTTCAATACTGTTGTCATCCGGCTCCCACAGAGAATCCTTCAGGATGTCCGTGCTCTCCATCATATATTCCAGCTCGTCCCACCTGGAATCGTTGAATTCATCCATCACGCGGATCACGTTATCGCGGGAAAAGCTTCCGTTTCGCAGATTCAGCACTTCGCTGATAAAACGGTCCCGGCAGTCCTCCCGCTCCATCAGCTTTGCAAAGGGACCGGCGTCCTCTTCAATGTCGCAAAGCTGTCCGAGGATCTCCGTCTTGGCGTCTCTGCCGAACCACCCCAGAAATTTGAGCCCCATGCCGTAATCCAGATCAAACAAAAGATACCGATATCGGCCGTCAAAGACCGTTCCCTCCCGGTACTCCTCCCCTTCCGCCGGGACATACCGGTACACCTTCACATTATTGTTCGGCCAGTCAATATTATTCACATAGTACTCCAGAGCCACATACCGGATCAGGTTATCTACGTCGACCGTCTCTTCCACCCTCTGCCAAACTTTTGGATCGTTGACATCCGCCTCAGACAGCCACTCGCAAAAATCATTGTAATCTTCTGCGCTCTCACGCTCCCATTCCTCCTGCTGCGCACTCTCTTCCATCTCGCTGAGAGTCCCCTCGCTCACTGCCATCTCACCCTGGTAGGTGCCGTATTTTTCCTTAAAATATCTGTCGTCGAAATCATTCTGGAGCCAGTAGACGCCCATATATCTGTCATTGATATAAACGGCGGCGCTCTTTGAGACCAGCACATCCGGGAATCCCGCCTGTCTGGCGAGCTCGTTGCACAGGGTATTCCGAAGGAATCCGTATCCGTTGTCATTTCCGCTGTTGTGCAGCGACAATCGCTGGTAGGCGGGCAGCGGGGTTCCCGTATTCTCCGAGATCAGACAGTCAAAAAAGGGATAGGAAAATTCGTTGACCGTATCATATTCATATCTTGCGATCAGCCGGAAGGATTTTTGATTCTTGGCCCTGGTGACATTGCCGTAGATCTTTAATCCGCAATCCTGAGCCAGGATCTCCTGTCCCTGGCCGGTAAAGACCGCGGTGTGGACCTCCAGCTCTCTGTTGCTGTAATAATTGGCGGGAATAATACTGCTGAGAATGTTCACGTTAGGCCTCTGTCTGCGATACTCATAATACAGATTTCCCCGGACAAAGATCCCCTCCTCGTCGCTGAACAGTTCCCTCTCGTTCCCCCGGACCGTCACGATATAGTCCGTGGAGATTTTTCTGTCGTCCGCCAGCACCACATAATTTCTCTCCTGCAGCTCCGTGAGTTCTCCGTCCGCGAACTGACAGAAGAACCGGATGCTGTAGACGCTTCCCTCGTCAGAGGCCTCCAGGGTCAGGGGCCCCTCGTATCTGCATACATTTGCCCAGTCCGGCGCCGGCTCTCTGCCGTCCGCAGTATAGTACACCGTCCCCTTCCGGAAGATGCGCACCGTGACCTGCGTTCCGTCCTCGTAGATCCCGCTCTCATGGGATATGACCACCCGGTCCCTGATCCCCAGCCACAGATAGAAAAATACAAGCCATGCACTGCATATCAAAAACAGCGCACAGCCTGCAAAAAATATTGCGTTCCTTCGTCTCACGCCAACCTCCTGTGCAGCCTGCTATCCTACCACATCGCCCTCGTAAGTCAGGACAGACACCGCCAAGCCTTTGCGGCCGCTCAACTCCACCAGCAGCTCGTCCGGATTTTTTACCTTGATCTCTATCACCATGCGCAGCTTGTCGCCGGATATGTGATTCGACTTAATACCGTAGCGCCTGCTGTGCTTTTTCAGACATTCCTTTACGGCCGTCAGATCATCCGGATGCCCGTTCACCACAAGCACGTAGGGCGCACGCATTGCCGGAATGTAGCTGAGCCCGTAGAGCAGTATCGTCAGCACCAGCGACACTGCCGCCGCCAGCACATACTGCTGGGCGCCGCACATGATGCCGATGGCCACGCTCCAGAAAAGAAAGAACAGATCCAGCGGATCCTTCACCGCCGACCGATAGCGGACGATGGACAGCGCACCTACCATGCCCAGGGACAGCACAAGATTTGACTGAATTGCCAGTACGATCGCCGCGGTAACGACCGCCATCCCCACCAGCGACAGATTGAAATTCATATTGTAAAAGGTCTTTCTCCCCAGCAGCCGGTAGACCAGATACAGATACAGCGCCAGCACCACCGTCACCGACACGGACAGAAGTACCACCTGCCCCGTTATCCCTCCGCTGAACGACTCCAGAAAAGATTTTTTGATGATATCCTGAAATGAATTCATATGTACAATTCCTTTCCCAAGCTTCTGCTTAAGTAATATTTTGAAAAGGTGCTCTGCTGCAGTCTGCCCGTATCCAGGACATTCTGTATAAAGGCCGGCAGGAACTCCGTGTATTTCACCTCCAGGAGCTGCTGCCCCGACGGCATGACCGGGCAGAGGAACAGCTCCGGGTCGAAAAAGCCTTCGACCTGTCCGGAAAAACAGATATTCCTGTCAAAGGTGATGCGCACATCCCCGTCCTCACAGACATAAGGCTCCCTGTCGTACTCCACAATGACCTTCGGGCGCAGATCCCTGACATAGCAGTCCGTCAAAAAACGGTTGACCAGTCTGTCCTCCGCCGGATAGTCCGTTTCTCCTGCCGATTCCAGCAGACATTCACAGAACTTCCGGGAGACGACCGTACTCTCCTTGCAGATCTTTCCGCCCTCTTTTCTCTTTTGCTCCAGATGGATCAGCCTGTCACTGCGGTCATAAATACGCAGGCGCCATTTGGTGCGGGGCTCTATGCCGATCTCGTTGTCGTGATAGCAGCTATCCCTGTAGTCATCAAAATACAGGCTCCGCACATTGTACTGTCCCCGTTCTCCCACGTGCGGGTCCGCCAGACAGACCGCCGCCGTTCGCAGACTCAGCTCCTCCGCCTGGATGCTGCTGATCACATATTTATTCTCATATCGATAGCGCTCCGGCCGTATCATGTCTTCCGCATCCTCCGGATCGAGTATTCATGTACAAGATATCACAAATTACCGTAAGAATCAACCGAAAATAAATTGTTCCGCCCATTTGTGCAGCCGCCCTGGGGACAAAAAACAGCCGCCACTCATGCGAGAGTGACGGCTGCACAAAACAATTCTTCCGTTCAGAACAGATTCCTCTACTGTCTCTCCTCATACCTCTTTTCAGCCTTGCGCCAATTGATCAGACCGAACCATCCGTCCACATAATCGGCGCGCCGGTTCTGATACTGCAGATAGTATGCATGCTCCCACACGTCCACCAGGAACAGGGGCGTATAGTCCTTCAGGTCGGGAACATCCTGATTCGAGGTCTGAACAACAGACAGCTTTCCCTCCTTATCGGTCACCAGCCATGCCCAGCCTGAGCCGAATTTGCTTACCGCCGCCTGCTTCATCTGCTCCTTCCACTGCCGGTAGGAACCGAAATCCCGATCGATCGCCGCCGCCAGCTCTCCCGCCGGCTCCTGTCCCGCCGGACTTTTCATGGCGTCAAAATACAGCTCATGATTGTATGTCCCGCCTCCGTTATTGCGCACGGCGGTGCGCAGCGGCTCCGGAAGAGTATCCAGAGCGATCAAAAGCTCCCTCAGGGAAAGCTTCTGCAGCTCAGGATAATCGGACAAAGCCTTGTTCAGATTGTCCACATAGGTCTTATAGTGCCTGTCATGGTGAAACGTCAACGTCTCCGCATCCAGCACCGGGATCAATGCGTCATACTCATAGGGAAGAGGCCGCACTACAAAAGGATAGGTTTCCGCTTTCATTTTATACCTCGCTTTCTACCGGATAGTATATGCAGGCTTTTCTCTTCTTATAATCGGCCGCCGCCGTTTTTTCCAAATAACAGATGACAGCGGCGGGTGCACCCTCCGCCTACAGCTGCGCGATGTCCACCAGCGTCAGGCTGTTGCTTGCGTTCTCCAGACTTGTCACCAGGGCTCTGGCAGTGTCCATGGCGGTGATGCAGTTCACGCCCGTCTCAATGGCAGTCCGGCGGATCAGGAATCCGTCCCTGGACTTATCGCGGCCCTGCGTGGGCGTATCGATGACCAGATCGATCCTGTGGCCCAGTATCAGGTCGATGACCGTGGGCGACTCCTGGGAGATCTTGTTCACCTTTCTCGCCTTGACTCCGGCCTCGTTCAGGGCCAGTGCCGTACTGCGGGTGGCGTAGATCGTGTAACCGAGCTTTTCGAAACGGCGGCCGATCTCTATGGCCTCCCCCTTGTCCGCGTCCTTTACGGTGATGATCATATTTTTATACTTGGGCAGATTCACGCCCGCGCCCAGGAAAGCCTTATACAGCGCTTCGTTAAAATCCTTTGCAATGCCGAGACACTCTCCCGTCGACTTCATCTCAGGTCCGAGGCTGATCTCGGCGCCCCTGATCTTCTCAAAGGAGAACACCGGCATCTTGACGGCATAATATTCTGCCTCCGGCTGCAGGCCGGGCTCGTAGCCCAGCTCCCGGATCGTCTTTCCGATGATGACCTCGGTGGCAAGGTCCACGATGGGAATGCCCGTCACCTTGCTGATATAGGGGACCGTCCTGGAAGAACGGGGATTCACTTCGATCACGTACACATCCTCGCCGATGGCGATGAACTGAATATTGATCAGGCCCTTTACATGCAGAGCCTTTGCGAGTCGTCCGGTATACTCCGCGATCTTTTCCTTCACCGCGGCTCCGATGGTGGGCGCAGGGTAAACGGAGATGCTGTCGCCGGAATGTACGCCGGTCCGCTCAATGTGTTCCATGATGCCGGGAATCAGGATATCGGTGCCGTCGCAGACCGCATCCACCTCCACCTCCTTGCCCTGAAGGTACTTGTCCACCAGGATGGGATGGTCCTGGGCAATGCGGTTGATGATCGCCATGAATTCCTCGATCTCCTGATCGGAAATGGCGATCTGCATTCCCTGGCCTCCCAGCACATAGGAAGGTCTCACCAGCACGGGATACCCCAGGCGGTTCGCCACAGCCTTGGCCTCCTGGGCGGTGTAGACGGTGCCCCCCGCCGCACGGGGAATCTGCGTCTCCTCCAGTATTTTGTCAAAGAGCTCCCTGTCCTCGGCCGCGTCCACGTCCTCGGCCCTTGTTCCGAGGATGGGCACGCCCATCTTCATCAGGCTCTCCGTGAGCTTGATGGCAGTCTGTCCGCCGAACTGCACTACGGCTCCGTCCGGCTTTTCTATGTCCACGATGGATTCCACATCCTCCGGGGTCAGAGGCTCAAAGTACAGCTTATCCGCAATGTCGAAGTCGGTACTCACCGTTTCCGGGTTGTTGTTGATAATGACGGTCTCATAGCCCGCCTTCGAGAAAGCCCACGTGGCATGCACGGAGCAGTAGTCGAACTCGATGCCCTGACCGATCCGGATGGGACCGGAGCCCAGCACCAGCACCTTCTTGCGGTCCCTGGTCTCCACCGCCTCATTCTCTCCGCCGTAGACGGAATAGTAATAGGGAGTGGAAGCCGCGAACTCCGCGGCACAGGTGTCCACCATCTTGTAGACGGCACGGATGCCGTTCGCATGGCGCATGGCCTTGATCTCCTCTTCCGCTTTCCCGGTAAGTCTCGCGATCACGTTGTCAGGGAACTCTATCCGCTTTGCCTCCTTTAAGAGCGCAGGGGTGAGCTCCTGCGTTTTCAGCGCCTGTTCCATCTCGACCAGAACGGCTATCTTGTCTATGAACCACAGGTCGATGCTGGTGATGTCGCGGATCTCCTGAAGGCTCACGCCCTTTCTGACGGCCTCCGCAATGACCCATATCCTCTGGTCATCCACAACGGTCAGCCTCTCCCTCAATTCCTCCGGGGACAGTGCGCTGAAATCATAACTGTCCAGACAGTCCACGTGCTGCTCCAGAGAGCGGATGGCCTTCATCAGAGCGCCCTCAAAGTTGTCGCAGATGCTCATGACCTCGCCGGTAGCTTTCATCTGCGTGGTCAGCGTGCGCTTCGCGGTGATGAATTTATCGAAGGGAAGCCTGGGGATCTTGACCACACAGTAGTCCAGAGCCGGTTCAAAGCTTGCGTATGTCTTCTTTGTGATCGCGTTCCTGATCTCATCCAGCGTGTAGCCCAGGGCAATCTTGGCCGCCACCTTTGCGATGGGATAACCCGTTGCCTTGGATGCCAGCGCGGAGGAACGGCTCACTCTGGGATTCACCTCGATGACACAGTATTCAAAGCTGGTGGGATGCAGCGCGAACTGTACGTTGCAGCCGCCGGTGATCTGCAGCTCATTGATGATATTCAGGGCGGAAGTCCTGAGCATCTGGTACTCTTTATCGCTCAGGGTCTGGGAGGGAGCCACCACGATGCTGTCGCCGGTATGAACGCCCACGGGATCAATGTTCTCCATATTGCAGACCGTGATGCAGTTGCCGGCGCTGTCCCGCATCACCTCGTACTCAATCTCCTTCCAGCCGGCAATGCAGCGCTCTACCAGCACCTGACCCACACGGGAGAGCCGCAGGCCGTTCTCCAGGATCTCCTCCAGCTCCGTCAGATTGTGGGCAATGCCTCCGCCGGAACCGCCCAAGGTGTACGCAGGGCGAAGCACCACGGGAAAACCGATGGTGTTGGTGAACGCAACGCCTTCCTCCACCGTCTCCACCACCTTGGAGGCCGCGCAGGGCTCGCCGATGCGCTCCATCAGGTCCTTGAACTCCTGCCGGCCCTCCGCATTCCGGATAGTGGCCGCGGTGGTCCCCAGCAGCCTGACGCCGTGGGAGGCCAGAAAGCCGGACTCCTCCAGCTCCATGCCCAGGTTCAGCCCCGCCTGTCCTCCCAGGGTGGGCAGAATACTGTCGGGCTTTTCTTTCTCTATGATCTGCTCCAGCACCTTTACGGTCAGGGGCTCAATGTAGACCTTATCCGCAATGTCCTTATCGGTCATGATGGTGGCAGGGTTGGAGTTCACCAGAATTACCTCCACGCCCTCCTCCTTCAGGGAGCGGCAGGCCTGAGTGCCCGCATAGTCGAACTCTGCTGCCTGTCCGATGACGATGGGCCCGGAGCCGATGACCATAACACGTTTTACTTCCGGATTTTTAGGCATTGCAATCCCTCCCTTCCGCGCAGGCGCCGCCGCTCTGCCGCATCATCTGGATAAATCTGTCGAACAGATATCTGGAATCCTGAGGACCGGGACAGGCCTCCGGATGGAACTGTACCGTAAAGATGTTCTTGCCGGTG
Source organism: uncultured Acetatifactor sp. (assembly GCA_947627115.1). GTDB lineage: Bacteria > Bacillota > Clostridia > Lachnospirales > Lachnospiraceae > Acetatifactor. The sequence continues at coordinate 108,376 of CANQUQ010000003.1, forward strand.
TAGGCCAGGCCCTCGTTGGTACCGTCGTTCACGTTGACGAACGCCGGGACCGCTATGCCTTCGTCCAGCCTGTCCGTGTCCACCACATAACCGTGGTTCTGCGAGGAAATATAGACCCGGCCGGTCTTCAGATCCTTCACGGGGTGATTGCCGCCCCTGTGCCCGTATTTCATCTTATGGGTGTCCGCACCCGCCGCCAGGGCCATGAGCTGGTGCCCCAGACAGATGGCAAAAATAGGAATATCCGTGTTGTAAAGCTTTTTGATCTCCTCTATGATCGAAGCACATTCCTTGGGATCGCCGGGGCCGTTGCTCAGCATGATCCCGTCCGGAGCGTCCGCGATGATCTCCTCCGCCAAGGTCAGGGCAGGGTATACCGTTACGCTGCAGCCTCTCTCCGCCAGAGAGCGGGCGATGTTTGCCTTTGCCCCCAGATCCAGCAGCGCCACCCTCAATCCTGCGCCGTTCAATTCCTTCACCAGAGCAGGTCTCTGCTCCCGCACGCCCCTTCCGTAGGCTTCCCCGTCGAACCGTGCGGAGCCGGACAAAGGACCGTTCTGCGCCAGATCCGTGGCGGGCTGTACCCGGAACTTTTCCCTGCAGGTGACCTTTTCCACCACCTTTCCCGTGGTGTACGCCCTCAGCCTGGGCAGGAGCCGTTCCACATCATAATTTTCATCTGTGGTGATCATGCCGTTCATAGTGCCCTTTTCCCGCAGGAGCTTGGTCAGCGCCCTGGTATCGATTCCCGCGATGCCGGGCACGCCGTTCTCCTCCAGGAACTGCTGTATGGTAATATCGTTTCGGAAATTGCTGGGAATACGGGAGAGCTCCCGCACGATGAAGCCGTCCGGCCAGGGTCTTAAGGATTCCATATCGTCTTTACAGATGCCGTAATTGCCGATGAGAGGATAGGTCATGCACACTGCCTGACCTGCGTAGGAGGGATCGGTAAGCACCTCCAGATACCCCGCCATGGACGTGTTGAATACGATCTCACTGACCACCTCTTTGACAGCTCCGATGTGCGTTCCCTCAAATACGGTACCGTCCTCCAGAATCAAAAACGCTTTCATCTTCCTCGCCCTGCCTCCTTCGCATCCTGTTCGCAGAAAAAATGGACGGGCAATAAAAATATGCCTATCCACCTTCGGATAATATGCATGTTCTCTTTCCTTATCAATATACCCTCCGCCGCGGATTCTGTCAACTTGTTTCTCTGCGGCGGAGGCTTTCACACCCTCTATGACTTCAGGCCTTCTCTTTTTCCTCCACCCTGAAATAACACAGCCGCACATCCCCCTTCAGGCGGATCGTCAGCGAGCAGACAGGCTTTTCTTTTCCCCGCTCTTCTGACAGGATATCGGCCATATTATCGGGGAACTCCAGACGCACCTCCGTGTAGACGGCCCTCCAGGTCCGCCGGCGCTCGCAAAAATCCCTGCGCTCTTTTTCGTCCTTAGGCTCAGGAGGGCTCTGGAGATAATGGATGGTGTCGCCCTCCCAGCCGGCCACCGGTATCCCGTTGACCATCACCTCCGCGCTGCCTCCCCGCCGGCTCTTTAAATACAGACGGATCGCAGCGGGCCTCTCCCCCATCAGGCAGTCTCTGTAGCACAGAATGCCCTCGCCTGAAGGGTCTGCCAACGCGGCCGCGCAGTAACCGTACTGCCCTTCTGTGAGGACAATATTTTCATATTCGTCATAGCGGTCCGCCGCCGTCTTGTCGGTCAGCTTTCGGAGCCCCGGCCTTGTGCCCGGAATTTTTACCGTGGTCTTAAGCCGGGCGTCTGCGCTGGAGGCGCCTGCAAAAACGGTGTAGATGCCTTCCTCCACCATAAGCGTTCCGCTGACCGCATCGTAGAACCGGAATTCCTCCACCGGCACGGACAGCTCCACCCGGCGCGTCTCCCCCGGATTCACGCTTTTCAGGCGCCGGAATCCGAGAAGCTGCCGGAGCGGCTTTTTCACACGCGACGCCGGGGCGGTCCCGTATACCTGTGCCACCTCGTCGCTGACCCTGCCGCCGGTATTTTTCACCCTGAACGATATCTGCAGACAGGCATCTTCCGAGAGCGTGACCGTCAGATCCGAATAGGCAAAGGAGGTATAGGTCAGCCCATACCCGAAGGGATAGAGAGCTTCCCCCTCAAAATAGCGGTACGTGCGGCCGTTCTTGATGATGTCGTAGTCATCGATGGCCGGAAGCTGACTGTCATCGGCATACCATGTCATATTCAGCCGGCCCGCGGGAGCGTTCCTCCCGAAGACCGTCTCCGCCATGGCACTTCCCATATCCTGCGCTCCGGTGGCGCTCCAGAGAATTGCGGATGCCTTTTTGTCAATTTCCCCTATGGCATAAGGATAGTTGGAAAACAATACCACCACGGCCCGGCGGCAGCGCTGCACCACCGCATCGAACAGCTCTTCCTGCGCCGGCGGCAGCGCAATAGTACGGCGGTCCGTTTCCTCCTTGGCATTGATCATGGGATTGCAGCCGAGCGCCAGGATCACCGTCTGAGAGGCTGCCGCCAGACTGCATGCCTTTTCCCTTCCGGACTCCACTACCTCCACGGTAAAATGTGCGCCCGCTCTTTCCTTCGTGGACCACAGGCTGCCGTCCCCCCGGACCTCCAGGGGCGAATCGAAACGGTCGGTCAGTATCACACTGCCGTCCTGCTGTCTGTGCATATGGAACAGTTCCAGGACGAACCAGTCAAAGACGGCATCCTTTTCGGCGGCAATTCTTCCGGACTCCCCGGTGTCCTCTTCCTCCGGCGGAAGCACTCTGGCATTCATATATTTTCCGGTGCGGACGCAGCGAAGGGCAATACTGCCCTCCCCCCAATCCTCCAGGACGAACACATCCGGCTTCTCGGAAAGCGTCAGCAGATCATCCGCTCCCACGGCGATCCCCCCTTCTCCGCACCGCAGCATCACCCGGTCCCAGCCGTCCGCAAAGGGCGGTTCCCATCCCAGGCTCTCCGTCAGTCCCTCACACAGTGTCTTCCGAAAGGGCGGCTGTCCGCCGTACCAATCCTGATGCCAGACATTGGCCAGCGGACCTATCAGGGCAAAGGAACCCTCCGGCATGTTTTCTGGCAACGGCAGGATACCGTCATTTTTCAGAAGCACCACCGCCTCTCTGGACACCTGTCTGCAGACGGCCTTGTTCTCTTCGGAGAGCAGATCCTTCTCCGTCACCCGGTCAAAGGGATTCCTCTGCGGCTCGTCGAACAGTCCCAGACGCAGCTTGGTGCGGAACATGTTGCCCACGGCCCTGTCGATCTCCCCTTCCGTCAAAAGTCCCAGCTCCACAGCCTCACCGGCTGCCTTCTCCACCGTTTCGGGATTGTCGGTCATGGAGTCCACGCCGGCCCTGACGGCGCCCGCCAGCGTTTCCGCGTGAATACCGTAATAATGCTGGACGTTGACCACCATATCCATCGCTCCGCCGTCGCTGACCGCATGCTTCAGGCCGTACTGATCCTTCAGGATCCTCTGTACCTCGCTGTTCAACAGACCGGGGACGCCGTTGACCTTGTTGTAGGCGGTCATGACGGCTTCCGCCCTTCCCTTTTCGATCGCGCGGCGGAAGGGCTCCAGATACAGCTCATACCTGTTGCGGGGATCGATGGAGGAGCTTTTCCAGCAGCGCCCCTCCTCGGTGTTGTTGCCGTAAAAATGCTTCAGGGTGGCGGCAATGCGCAGATAATGGGGATCGTCGCCCTGCATTCCCTGAATGTATGCGGAGGCCATCTCACCTATCAGCAGAGGGTCCTCGCCGTACCCCTCCTCGTTTCTGCCCCATCTCGGATCACGCTCCAGATCCACGGTGGGCGCCCAGCGGCTCAATCCCTGTCCGCCGTGGCGATGACTGATCACGCGGGCTTCCGTCCCCGTGACCTGACCGGCCTGTCTGATCAGCTCCGGGTCCCAGGTGGCGCTCATGCCCAGCGGCTGCACAAAGGAGGTGGTATTCTCCGGAACGCCGCCCTTGAAATGATCGTTCCGGGCCTGCACGCCGTGAGCCGCCTCTCCGCCCACGCCCGATGCGGGTATCCCTAGGCGCTCGATCGCCGGAACGCCGGAGGAGAGACATTTCAGCTTTTCCTCCAGCGTCAGCTCCTCCAGCAGCCATTCCAGCCTCTCCTCGATCGGCAGCGACACGTCCCAAAAGGGAGTATTCTTCTTTTTATCCATACGAAATCATCCTCCGCATTCCCTGTCTGTGATACCTTTTTCCTTATATCTGCACAACAGCTATAAAAAACCCCTTCGCAAGCTCTCACATATGATCTTGCAAAGGGGCATGGCAGGCCTTGCCGCCGATCTTTATTTTGTCTTGTCGAACATCAGATCCCTGTACCAGCGGAGCGAATTCATATAGGCTTCGTTCACGGGGCCGACATCCATCTTCGCCAGCAGGAGCAGTCTGGATACCTCAGGCCAGTTCGCATTTTCGTACTGCTGCATCAGGTTCAGCACGGGAAAGAGCTTTCCGCCGCCGCCGATCAGCGCCTCTCTGACATCCCCTGCCACCATGACCATCTCCAGGGCCTCCTCCATAGGCTTTTCCAGGATCACATCCAGCACGGAGAACAGCCCCATCAGGAACAGCTCTTCGCTTTGATTCTGCATGCCGAACACGGGTGCCAGAAATTCCGCGAACTTTGCCCGCAGCAGGGAAAGCCTGGTGACCTCGCTTGGCTTGTCGGAATACATCTCGTTGACCACGGCCGTGTTGATCCATTTCCGCAGCTCCCTCTGGCCCAGCATAGCCGCCGCATGCCGGATGGTGGATATACCGGAATTCACCGTCATACGGTTCACCATCTGCAGCAGCGAGATCGTCAGCGCCGTATCACGTCCGATGATGTCTGCGGCGGCAGTCAGTTCAAAGTTCGGATTGTTCACCGTATTCAGCAGCTCGATATAGTTCACCTTCAGGGGCGCGACCTCATGGGAGCCCCTGGTCACAGGCACACGGTAAAAGTTGCCCTCATACAGCTGATAGCCGCCCCGCTCCTTCAGCGCCTCAAAATCGTCCATCGTATCGATGCCGCCGGCGCACAGATTGATGTTCGGATACAGCTTGCTGAAATAGATCTTTGCCTTATCGATGGCAATTTTACGATTGTCCAGAAATATATAGTCTGACAGCCTCAAGATCTCTCTGTAATTCTCAAAATCGGCGACCGCCAGCTTGCGCACGGCCAGCTTGTAGCCCTTTTCCCGCAGCTCCCTCAATCTGGAAACATAGTTCTCCAGAGGCGGGATCGTATTGTCAATCAGAAAAGCGATCCTCTCGTGAGGGGCATCGCACTGACTCTCCACATCGGAAAATACGGAGACGTTGCTGACCGGCACAAAAATTTCCTTGTCCTCGGAAAGCGTCTCGATTCCCATGGTACGAATCAGCTCCAGGCCCTCGACGGTGGTCGCGCCGTCATTTTGTCTGGTGCCCAGCATCATGGGATCCAGGAAAAAATTGTCCTTCTGGGAAAATACGGAGTATGCGCGCACAGCCATATTCTCATCAAAAAGAGGTATCAATGCCAATAACATATCCACTCACCCGTACGATGATCCGCCATCGCCCTTTCTGTCACCTGTTTACCTAAAGTATTCTACACCCGACTCAAAGATACGAATATCCTGTTCGCCGTAAATATTCTTTGCCACGCCGTCGCCGCGGCGCTCCACGTGGGCCATCTTGCCCAGGATCCTGCCGTCCGGCGAGGTAATGCCCTCGATCGCACAGTAGGAGCCGTTCACATTGTACTCCTCATCCATGGATACGTTGCCCTCCGGATCGGAGTATCGGGTCGCCACCTGGCCGTTGGCGAACAGCCTGTCGATCCACTCCCCGGAAGCCACAAAACGTCCTTCACCGTGGGAAGCCGGACTGCAGTAAGCCTTGCCCAACACCGCGCCCCGCAGCCAGGGCGACTTGTCGGAGACCACCTTGGTGTACACCATTTTGGAAATGTGCCTGTTGATGGTATTGAAGGTCAGCGTGGGAGAATCCTCCTTCTGGCCCACGATCTCTCCGTAAGGCACAAGCCCCAGCTTGATCAGCGCCTGGAAACCGTTGCAGATGCCCAGCGCAAGACCGTCCCGCTCATTCAGCAGCTTCATCACCGCTTCCTTCAGCTTCTCGTTCCGAAAAGCCGTTGCAAAGAACTTGGCGCTTCCGTCCGGCTCGTCGCCGGCCGAGAATCCGCCGGGGAACATAATGATCTGAGCCTGACCGATGGCCTTCTCGAACTCGCTCACCGACTGACGGATATCCTCCGGGCTCAGATTCCGGAATACCTTGGTGATCACATCCGCACCCGCGCGCTCAAAGGCCACGGTGCTGTCATACTCACAGTTGGTTCCGGGGAACACGGGAATGAACACCTTGGGCCTGGCCACCTTATGCTTGCAGATATGAACGCTGTCCGCCTTGAAGCTGCGCTCCTCCAGGGGTGCGGCATCCCTGGCCGCCCTGGTGGGGAACACCTTCTCCAGCCTGGAGGTCCATGCCTCCAGGGCCTCTTCCATGGTAATGCGCACATCGCGGCAGGTAAATACAGGCTCTTCCTGCACCGTGCCGACAAGGGTGCAGCGGAATCCGGAATCCAGCACCTCCTCAAGCTTTTCGGGAATGATCTCCACCAGAATATCGCCGATGCCGTTCCCGAACAGATCTTCTCCGTGGATATCCTCCTCCACGGCAACGCCCAGCTTATTTCCGAAGGCCATCTTGGATATGGCGGCCGCCACGCCTTTGGCATCCAGAGCATAGGCGGAGACCACCGTCTTCTCCCGCATCAGCTGTCGGATATAGCCATACAGCTGTGCCACGTCGTCATACATGGGAATCTCAAATTCGTCCTTTTCGATCCGGAAGCGGAGCAGCCTGTCGCCGGCCTTCTTCAGCTCCGGAGTCACAATATCCTGCTGCCGCGCCACATCCACGGCAAAGGATACCAGAGTGGGCGGTACGTCGATGTCATTGAACGTACCGGACATGCTGTCCTTTCCTCCGATGGAGGGAAGTCCGAAACCGATCTGAGCGTCGTATGCGCCCAGCAGGGCCGCAAAGGGCTGGCTCCAGCGCCTCGGATCTTCGGTCATCTTGCGGAAATACTCCTGGAATGTGAAGCGGATCCTGCTGAAGTCGCCGCCGTTCGCCACGATCTTTGCCATAGATTCCACAACCGCGTAAATCGCGCCGTGATAGGGGCTCCAGGAGGACAGATAGGGGTCAAAGCCGTAGCTCATCATAGTGACGGTATCGGTCTTTCCCTTCAGCACCGGCAGCTTTGCCACCATGGCCTGAGTCTCGGTAAGCTGATATTTCCCGCCGTAAGGCATCAGCACGCTGCCTGCGCCGATAGAGGAGTCGAACATTTCCACCAGCCCCTTCTGGGAGCAGACGTTCAGATCGTTCAACAGGGTAAGCCATGCGCCTTTTATATCTCCCTGCTCCAGCTTTTCGCCCACTGCGGGCAGGGCCCACCTCTTAAAATAATTCTCGCTCTCATCGGGTATATCTACCTTTACGGCAGCCTCCTGATGGGCGCCGTTGCTGTCCAGAAAAGATCTCTTGATATCCACGATCTTTTTCCCGCGCCAGTTCAGCACCAGCCTCGGCTCCTTTGTCACCTCGGCCACGGCCACGGCCTCCAGATTTTCCTCCGCGGCATAGCTTAAGAACCGCTCTGTATCTCCGGGATCCACCACCACGGCCATGCGCTCCTGAGACTCCGAGATCGCGAGCTCGGTGCCGTCCAATCCGGCGTACTTCTTGGGGACCTTATCCAGATCTACGGTAAGGCCGGGCGCCAGCTCTCCGATGGCGACGGATACGCCGCCTGCGCCGAAATCGTTGCATTTTTTGATGATACTGCTCACCTCAGGACGGCGGAACAGCCTCTGGATCTTTCTCTCCGTGGGCGCATTGCCCTTCTGCACCTCCGCGCCGCAGGTCTCGATGGACTGCTCCGTATGCACCTTGGAGGAGCCCGTCGCGCCGCCGCAGCCGTCACGTCCGGTACGGCCGCCCAGCAGAATGATGATATCCCCAGGATCCGAATTCCCTCTGATCACGTTCTCTCTGGGAGCCGCGCCCATAACGGCGCCAATCTCCATACGCTTCGCCACGTAATCGGGGTGATATATTTCCTTGACAAGTCCCGTCGCCAGACCGATCTGATTTCCGTAGGAGGAATAACCGTCCGCGGCGCCGCGCACCAGCTTTTTCTGAGGCAGCTTTCCCTTGATGGTATCCGACACGGGAACAGTGGGATCGGCCGCGCCGGTAACGCGCATCGCCTGATACACATAGCCCCTTCCTGAGAGAGGATCCCGGATCGCACCTCCCAGACAGGTCGCTGCGCCGCCGAAGGGCTCGATCTCCGTAGGGTGATTGTGTGTCTCGTTCTTAAAGAACACGAGCCATTCCTCGGTCTCCCTGTGACTGCCGTAATCCATCTCCACAGGCACGATCACGGAGCAGGCGTTGATCTCGTCGGACTCCTCCATATCCTGAAGTCTGCCTTCCTTTTTCAGCTTTTTCATCGCCATGAGGGCCAGGTCCATCAGACAGACAAACCTGTCCTTCCCATCCGCGTAGATCTCCTCGCGCGTGTCAAGATAGCTCTGATAGGTGGTCTCGATAGGGGAGCGGAAATAACCCTCTCCAAACTCCACGTCCGTCAGCTCGGTCAGAAAGGTGGTGTGGCGGCAGTGGTCGGACCAGTATGTATCCAGCACACGAATATCGGTCATGGAGGGATCGCGCCCCTCCTCGTTCCTGAAATAATTCTGTATATGCAAAAAATCCTTGAACGTCATGGCAAGGGAGAGGGAATCGTACAGTGCCCTCAACGCCTCTCCGTCCATCCCGATAAATCCCTCAAAGACGGAAATATCATCCGGTTCGTCGAACACGGTGATCAGCGTGTCCGGCTTCTTCTCATCCGTCTCACGGGAATCCACCGGGTTGATGCAATAGGCCTTGATCCGCCCGAAGTCCTCCTCGGAAATATTTCCCAGGATCATATAAGTAATTGCAGTGCGGATCACCGGTTCCTGATTCTCGTCCAGGAACTGAATACACTGCACTGCGGAGTCTGCTCTCTGATCGAACTGTCCCGGCAGATATTCCACGGAGAACACCCTCGCTCCCTCCGGGATCTCTATTTTTTCCGGGTACAGATCATCCACAGGCGGCTCCGAAAAAACTGTCCTGCAGGCCATTTCAAACACCCGGTCGTCAATATTCTCCACGTCATAGCGGATAAATACGCGCACCCCTTCCGCTTCAATGCCAAGGTAATTCTTCAGCTCCTCGTAAAGCTCTTTTGCCCTGACCGCATAGGGGCCCTTCTTTTCCACATAGATACGCCTAACGCTTCCCATCTCTTTCCTCCGGATACTCAGATTTCCACTCCCAAAGACTTTAATATGTACATGATCTCGCGATCCACAGTGTCCGCCGTAATACCGATCGTCTGCGCGGATATCTTCAGACCCTCCAGCACAAATATGATATTCCGCGCCGTGCCCGCACAGTCCTCACAGTAGAACTCTCCGTTGTCCACACCGGTCTCGATCAGCTTCTCTATGATCTTCACCGCAGAATCGAACTGCTTTTTCAGCACATTGTCCTTTCTGGCGGGCTGGTTCTCAAAATAGAACTCATACACTGCCTGTGTCAGTGTATCCTTTTTTCTCAGCAGCTCCTTTTTCTGCTCCTGGAGAAAAAGGACCAGTATGTCCGCCGCCGTGGCATCCTCGGTAATGCTGTCGGAGAAAACGTCGTCCGCCTCCTCGCTCTCCAGCTTCATCACCTCCATAAAGATCTGGCTGGTACTGTCAAAATACAGGTAGAGGCCGCCCCTGCTGATATTACAGGCCTCGACGATGTCCTTCATGGTGACCTTCTTAAAGCCCTTTTCCACGAACACCTTTCTGGCCGTCTCCAGTATGAACTTCCTCTTTTGTATTGATTTTTCTCCCATGTCTGTTCCCTTTCTATCCGATGTCCAACGGCTTATCCCAATATTCGAAAATTTTCTGCATCTGCTTTAATATCAGGTAAAAAATGTTCTCCTGTACCGCCTGGCTCCAGAGGACTCCCTTGGTCATGCCGCCCAGCACATACTTGGACAGGATTCCCCGCAGCAGATCCCAGTCCTTCAGATCTGCGGACTCAATGATCCTTCTCTCGTCGTCATGTGTCTTGATCCTGTTTCGGGTGTATATGTAAGAATAATTGCGGTCCATCAGGGGCGATTTTGAAGCCTCTCTGACAAAGCTCAGCAGAGTGGAATCGTATACCGGGAAGCGCAAGGTGTTCTCCGTGAACTCAGCCCCCTGATAATAGCTGCTCCCCGGCTTCCCTGCATTGCTTTCGAACCAGGGCAGATATCGCAGAAATGGCATTGCCATCTGCTTGTACCCCTGCAGAAGTTCCTGTCGGTATTCCGTATTCCGGTCCATACACAATCGCTCTCCCTCTTATGTTGGTCTAAAAAGTGACACATATGTATTTTTATTTTATCACAAATTTAATAAAAGTACAGTAGAAAATTGCAGATACTTTGTTGTATACTATTGTAAGGCACCTGAAAGGCCATTTATGGTGCAATCATTCACGATAATATCCGGCCGCTTCAGGCCGGCGGGAGGGACATCGGAAACATGGCAGGAACTGCATTGAAAAAAGGGACGAAAATCTATAAGAACGGACAGCCTATGACCGCGCTGCACCTGATCACAGGCGGCGCCGTACAGGCAGAATATCCCGGAGGCACCTATCTGCTGAGGAAGGGCGACGTGATAGGCATCTGCGAGATCTGCTCGGAGATCCACTTCCTGGGCTACACCGCCGCCGAGGACACCGTCATTATGACTTATCCGGTCAACAATCTGGAGGTGCTGGACGACCTGCTTCAGAGGCATCCCGACGTGGCAAGGGTATTCATTCTGTCACTGTTCCGACAGATCAACACTCTTCTGGGACAGAGCGCGCTTTCGGAGATGAACTGCGCCGATCTGTATCAGAATCTGAAAGCAGACTATGAAAAATATCAGGCTCTCTGCAGCCGTCACCGCATTGCACCGAGGACTCTGGACGGAATACAGGACATCGCTTCCTACATCGTGGGCGAGGATCAGGATATTTGGCTGAACAGCTACTACCTGGGGCTTCAAAATGTCTACTCCAGAGAGTCCGCAAAGGCTATGACACAGGAGCCCGGCATTTCACTGGGCATGCTGCGCAAGGGGAGCCTCGATTTCCGCAAGACATACACTCTGCTGGATGAGCAGTACCAGTACTGCAGCCAGCTTCTGCAGTATTATTTCAATTCCGCCGGAAACGATCTGTTCGATTTTTATACCTCGCTCTACTATCGTCTCGGAGCAGATTCCGCAGACGCCGCTTCCCTCCGCGCGGACATCGAGCGTATGATCCAATACCTTGAAGGGAATCCTGTGCTGGACGCCGCTCAGGTAAAACAGCGCGCGGAAGGATTCCGCAGCAAGCTCTCCGTCCCTTCCTCCGACAGGAGCGCCGAAGCAAAAAAGGACAATTCTCTCAACTCTGCCATTTTGTCCGAGCTGGCCGGCAGCCTGAACACGATCCTGGAATTTGCCGGGCCCAATTTTGAAAAGGCGGAATCGTTCCGGCAGCATGTGAACGCTTACAAGGGCATGGAGGACAGGAACGCCGTAGACGATGTGAGCAGCCGTCTGCGCAGGAACCTGACCGCAGAATTTTACGAACTCTATTCGACCGTCTTCGAGCACTCCCTCTCAACGCCGTACATGCCCATTCCGGTAAAAATGTTCCTGCATTTCGGATATGTGGACGAAGAGCTGGCAGGCGACGACAACTGTATGACTTTATATAATCTGATCTTCGGCATGGAGGATCAGAGCGCTTTCGGTCTGTATACCTTCTACCAGTGGCTGATGGCTATATATAACGATCAGAAGACCCCCAGCCGCAACGAATTTGACGAGGATTATTCCGACTATCTCCACAAGCAAAAGGCATCCGGCAAGCTCAGCGCCTCCCAGCTGAACGCTCTGGAGAATGATCCCATGAGCAAGGTGAATTATGAGCTTCAGAATATGTTTCCCCAGGTCAACAAGATCACCTTTGGCCGAATCAGCATCTTCTGCCCTATTTTTACGGCAGACAACGTGCTGAAGGACCTGAAGGCTTCCTATGTCAGCCTTTCACAGGTCAACAAGGCCATTGACACGATCAGAAGCGTCGATTTCTCAGCTTTTTACCGGGAGAGCCTGGACTATGACAACATGGAGCTGATGGGCAAGCAGCCGATCCATGTGGAGTATCTGCCCGATATCATCCTGATGCCCAACGTGGGGATACGGGGCGTCATGTGGCAGGAGATCGAGGGAAAGAAGCGCAACAGCCCCGGAAGGATGTTCTTCTCCATATTTCATATGGAGGACATCAATACTTCCATGGTCCGACTGGCCGGAGAGTTCCGTTGGGAAATGTGCAAACGCATTCAGGGAGGCCGCTGGAACGATGTTTCGGAGCGTTCCCTCACCAGCGAATATTTCGACTATGTACAGTTCTACCGCAAAAATCACGACCTCAGCGCCGAGGCAAAGGAGCGCGTCCGCATCAGTCTTCAGAGGGCCAAGAACAGCTTCAAGGAGATGTTCGTCCGTGATTACATAATATGGGTATTGTTCGAGGGCAACAATTCGCCCCGGCTGAATAAGGTGGCCCGGAAAATTCTGTTCACCTACTGCCCCTTCCCTGAAAGGGTCATGGCAGGCATGTCCCAGAACCCTCTCTATTCCGAGCTTTTGGAGCGGCGCAAGATCCTGACCATGCAGCGCATCCGCCATCTGGAGATACTGGCACAGAAGATCAAAAACACCGGCGCCGACGTGCCCGACACTCTGCAAACGGAGATCCGCTTCGTGCAGGGAAAGATTTAAAACACAAAAAGCATTCCGTTCGGCGGAAAACAAGAAGTTATATTACCGAATAGCCGGCATGAAGGAGAGCATCGCAAGCCTTGTCGAAGCTCTCCTTCTTGACAAGAATGTAATCTGTGTTATATGTGGAGACCGCAAATATCCCTATCTGACGGTCCGCAAGCACCGCTGCGATCGGAGCCAGTATTCCGATCAGGGAAAAGTCCAGAACGCCTTGGATTCGGAAGGCTTTCCAGCCGTCTTCCCGTGCCTCTGTCCGCAGCGGCACATGCTCCGTCCTGCATACCAGCGAAAGTTCTTCATCGGTCTTTGCGATAAAGAAGAATTCGTCCGCCAGGATCTCCGGACACAATTCCCTGACTTTGCATACCGACAGGTCATATGGCAGCTTTTTCAATTCCATTGCCTTTTCCTCCGAAATTTTTCATTTAATTCTAGTTACTGAGGGTACTTAAAAATCTTAAAGCAACCACGCCCATCAAATACCTATTAAATCAGATAAAACTATAGCTGGCCCAGCAATTCAAAAATAAAAATTCTATGTATGTTCAATTTGAGGTCTTTTATGTAGAGTATTTTCATACCAAGAGCTTAATATATTTGAACGAAGTTTCTGCATCTTCTTTATTTCTCTTGAAGCATAGTAAATATCTGTATCAAGGTAAGGCCACGGTAATATTGCAGCCTCCGTTTGTTGTTTTAGTATTAACGGATTTTCACTATTATCTTTAAGAAGTTTGGTATACTCACCAAATATTGCCGGACAGTTCTTCTCCAATAAAGCAGGAATAGATGGATATACAATTTTGTTAATCATATCAGATGCCCAATACCCAGTTATTGATAAGTCAATCGGGTTTACATATATATGACTATGAAAATCAATGTCAATTATGCTCCCATGAATTGTACCAACTCCACCAATTCTTTTTATCAAATCTGCAACATGTTTTTGAAATGAAGTAAACTTGTCAAGTGGTGTTTTTATCATAGAAACCATAGCGTCCATATTATCATAATAGTACTGGACATCCTGATTTTCTAATTTTTTCATAGCGCCGCCGTTAAGAATAGTGAGACGACCACTTCTTGATTTGTGAATAAAACAGTAATACCCGTTCTTTTTTAACATATAGAGTACATTTACTTCTCGCTGGAAACTCATTGATATATTTTTCCCTCGGTAGAAGTCATTATATTGCTCACTCGTAATCTCAAATATGCCATCTTCATAATCAATAAAGCAATCATAATCGTTATCAATCAAAAAAGCTTTCAAACGAGGCGTCTCACTATGATATCCAACTTGATTGTCCGAATAAATTCTATACTCACCATCATCATGAAAGAAATTCCTGTGTGTATGTCCACTTACATAGACATAATTTTTATCATAATCTGCTTCTTTGCACCAATCTTTTTTAGGTGTATGCGTTAAAATAATCGTGTTCTTATTATCCAGAATAGGGCGTAACCGCTTATACAAATCTTCAAAAATTTTAGATTCGTTTATTTCAGTAGTCCTGTCCACAGTCATTCGATAAATACCGTTATCGGCGTTAAACTCCATATTATATCCCGAAAAACCTAATCCACCAAAAATCACATATCTTACGTTTCGTAAGCGATCAGCAATTTGCGTTTCATTCATTTGACACAAATCATGATATTTAATCAAGTGTATTCCTGCGTTTGAAGCGGCAAAAAACCCACAATCTTCTTTGTAAAGAAGATCGTTATGAAGTAAATACATACCATATTCTTCTAAAATAGTTCGATACTTTGAAACAATCTGCTCTATTTGAAAGTCCGGAAAACTCCATAACTCATGATTTCCAAGTGTAAACACAACCAGTGCGTTCCGATGTAATGTTTTAGAAAGCATCTTTACAAATAACTGAAATATTCTAATATCTGATGCTACATCGCCATCAATTAATAGTAGACTGCTTGCTTCATTAGCAATCGTATCAACTATTTTTTGAATCACATATATAATATCTTCTTTTGAACGACAACCTGCGTTTTGTATTCTGTGCATAAGATGAAGATCCGAAATATAGTGAACTCTTTGGCATTTGCAATCCAATGACATATCAAAAGCTGATAAATCTTTTCTCTCAGCTTCTTCTGTTAAGTTTCTCGATGTTTGGAGAACTAAGGCTGTTTCATTTTCATTCCTTTCTACACAATCAAAAGATTTTATCAAATTTTCATTAATTACTTGTGTATCATATTTCAAACCAAACTTTTCACATAAAGAGCTTTTCATTTTAGAATTTGTAAAGTCAATATTATCCCACTCTTCTAAAAACATCAATCCATCGCAAAAAAGTAGATTGGCTTCAGACAAATCTCCTTTCAAAAAAGCAACAAAATCAAAGAAATAAGCAAAGGAATGTTTGTATTCTTTTATCACACTACCAGATGTACTACACCACTGTTGTGTCACATAGAATTTTTTGTCGTGATAGTATTTTTTTATCAAATAAGTAACCTCTATATCTGTACAAACCGGCAATTTCGTCGTTTCATCAATAACGTAATTAGAAAAATCCGCATCACATTCAAGTGCGCCTGATAAATCACAATATGTTAAATCTCCGTTTCTATAACTAATAAACTCATCAAAGGTTTCAAAATACCTATAAATTGTTGCTGTAATTGGGAAATATATATTATCCTCTTGATAGCCTTGAGTTTCTTCGCAATAGTAGTGTGTTTTTTTATCAAAAAAAGCTTTTGAACGAAATTTAATTTTTCCATCTTTCAAGCAGCATACATAATCTTTCAAGTTCCTCTTATGTTTATATATCGTACACTTTGCTCCAGATGAATAATTAAATGATTGTATAACATCATCAGGATTATATATTGAACATAATTCGTTTATCAATTTGCATCTCGGATAAGCGCCGGAAGACATATATTCCATAACAATAGAGAAGCGTTGTTTATCCTTGACATCTGTAAAAATGTACTGAAAAAAGAAAAAGCTAACATCTACAATGGAATAAATCTCAGATTTTTTATAATTTTCCACCACTTTTACCAATTCATCATAACTACTACAATTATTAAATTTTTTAATCCACTGTTGACAACATTTATGAATTTGACTTCCTTCTTCATAATTATCTTTTTCTTCATTCGATAATGCCAATGAATATTCATCTATTGTGTCTTCGACAAACGCTTTTTTTGCCATTAACTTTTTTGCGTCAATATTTTTAGAAATAGATATTCTCGAAAAAGGACAAAATGCATAGCAAGCATTATCATAAATATCTCCATTCAAAAAGTCAAAATAAGAATCAAAATTATCAAACGATTGATAAACGCTTCTTTTGTGTTCCACACCATCTGTGTCCACATAAATTAACGTTTCTTCAACAAAGAAAGAATTGGAAATAATATCAAATCCTCTTTTCCCTGTTATACGAAAACCTGCTTCTCGTTCAAAAGTCACAAGCTGAATATCATCCTTATATTCTTTTGGAACATCAAAAACCCTGATTTTTTTTCTCTTCAATTGTCTAATTATTTCTTTGACTTCTGACTTTACCATATCATTTCCTCCAAATATCTTGATTTTTTCTGCTTAATCAATAATTTTTTATCAAATGCTGAAACAAGTCGGCAGTTTCTTTGTCTATTGCCGCAGACTATCCAATCTATCCAGCAATCATCACCATTACATCGTCAACGAAAATCTGGTTTTGCTTCTGCTCCGCCAGTATGTCCCACATGGCTTGAAACATAGCAACAGTCACAGCTTCTCTAGGCGGTTCTCTGTTCTCAATTTATTCTTTTTAACATATATAAACTATCCATGATTAAATATCAACTCAGTAATCTTTGAACAGTCCCACAATTCCGAAAAGGAACATTCTTTAATTTGATATACACTTTAAAATACTTTCTTTAACCCTGTAATCTCCTTGGGGGGACAATAATATATACTGAAATCTCTCTTCTGCACTTATCCTCGTTATATTTCCGTATAAATCTTTTATTTTCCAGTGGTTACCTACACCAAATGTCAAATAAATATTGTCAAAGTCAGAGGCGGTATAATCTTCCTGACGTCCAATGATTCTCCATTCTCCTTCCAGTTTTCTATCGAATAAACTATACGAATCTAAAACCACTAACGGAATTAGCCTTACGGCTTTTTCTATATCATTTTCATTAATACACGGTTTGTCAGACATATAATCAAAAATTTCAGCCAAGTGTCCAAAGTCCACTTTTGCAATTATTCTCCCAAAACAATATCTGTTTTCGTCCATCTTGAAACAAAATATATCTCCGTTTTTTATAAAACGTATCATGGTTCTTTCTTTTTTATCCCAGCCCCATATCTTTAACTTTTGCATGTACTTTCTCCTTTAAAAGTATCCTGTTTCTTCAATTCCATAAGCAATCCCCATTCTCTACTGTTTGAACACTACCGTTAATGCTGCTCATTTTGCTCACTGTCCCATACCAACTCGAATTTAAATCCCGTTAAATTATTCTTTTCAACCAATACCGGAACTAGATTGTCATATTTATCCAATTCAAACTTCAATTTCCATATTTTCAAAGCCGTTTCCTCTTTCTCTTACTGAATCAGTTGTATCGCCGATTGTTTTTGAAATTTTTTCATCCCTGCCCTCTGTCAGATACTTATTCACTTAATAATTTTACCGCTCACTCCTCTGCCTTTTTATCCGGTTTTAGGATCAGCTCCTGCCACTGCCCCTGATAATACAGCCCGCCGCAGCTGGCGCTGTTTTTCCTGTTTCCGATAATGTGATCCGGCATCAAAAATTCATATTTCCACCAGGTCGCAGTAGTTTTTCCCTCCATGATTAAAACCCTGTCCTCTCTGTAAGAGAGAACGCCGCACCCCGGAAGAGACGGACATAAACTTAATTTTTCACTTGCAAAATACAGGGCATTGTGATCTGAGCGATATATTTCAAAATAAGCAAGCTCTACTTGCGTAAGTTCTTTTTCATTGCGTAACTCCTTTAAGAATTGTCCTATTTTCTCTAAGGACAATATGTAACCAATCTTTAGGAATAAATCTCCCCTCCCTGGATATCCTGTCCCGTCTCGCCGCGCATCTTTCTGTCGAGAGGTTCCGGATCCTTTTCCAGCTGCAGCATTGTGTCAAAGGCGGAGAGCAGCAGTCTCTCCTGCCGATAGCGGTTCATGTCCTGGGGACGGTCCATGTACAGCTTGAAGTGGTCCACCTGCCATACCAGCGCGTCCGCCAGAGTATATCCCGCCACATTGTACTTATTTAAGAAGCTGCCGTAGTCATGGTAGTAGGCCAGCTCCTGCAAAAGTCCCCCAGAGTGCCGGATACCCTGCCACAGTTCTTCCGCGTACTCGCAGCTTACGCCCGCTCCTTCTGCGAGCTCCGCCACAAATCCGTGAAGCTCCTCCAGCGCCGCCTGCAGCGCGGCGTCCTGTTCTGCCTTCCTTGCTGTTTCCTGCTCTGCTTTCCCCGCTGTCTCCTGCGCAGGATTCGGAACATCCTTTCTCCCATTCATATCGGAAATCCTCCGTCTCTCATGCCTTGCGGCAAATACAGTGACCGTGAAACAAAAAGACCTTGAAAATGCTGCCGCACAGCTTTTCAAGGTCTTTTTTCACAGCAGGGGAAGAGAGGCTCGAACTCCCGTTTACGGTTTTGGAGACCGCCGCACTACCACTGTACTATTCCCCTGTGTCCGTGTTTTCACCGACGAAAGACATTATAACACAGAGCAGGCAGAGTCTGCAAGGGATATTTTCAATTTACTTTCATTTCTTTTGCATTGCCGTTTCCTTATTTCATTTTGCTTTTCTTTTCGGGAATCCGGCTGCTCTGCCTTCATCAAAACAGTCGGTCTATGACCTCCTGCACCGATCTCACCCCTATGATTTCTATGCCGCCGCTCTTCCTGCAGTCTTCCGCGCACACATACGGCACCACGCAGATCTCGAAGCCCAGCTTTT
The DNA here is from genome assembly GCA_947627115.1 of uncultured Acetatifactor sp. Taxonomy (GTDB): domain Bacteria; phylum Bacillota; class Clostridia; order Lachnospirales; family Lachnospiraceae; genus Acetatifactor. Next base: position 127,354 of record CANQUQ010000003.1, read on the forward strand.
TGGCCTCGGCCACCCGCTGCCTCGCCTGACTCACCGCGCGGACCTCGCCGCTCAGGCCCACCTCGCCGAATGCCGCCAGCTTCTGGCTCAGCGCCCGGTTCTTAAAGCTGGACAACACCGCCAGCACGATTCCCAAGTCCAAAGCGGGTTCCTGGATCTTCATGCCGCCGGTAATGTTCACATAGGCATCGCAGGAGGCAAGCTGCATACCGGAGCGCTTCTCCAGTACTGCCATCAGAAGATTCACGCGGTTGAAATCCGTTCCCGTGGCCTGCCTTCTGGGAATACCGAAATTGCTGTGACATACCAGCGCCTGGATCTCTACCAGCAAAGGCCTTGTGCCCTCCACGGTACAGGCCACCACGGAGCCGCTGGCATCCTCCGGCCTTCCGTTCAGCATATACTCCGAGGCATTGAGCACCTCGGTCAGGCCCTGCTCCCGCATCTCAAAAACGCCGATCTCGTCGGTAGATCCAAAACGATTCTTCACTCCGCGCAGGATCCGGTAGGAAGCATGCCGGTCCCCCTCAAAATAAAGCACCGCATCCACCATATGTTCAAGCACTCTTGGGCCCGCCACCGTCCCCTCCTTGGTCACATGTCCCACGATCAGCACGGACACTCCCAGTCCCTTCGCCAGCTGCAGCAGGATGCCGGTGGATTCCCTGACCTGGGAAACGCTGCCGGGAGCCGCCGACACATTCTCGCAGTACATGGTCTGAATGGAGTCGATGACCACCGCCTCCGGTCTTTGGGTCCGGATGATTCCGGCGATCTCATCCAGATCGGTCGCACAGAGAAGCAGCATCCTCTCATCGAACTGACCGATCCGATCTGCGCGCATCTTGATCTGGGCCGGAGACTCCTCGCCCGATATATACAGCACCGAATGCCCGTCTGCGGAAAGATTGCGGCAGACCTGCAGAAGCAGGGTGGATTTCCCGATGCCGGGATCCCCGCCCACCAACGTCAGCGATCCCTGTACAATACCGCCTCCCAGCACCCGGTCCAGCTCCCCGATGCCTGTGGAGATCCTGTCCTCCCGTCGGATCGTGATCTCCGAAAGCACGCTGGGCTTATTTGTTCCGCTCCTGCCGCGGCCGGAACGGGCGGCAGACACCTCCCCATAGGGAGATTTGCTGACGGTCTCCTCCACAAAGGTATTCCACTCCCTGCAGCCCGGACACTGTCCCATCCACTTGGCGGACTCGTATCCGCAATTCTGGCAGAAAAAAACGGTTGAAGATTTTGCTTTGGTCATCGTCTTCTCCTCTTGTACCAAACACGCCGGAAACATATGTCTCCGGCGCGTTCCGTTAAAAAATCAATATCCTTCTATGCTCACACCTGTTCCACCTTCACAGGCACTTCCCCGGCAGCCTCCAGCTCCACGCTCAGGGAAAGCTTTCCGCCAAGCCCGGTCTTCATGGTGCCGATGTTCTTGCCTGCCACGAACACCTGATATTCCGTATCGTCCACAAGTCCGACCGTAATCTGGGCATCCTCATCGCCCTCCACGGTGAACTCCACGCCGTTCTCCTTCTCCGTAAAATCGGTCACACTGGTCCCCGGCACGGATTCATAAAGGAACATACCGTTCTTCTCCAGCTTTGTGATCTCCCGGAAAGTCTTTACCTTCAGAAGATCTCCTGCGTGCTCGTAATCCTCCACCTTCGCTTTCTGCGCCAGCTTGTGATTACCAAAGCTGATAGCACCGTCTGCTTCACTGCGGAGCAGTTCTTCCACAACTGCCATGCGTATTTCCTCCTGTTCTTTCGTAGCCGAGATCACTGTGCCCGCTACTTAATTTATTATAACAGTAATATGCTTTTTCTGCAAGCCGGGGAAGAAAACATCTGCCGGATATTTTCTGTCAGATCACTTTACCGCGAACGTCACCTTCCCGTTCTTAAAGCCTGCGGACACACTGTCTCCCGGCTGGATCTTCTTGAGCAGGATCTCCTCCGCCAGCGCGTCCTCCACCACGGATTGTATCGCTCTCTTGAGAGGCCGCGCCCCCATCTTACTGTCGGCATATTTTTCTACCAGATGCTCTCTGAGGGCGGCTGTCATGGTAAGCTTAATGTCCATCTGCGCCTCGCAGCGCTTATACAGATCGGAGGCCAGAAGATTGACGATTGCCTTCATGTCCTCATTGCTCAGCTGATGAAATACGATGATCTCGTCGATCCTGTTGATGAACTCAGGCTTGAAGCTCTTTTTCACCTCTTCCATGACGCCGGATTTCATCTTCTCATAGTCGCGTTTTGCGTCCGTGCCCGCGGCAAATCCCAGATTCTTGGGATCTACGATCCTCTGGGCGCCCGCATTGGAGGTCATGATCAGCACGGTATTCTTAAAGCTGACCTTTCTTCCCTTGGAATCGGTAATGTGTCCGTCGTCCAGCACCTGCAGCAAAATATTGAACACGTCCGGGTGCGCTTTCTCGATCTCGTCAAAGAGCACTACGGAGTAGGGATTGCGCCGCACCTTCTCGCTGAGCTGTCCGCCCTCCTCAAAGCCCACATAGCCTGGGGGAGAACCGATCATCTTGGAGACAGAGTGTCCCTCCATATATTCAGACATATCAACACGTATAATGGCGTCCTCGGAGCCGAACATGGCCTCCGCCAGCGCCTTGGAAAGCTCTGTCTTTCCCACGCCGGTAGGTCCCAGGAACAGGAAGGACCCGATGGGACGCTTGGGATCCTTCAGCCCCACACGGCCCCGGCGCATGGCCTTTGCCACTGCGGTCACTGCCTCCTCCTGTCCGATCACGCGCTTATGCAGGATACTCTCCAGCCTCAACAGGCGCTCACTCTCCTTCTGAGCCAGCTTCTGCACCGGGATCTTTGTCCACATGGCCACTACCTCTGCGATCTCATTCTCGCCCACGGTATATTTCTTATTGTTCTCCCGGTTCTCCAGCCGCTTCATCATACGCTGATATTTTTTTACCAGCTCATCCTGCCTGTGCTTGATCTCAGCCGCCTGGGAAAACGCCTCCATCCGAATGGAGCGTTCGATCTGCAGATCCATATTTTTGATCTGATTCAGCAGCTCCTTCTGCTTGTCGGGCATATCCATAGCCCGCAGCCTTGCGCTGGCGGCCGCCTCGTCGATCAGATCTATGGCCTTATCCGGCAGATTTCTGTCGTTGATATATCTTGCCGACAGTCTCACGGCGGATTCCACGGCCTCCGGCGTGATGCTCACCTGATGATGCTCCTCGTATTTTTCCTTTATCCCCTCCAGAATGCGAATGGCTTCCTCCTCGGTGGGCTCCTCCACGTTCACCGGCTGAAAACGGCGCTCCAGCGCGGCATCCTTCTCGATATATTTCCGATACTCGGCTATGGTGGTGGCCCCGATCATCTGCAGCTCCCCTCTTGCCAGAGAAGGCTTCATGATGTTGGAGGCATCGATGGCCCCCTCTGCACCGCCTGCACCGATAATGGTATGGAGCTCATCCAGAAAAAGGATCACATTGCCGTCATCGATCACTTCCTTGATGACCCGTTTGATCCGCTCTTCAAATTCTCCGCGGTACTTACTGCCCGCCACCATACCGGACAGATCCAGTGTCAGCAGCCGCTTCTCCCTGACGGTAAAAGGCACCTTCCCTTCCACAATGCGCAGGGCGAGTCCTTCCACCACCGCAGTCTTGCCCACTCCGGGCTCACCGATCAGACAGGGATTGTTCTTGGTCCGGCGGCTCAGGATCTGTATCAGGCGGCGGATCTCATCTTCCCTGCCAATGACGGGATCCAGCTTTCCCTCCCGTGCCAGCGCGGTCAGATCTCTGCTGTACTGACTGAGGGTGGAAGCCTTCTGCTTTCCCGCAGGCTTTCTTCCCAGATCCTCCTTGTACAGATTACCGTCCTGACCGATGGCGATCAAGGTGTCCACATAGATCTTCTGCACATTGACGCCTATTGTATTCAACAGGCGCACAGCCACATTCTCGCCCTCCTTGATCAGCGCCATCAGAATGTGCTCTGTGCCCGTCGCTTTCTGCCCGAATCTGGCCGCCTGCCTGTGAGCTTCCTCCAGGACCTTCCGCGCTCTCGGCGAATAGCCCTCCCGCTCCCGCAGGCTCACCCCGCTCTCAAAAGCGATCAGCTCCTGTATCATATCCAGCACCTGGGATGCGTCAACTCCGTTGTCCGTCAACACCTTATGTGCCACTCCGCCCGGTTCCTTCAGAAGTCCTACCAGAATATGCTCTGTGCCCACATAACCCTGCTTCAGGCTCCTGGCACATTTTGAGGCAAGATTCAAAGACTCCTGCGCCCTGTCCGTAAACTGTGACTGCATTTTCTCCTCCAATCCGATAGCTATCCTTTTGACCGTGTTCTCTCGATTTCTTTCTGATAGTTTATAACAAACAGTCAACTTGTGTCAATCGAAGAGAGGACACTCCTTTAAAGAGTATCCCCTCCCTGTCATCTCTATTCCATATCCGGCATATTTGATCATTGCTCATGGTCGCCGTCATAATTCAGAAATTCGAAATCAAATTCATCCTCATCTTCCGTCATGAAATTCTTAGGTTGAGGCCTTGACTGGCTCTGTTCGTTTCTCTGACTCTGAGGCGTTCCCGCGGGCCTGTGTCCCTGAGATGCCCCTGCAGGACGCTGACCCTGAGGCGTTCCCGCCGGCCTGTGATCCTGAGGCGCTCCCGCAGGACGCTGGCCCTGAGGTGCCCCTGCCGGGCGCTGGCCCTGAGATGCTCCCGCTGGACGCTGACCCTGAGGCGCTCCCGCTGGGCGCTGGCCCTGAGGCGTCCCTGCCGGCCTATGACCCTGAGGCGCTCCCGCTGGACGCTGACCCTGACCTCCTGCCGGGCGCTGGCCCTGAGACGCTCCCGCAGGGCGCTGGCCCTGACCTCCTGCCGGGCGCTGGCCCTGAGACGCTCCTGCCGGGCGCTGGCCCTGACCTCCTGCCGGGCGTGGGCTCCCGCCTCTGCTGCCCGCTTCCCCGCTCTGCGCGTTTCTCTGATACTTCATCGCGTTCCTTCTGCGGATTGTCTCATTCTCCACCTGACTAAAATATGCGGAATCTTCCATGTCCCTGATCTTAAATATCAGATACGCCACGGCTCCGCCTGCCACTACCAGCAGAATGATCAGAATGATAATGGCGATCGTCTGGCTGCGCTTACTCTTTTCCAGCTCCTCCAGAGCTTGCTTGTTGCCCTGTATTGTCTCCAGAATATCATCTATCGTCCAGCTGTCGTTCGTCTCCGTTACGACGAGTCTCCACTGTCCGTCATATAATACCGTGTCATAGGGCTTTTCCTCCGCAGGTGCCGGCGTTTCCGGCTCAGCGTCATCCGACGGCTCCGGTTCGGGCTCCGGCTCCGTATACGGCGTGGGCTCCTCTGACAGCTCCGCATAATCGGAACGGATAAAGCCTGTGACCTCCGTGCCGTTGGAGATAAAGCTGACCTGCCACCACAGCTTGCCGTCAGAACCGTTCACCTGTCCGATGACCGTCAGCGCCAATCCGCTCTGAACGGTCGTGAGGATCTGACTTGCCGCAGAGGTAGAAGGCATGCTGCGGATCCTCACATTGTCGCTGCCCTTCACGATCGCGCTGACCGGATTGACCTTCGTCACACTGATCTCAGGCGTATCGGTGCCCGTGCCGGATTCCGGCTGCTGTGTGCTTGCCGCAGGCTGTTGTGTAGCAGTCGGCTCCTGCGTGGCGGCCGGTGGCTGCTGCGTGGCGGCCGGTGGCTGCTGTGTGGCGGCCGGTGCCTGTGAAGCGGCCGGCGGAGTCGAACCGTCGGTGATCTCCACCAGATCGGACCGGATATAGCCCAGCGTATTCGCATCCGCCCACACCTCATACCAGGTATAACCGTCGCTGCCCTGGACCTGCCCCCGGATAGATATGACGGCGCCCTTCTCATAGCTTGTCACCGCGTTTCCGCCGGTGCTTGCGCTGCTCCGCACTATGGCGCCCCCCTGCGAGGTGACGCGCGCTGCGCTTTCTGCGCGGCTTACGAAGGAAAAGATTCCTGCAAACAGCCACAGTGAAAGTACCAGCGCCAACGTAAAGACCGTTGACAGGATGATCTGTCCTGACCTTAACTCATGTAACTCTCTCGTCTTTTTCATCTGTTTTCCTTTCTCTCTTGTTCTCTACTCTCCGCGCATAAATCTCCGATGGCCTTCGTCGCCCTTCTGTCCCAGACTGAAGCCATGCACGTCCTTATGATGGGATGCCCTCTGTTTTGCCTCCAGATTGCGATGCAGCTTCATCTCACACTCAGGACAGTAGCGTCCGGACCGAATGGCCTTGTCGCAGATCTCACAGTGCAGAAAAGTCCTTGACCCCTCGGCCACCTCAAGTCTTCCGTCCCGCAAAAGCCGGCGTATGGTCTTTTGAGATATACCGATAGCATCCTCGATCTCCGCCGCGGTAGCTCCCTTATGCTCCTCAATATATGCTCTCACCTTTCCGTAATCATCATAATCCAAACGGCCGCAGTCTTCGCACTTATACTCGCCCAGCCCTTGAAATACCATCACTCCGCCGCACTTTTCACATGTGCGGGGGATATTGTAAGTCTCCGGCGACAACAAACGATCCAGTTTTTGATCCATAACACATGCCTCCTGTCCGCCGCTTTCCGCAGCCCTCTGCTGTTTCCCTTACGCCTCGTCAATGGATTTTCCGATATCATGACGCATGTATTTATTGGCAAAGGTGACCCATTCCGCAGCCTCGTAAGCCTTCTCTCTGGCCTCCCTCAGGGTGGCTCCCTTGGCGGTCACTCCCAGCACCCGTCCGCCGTTCGTCACAATGCGTCCCTTATCGTCAAATTTGCTCCCCGCATGGAAACAATAATAATCCTCTTTTCCGTCAAAGTTCTCCAGCCCCTTGATCTCGAAGCCCTTCTCATAGGATACAGGATAGCCGTCCGAAGCCAGCACCACACACACTGCCGCATTGTCCTCGAACTGCAGATCTATCTGGTCCAGGCGGCCGTCAATACAGGCGTCCACCACATCGCAGAGATCGTTCTTCATCCTGCACAGCACGACCTGTGCTTCCGGATCCCCGAATCTGGCATTGTATTCCAGCACCTTGGGGCCGTCCTGAGTGAGCATCAGTCCGAAAAAGATCACGCCCTTGAATTCGCGTCCCTCCGCCGCCATGGCGTCCACGGTGGGCTGGTAGATATACTTCCTGCAGAATTCATCCACCTCTTTTGTGTAAAAGGGACTGGGCGAAAAATTTCCCATGCCGCCGGTATTCAGTCCCTGATCCCCATCCTTTGCGCGCTTGTGGTCCTGTGCGGAGGTCATTGGCTTTACGGTCTTTCCGTCCACAAAGGAGAGCACGGACACCTCCCGGCCCGTCATGTATTCCTCAATGACCATGCGGTTCCCGGCACTGCCAAAGTGCTTATCCAGCATGATCTCTTTCACGCCCGCTTCCGCCTCCTGAAGCGTATTGCAGATCAGTACGCCCTTGCCCAGCGCCAGCCCGTCAGCCTTCAGGACAATAGGCATCTTCGCAGTCTTAAGATATTCCAGGGCTTTCTGCGGATCGTCAAAGGTCTCGTACGCAGCCGTAGGAATATTGTACTTTTTCATCAGCTCCTTGGAGAAAGCCTTGCTGCCCTCCAGGATGGCCGCCTTCCTGTCGGGCCCGAACACCCGAAAGCCTGCGGCCTTCAACTCGTCCACCAGACCTCCCACCAGAGGGTCGTCCGGCGCCACGAACACAAGATCTACTGCCTTTTCCTTTGCATAGGCAATAATCCTGTCAAATTCCATCACACCGATGGACGGCTCGCACTCTGCGATCTGTGCAATACCCGCATTCCCAGGCACACAGTAGAGCTTTTCCACCCGGCTGCTCTTTTTCATACTGACCGCAATGGCGTGTTCCCTGCCGCCTCCTCCTACGATCAAAACCTTCATGACGTTACCTCGCTTTATCCTGTCTTTTGTGCTTTACCTTTCCGTTCTCCACGGAGATCCGGCCGTTGGCAATATCGTCGATGGCCTGGGGCAGCAGAATCCATTCTGCCTGCTCCATGACCCGCCGCTGCAGGATCTCAGGAGTATCGTCTTCCGTCACTTCCACTGCCTTCTGCGCAATGATGGGGCCCTGGTCCATACCTTCATTCACAAAATGCACCGTGGCGCCCGTCACCTTCACACCGCGCTCCAATGCTCTCTCGTGCACCGTCAGCCCGTAGTAACCGACACCGCAGAAGGAGGGAATCAGAGAGGGGTGGATATTGATGATCCTGTTGCTGAATTCCCTTACCATCTCCTCAGGTATTTTTACCAGAAATCCCGCAAGCACCACGAGACCCGGCGCGAGCCGGCACATTTCTTCCGTGAAGGCCCGGTCGAAGGCCGCCCTGTCAGGGTAATCCCTGGGGCTCATCACAATGCCGGGGATCCCGTGCGCCTTTGCCCTTTCCAGAGCCCTGGCGCCGGCATTATTGCTGATCACCGCAAGGACCTCCGTTTTGGTGATACTTCCGCTGTCTATGGCATCCAGGATGGCCTGTAGATTGGTGCCGCCGCCCGATACGCACACTACGATCTTCAGCATAGGATCACTTCTTTCTCTCCGGCCTCGCAGCTTCCCACGATCCAGGCCTGCTCGCCCGCTGCCGCCAGGGCCTTCAGGGTCCCGTCCGCATCCTGCGGATCCACTGCCAGCACCATGCCGAGACCCATGTTGTAGGTGTTGTACATCATCTTCTCCTCGATGGCGCCTTTTTTCTGAAGCAGTCCGAAGATCGGCGGAACCGGATAGCTGTCCTTCCTTACCGCCGCCCGGATGCCGTCGGGCAGCATTCGGGGAATATTTTCATAAAATCCGCCGCCCGTGATATGGCTGCAGCCCTTTACGGTGACTCCGGCCTCCTTCACGGCCTTCAGTCCCTTCACATAGATCCTGGTGGGCGCAAGCAGCGCCTCGCCCAGGGTAGTCCCCAGCTCTTCGTAATATGTCTCCAGGCTTTCCCTGGTCATCTCGAACACCTTCCGCACCAGAGAGAAACCGTTGGAATGTACGCCGGAGGAAGCGATGCCGATCAGCGTATCCCCCGCCTTGATCTTCTCTCCGGTAATCAGGTCTTTCTCGTCCGCGACGCCCACCGCAAAGCCTGCCAGATCGTACTCGTCCTCCGGCATCAGGCCGGGATGCTCCGCAGTCTCGCCGCCGATCAGCGCCGCTCCCGCCTGTCTGCAGCCCTCGGCCACTCCCTTTACGATAGACGCGATCTTCTCCGGATAGTTCTTTCCGCACGCAATATAATCGAGAAAGAACAACGGCTCACCTCCGGCGCACGCCACGTCGTTCACGCACATGGCGACGCAGTCAATACCGATCGTATCGTGCTTATCCAGCAAGAACGCCAGCTTTATCTTGGTGCCCACACCGTCCGTTCCCGACAGCAGAACGGGATTCTCCATATTCTTGAAGGCGGCCATGGAAAATGCTCCGGAGAATCCTCCCAGACCTCCCAGCACCTCCGGGCGCACTGTACCTTTTACGTGTTGTTTTATCAGTTCCACCGACCGATATCCGGCCTCAATATCCACTCCGGCCTTTTTGTAATCCATGCTTCCTCTTTTCCGCCGCAGCCGCGGCTGTCACCTATTTCGTCATGCTCTCCAGATAAGCCTTGCGGCCCTCTTTCTGCAGTCTGGCATCCTTTGCCTCCACCTGTTCCTTCAGCTTTGCGCTGTAATTTTTCAGCTTTTCCAGAAGTCCGGGATCGGAAGTCGCCAGTATCTTCGCAGCCAAAAGCCCGGCGTTCGCACCGCCGTTTATGGCTACGGTCGCCACCGGAATACCGGAGGGCATCTGCACGATGGAATACAGAGAGTCTCTTCCGCCCAGCGAGCTCGTGTGCATGGGAATGCCTATCACCGGCATGGGAAAAATTGCGGCACACATGCCGGGAAGATGAGCTGCCATGCCCGCTCCGGCAATGATCACCTTGAAGCCCCTGCTCTCCGCACTTTTCGCATATTCAAAGAAGACATCCGGCTCCCTGTGGGCGCTGATGATGGCCATCTCATAGGAGATGCCCAGCTCCTCCAATATATCTGCTGCCTTAGCCATGACGGGCATATCGGAATCGCTGCCCATTACAATACCTACTTTTGCCATAATGTCCTCCCGAAAAAACAAGATGTTGTGTTCTCACATTCTAGTTTACTAGATTTCGGGCCTATGTGCAAGCCCTATTTCGATTCCCCGAACGCTTTGTTGAGAGGTTCCGTCCCCGGCAGGACGAACCTGCCGTCCCTGATGATATCGATGCGGCTGCCGTCCCTGCACACCGCAGTCAGCAGGCCCAGCTCGTCATAGGGCACCGTGATATCCGTATGGCAGTTAAAATAAGCCTCCAGAGGCTTTTCGCTCCGAAGCGCCGCCCTCTCATTCTCCTTGGCCACGATCTCCTTGCCGTCGGGATTGTACACCCTGGTCTCCTCCTCATGGGAATAGCAGGTATCTCCCAACGCAAAGTGAGGGCCCATCTTCTCCGCGATCAGGATCGGGAGCTTCGCCTCCACCCCCAGCCGCCTTGCGGCCACATAGGCGGTGGTGTTGGTGCCGATGGCAAATTCGCCCATGGGAAGCGTCTCATGCCGGAACAGCACATTTTCCTTCACGAACCTTTTATTTTCTTCCGGATCCTCAAAATTGCCGCAGTCGTAATCGGTGACCATACCGTCCTCAAAGACCACGGACAGATCCCTGTACTCCAATCCGTCCAGAAATACCCTTGTCACGTGGAGCACGCCGTTCGTCCCCTTCAGAACGGGGGATGTGAACACCTCTCCCACCGGGATATTCACGTCCGCCACACAGTTCTCAAATATGGTCTCCCTGCTGGGATCGGACAGCTTCCAGAGATTTACCCTCAGATCGGTGCGATTGCGGCCCATGCCCTTGACCTCGCAGTAGTCCGCCCGGTCCAGCGCATCGATCATCTTTTGCTGCACGTCCCGATACAGCCTGTAATCCAGCGTGTTGATCCGCACAGTCTCCCTGAACAGTTCCCGGAACACCGGCCCGATCTCAGGCACCGGAAACGCGATGATCGTGAAGCTGTACTCCTCCTGCGGAATATACTCGCGGGTCATCAGCCCCGACCGCGAGCGGTACTCCACCCACAGACTGTTCTGCCTGTCGGTAAGCCTTAGAGCCTGCGGCTTCATCACCGGATCGAAGCTCCTTCTTCCAAAGGTCTCTACCACCGCAGGTCCCGCGTACTGCCGCACCTCCCGCGCATACTTTTCAAAAGCGGCGTGGGCGGCCTCCAGCCGCCGGTTCACATAGTTCCTGTCCAGAAAGATCGCCCTGTCTTCCCTGTGATCGTATTCGTACTGCCGGTTCACATCGCCCCCGCTGAAGCCGTACCCCCGCGGCGCAATGCACTGCAGGCCCATCTTTTCAAAGTTCTCCGCGGCGCGCCGAAGCATCCTCTCAAAGCCCAGGCGGTACGCGATGAGGACAGTCTTCTTTTGGGACAGGTCCTTTCCGGCCACCTCGAATCCCATGCGGAAGCCCTCCGTGTATGTGTCCGCCATAAGAGCCACCGTATCCTCGTCCAGTCCGGCCAGAAATTCCGCTGTCTCCAATTCGTTCTCGCTGACATACTCTCCGTAGGCATAGAGATAGCGCACATCGGTCAGATCGCTCTCCCGCAGGAGCCTGATGCCAAGCCGGTTCCCTTCCCGCGTAAAACGGTCCCGGATTTCGCGCAGGCCGGTCTCCTCCGCATAGTCACAGACAGACCAGTAACAGATCTGCCGGACGGCCTCTCCTTGGGGCAGTCTGCCGCTCTCCTTCCACTCATAGACAAAAAGCGTGTAGACCTGAACGAACAGCTCCAGACAGATCACCTGCGCCTCCCATGTGCCGTCATATACATACCCGATCATATCCCGGAGCTGCGCATAAATACAGCAAAGCAGCGGCCCCAGCTCTTCGCCCAGCTCCTTCGCCGCGTACTGCGGATTTGCGTAGCTCTCCTCATAGTGCACAGGCAGGATGTCCGCGTACAGCAAGTGATTCCGCCGGGCCAGCTCCTCCACGGTCGCTTTTTCGGGACCGCCCTCCGCCAGGAATCCTGCGGTCTCCTCCATCATCAGGAGGAACCTTGCCGCAGAGGAAAAATACCGTTCAAAGGCGGGCGCGCCAAAGTGCTCCTCCGGGATCCGGCGGATCCGCTCCATCGCCAGCCCGTAACGCTCCCTCAGCAGACCTTCCTCACTGTTCTCATTTACCGTCTTATCAGGTTCGCTCATATTTCTCACCGGCCTCCGATCGTTGCGTCGATTTGTCTCTTTGTCATCCGGGCGCTCCAACGGCAGCATTGCGGTCCTACAAATTGACCCCTGCGTAAAGGATCAGACTCAGAATGCACAGAGACAAGAGATTCAGAATGATCCCCAGCACCGGGAACAGCCTGTAGTAATCCTTTTCCCTGACGGTCACGACTCCCAGGCAAAGTCCGACCAGGGAGAAGATCAGGGCCAGCACCCCCGTAAAGCCGAAGCCTACAGCCGCCTCTCCTCCGCTCAGATAGGCTCTGAAGACTACGATCCCCAGGGAGACAAGACTTATGATGCCCAGGATCGTTGCCATGGCCCCACGGTTTGAATGCTTTTTGTTGGTAAATATATAGCCTTTTCTTTTCTTCATAAAACCCTAAAAGGGCATTCCCCCAGAACAACGGGAAATGCCCTCCATGATCCCTTCTATTAAAATAACAGCTTGGATTTGCCGGCGATCAGCTTTGCTCCCGTGACGATCAGCAGGATCCCTGACACGATGCCCACTACCATGGTGATCACGCCCACGGCAATATTGGCGGCGCCTGCACCCTTCATTATCTTATATACTTTCTGCTCCATGACCTTGCTCCCTTCCTGTTTTTTCTCGCCCGTCATCAGTATGTCATGTTTTTCATGCTCCATATGTTTCATAGTATTTGTCTATCTCCGCTTTTATTCTGTCATCAATATATATCTGTCCTTTGTATTCCCTGTTATACAGGTGTTCCACGACCTCCGCCATGGTCACGATGGCGTTCGTCTCAAATCCGTACTTCTGCCTGATCTCCTCCAGGGCGCTCACGGTCCCGCTCTGTCCCTTCTCCATGCGGTTCAGGGAGACCATCAGACCCTTGATCTCCACATCGGCCTGCTCTTTCAGAATGGGGAACGTCTCCTCAATGGACTTCCCGGAGGTAGTCACGTCTTCGATGATCACGACCCTGTCGCCGTCCTTCAGACTGCTGCCCAGCAGAATCCCCACGTCTCCGTGGTCCTTGAACTCTTTGCGGTTGGAGCAGTAACGGATCTCCTTGCCATAGAGTTCGCTGTAGGCAATGGCTGCGGCAACGCTCAAAGGAATTCCCTTGTAAGCCGGTCCGAACAGTACGTCGAAATCGTCGCCGTAATTCTGGTGGATGGCCTTTGCATAGTACTCGCCCAGCTTCCGCAGCTGCGTGCCGGTCACATATGCCCCCGCATTCATAAAGAACGGGGACTGCCTGCCGCTCTTTAAGGTGAACCGGCCGAATTTCAGCACTCCGCTGTCCACCATGAACTCGATAAATTCCTGCTTGTACTGTTCCATACCGCCCTGGGCCTCCCACATTCTTTATTTCCTTCATACTACCATGAAATTCGGAAAAATACAATCGGAAATCAGGATTAATCTCCGGGGTAAAAGGATCCGTCAGGAAAACGCCGGTCCAAGAAGGACCGACGTTCCCATTTTGATCTTAGTGCTGTCTATCTCTTTCGAGGCTCTGCTCTTCCCCTGTCTTATCTTCCGGGAATCACAAGCGTTTCGCCCACATAGATCCGGTCCGCATTCCTGATCTGCGGATTTGCCTTCCGCAGAGCCCGCAGTGTGACGCCGTTCTTGGCGGCGATTCCGGAAAGGGTATCCCCCGGAAGGACCCGATAACCTGCGGCCTGATCCGTGACGACGATTACATACTCATCGCCGCGCAGCAGCGGGAACAATGCCAGACCGTTCTCCGTGATGCGGAAGGAATTCTCATACCGCATCTTACCGGTGATCTCATCGTAAGAATACATCACCGCCAGCCTGCCCGCATACTGCTCACCCAGCACCATATGCATATTTATCTTCTGCGGGAAAAGGCTCTTTGGCCCGATATTCAGCACTCTGCTGAACACTGCCGTGTCCGTCACCTCTCTGCTTACAGCCGCCGGGATATCCGCCTGGTTGGAAACACTGAGTGCCATGTCCTTTTTCGGCCTTTTCATATCGCGCGTGGAAAGAGTGAAGGTAATATCCGTGCCCGCGGCCTGACAGGCCAATGTGGCCTTGTCTTTCCATACGCGCTCCTGTACGGAAACGGGAATTACGAACTCCGTACCTGTAGAAACATTCACGTCGGAGCCTCTTCCCGCCGCATCCAGAGCAGATGCGACCGCGTTCCAGTCCACATCGACCCTGCTGTTCCACACAGCGGAGGATGCACTGCTGTTTCCCGAACCGCCGCGGCCCGCATTCCCGCTGCCGCGGCTTACAATGTTGAAGTCCACCTTCTTGCTGCTTCCGGCAAAGGAACCCATGCCGGTGATAATTACCGATGCAGTACCCGTCTCCACATTGTTGCTGTATGACAGGCTGTAATCCACGCCTTCCGTCAGTGTCTGACCGCCGTTGATCGTCAATTTCACGGAGGGTCTTATCTCAGAGCCGGTGCGGGTCTGATCCGGAATGGCTTCCGCCGTAGCCTGAGAAATGTCGTTGCTGGCGCAGACAGCAAAGGTCGAGAACTTGTCGGTCATGAAGTACACGGTATTGCCCTCGACCCAGCAGGGGATAGCCTCCACCCTGCCCTCGTGGGCCCGCAGTACCCGGATGATCCGTCCGCCCTCCGGAAGCTGAGCGTTGAACGTCATAGATTCCTCCGTCTCGGTAATGCGCCCGATGTTCTCGCCGCCGGCTTTGACCAGAATATCAATGTCCATATAGAAGACCTTGGAGCCGCTGCCCAGTATCGCATTGAACTTGTCGGCATCGGAGTCATTCTCCGGCGCCGCCACCGACATGACGCTGATCTCGGTAGATATCCCCTGCTGCCGGATGGCGGCAAAAAGGATATCCTCGCCCAGTATGCTGCCGTTGCCAAGCAGCTTATCCACAGTCTTTTTAATAGCGGCATCTGCCTGTGGCCGGTCCGCGATCCAATAGGAGCCGGACAGCATCATCCCGTCGATGATGGCGGAGCTGTCCACCGTATAGGACGTAGGCGGAATTGTGCGGATCTCCTTCACACCGCATACGGAACAGGTGCGGCTCCGCTGCCCCTCCGTTGTATCGGTCGCCTCGGTCTCCACCACCCATGCGCTCCAGGCATGCAGCGAAGGGTCCGCCGGAATCACAACGCTGCTGTCCGGCTTCGTAGCACCGCAGCTCAGGCATTTGATGGACTGGCTGCCCTCATCCTGACAGGTGGGCCGTTTATCCACAGTGTAATAGGAGGCCCAGTTGTGAGAAGCCGCACTGGGGTCGCTGCTGACCTCGGTGTAACCGCAAGTCTGGCAGACCTTGGTAGTCGTAGTACCGCTGCAGCCGGTGGCAATGAAAGTCTTAAAATCATGTCCCTTTGCCTGTCCGCGGATCATATCTCCCTGAGGATCTAACAGACCGCAGACCTTACAGTAGTGCACCCATTTGTGAGGCTCGGTACAGGTGGCCGGGGCATCACGGTAGGCGTATTTGTGCTGACTGTAGGTCTCGCGCACCTCCACCTTACCGCAGTATACACAGGTATAGCGGACGCGGGTAGGAATGACGCAGTTGCCCTGCTGAATAAGCTCGCTCTTGTCAAAGGCATGACCGCCGGTATCCACGGTCACGCTGTCGGAACAGCCGTTCCCGGATCTGACAGTGACGATGGCCTTGCCCGCTTTGCCGGTGGCAGACACGGTGGCCCGCAGACCGTCATCCAGGACCTCCACTCTGACAGCATCTCTGTCGCCGGTGACCTCCCACTTCAGCTTTGTCACACCGCAGTCGGCAGGACCGACCTCCACGGAAATCGTCTTGGAGTTCTGAGCACAGGAATGCAGCAGCAGAGTATCGCCAAGATCCCTCGCACCGCTGCCTAAGGTCCCGTCCTTCATTGTGAGCCGGTTCACTTCACTGTAGCCCAGTTCCCGGTAGTTCTCCCATGTGACTCCCCTGCCGTCCGTGCTGTGCCAGTGGGCCACGTAGCACGTTCCGTCCACAGGGATATCATAGAATGTCATCGGTCCTGTGCCGTCTTCGGAATACCAGCCGTCGAACTCAAAGCCGGACCAGCCGTTCTTATCCACATCGTCATTGCCAAAGGGCGTGCCGTACTGGCGGCTGCAGGACATGACCCCTGTCTTCCTTCCCCACCCGCTGTAGTTCAATGTATAATGGATTTCGGTGGGCTCGTAGAGAGCATATAGCGCTGTCTCATTCTCAGCCAGTGTGTCGCCGGGCTCCACCTTCCTGCCCTCTCCCTGCAGAGTGGACAGCCAGTACCAGTAACCCGTCATCGAATGGGACGCATCCGGATACTCCTCCTTATTCACCTTAAAGTCATATTTTTGGCCATTGCAGTCCTCCGTAAAGGGAAGCGGTTCGGCCTGCCAGGTCGAATTGGTCTTGTCGCCCCAGAAGGCGTACCTGACAGGAGCCGTGTACCAGGCCACGAACCTCCATCCGGCCACATCGGGCGCCTTCTCGTTCAGATCGGCGGGCAGCACCCTGCCCTCCGCCAGAACGGCGGAAGTATCCTGCATGTACTGCTGGGGCATCTCGCGCACCGTATCGCTTATGAGGCTCTGTCCGCCCTTGATGTCCAGCACCTTGAGCGTCACGGATTGAGCGTCCGACCCGCTGTCTCCGTCAGTGACGTTCCTGCCCGCAGGAGCGTCCGTCCTCTGCGACAGCGACTCTTCCGCAGACACCATTCCCGTCGACGACAGCAGCATTGCCCCGCACAGCAGCAACGCCAGATTTCTGCGCAATTGTTTCATCATTTTATTCTTCACTGTCCTGCTCCTTTCCAGTTCACTCTTGTGCAACCATCATATCATAGTTCGGCAGGTTCGGCAAGCACCGTTATTCCTCCTTCTGAGAATTATGAAAATGCTTTGGCAGAAAAACAGGTTTTGCCTCTGGAAATCGAACGTATTTTCTGTTATGATTATCTTACCTCGGATGAAATCTTTCGGAAGGGAGGAGCCTCTGTGAACGGAGAACACTGCTATCTTGCCATCGATCTGAAGTCCTTTTACGCCTCCGTGGAGTGCGTGGAGAGACACTTGGACCCGCTCACCGTGAATCTGGTGGTAGCAGATCCCTCCCGGACGGAAAAGACCATCTGTCTCGCCGTGTCGCCGTCCCTGAAGGCCTGCGGCATTCCCGGCAGAGCAAGGCTTTTCGAGGTCGTGCAGCGCATGCGGGAGATGAACGGGGAGCGCAGGTCGAAGGCTCCCGGAGGAAGGTTCACAGGCTCCTCCTGCGATATCTCCGAGCTGGAGGCGCATCCGGAGCTGGAGGCCTCCTACATCGTCGCCCCTCCCCGCATGGCCTTCTATCTGGAATACAGTACCCGCATCTACAATATCTACCTAAAATATATTGCCCCGGAGGACATCCATGTGTACTCCGTCGACGAGGTATTTCTGGACGTGACCCACTATCTCCCCGCCCGGAATCTGACGCCAAGGGAGCTGGCCGCAGGGATCGTCCGGGATATCCTTGACACCACCGGCATCACCGCCACCGCCGGCATCGGGACCAACCTGTACCTGTGCAAAGTAGCCATGGATATTGTGGCAAAACACGTGGAGCCGGACGAAAACGGGGTCCGCATCGCCTCCCTGGACGAGATGAGCTACCGGAGGCTTCTCTGGGGCCACCGGCCCCTGACGGACTTCTGGCGGGTGGGAAGCGGCTACCGCAAAAAGCTGGAGGAGAACGGCCTGTTCACCATGGGCGATATCGCCCGATGCTCTCTGGGCGGCCCCGGCGATTATCACAACGAGGACCTTTTATATCGGCTGTTCGGGGTCAATGCGGAGCTGCTCATAGACCACGCCTGGGGCTGGGAGCCCGTGACCATGGACCTGATCAAGGCTTATCGGCCGGAGAACAACAGCATATGCTCCGGCCAGGTGCTCCAGTGCCCATACGATTTTCAAAAGGGAATGCTGATCGTCCGGGAGATGGCCGATCTGCTGGCTCTGGACCTGGTAGAAAAACGGCTGGTGACGGACCGGATCGTGCTGACCGTGGGATACGATGTCGAAAATCTCACCGACCCCCGCATCCGGAAGCAGTATCGTGGAGAAGTGACAACGGACCGTTACGGGCGAAAAACGCCGAAGCATGCCCACGGGACAGCCCACCTTGGGCGCTTTACCTCCTCCGCGCGGCTGATTGCCGACGCCGCCGAGAGACTGTACCGGCAGACCGTGGATCCCGCGCTCCTGATCCGGCGGGTCACGATTACGGCGGATCACCTGACAGAGGAAGACCGTTCAGAAGAGCCCGCTTCCTGCGAACAGCTGGAGCTGTTCACCGACTATGAGGCCATTGAAAGGGAAAAGGCGGAAGAGAACGCCATGCTGGAAAAGGAGCGAAGGCTGCAGGAGGCCGTGCTGCGCATGAAAAAGAAATACGGAAAGAACGCTGTCTTAAAGGGGATGAACCTGCAGGAGGGAGCTATGACCAGAGAGCGGAACAATCAGATCGGAGGACACAAGGCATGAGAGAGGAGCATCGCTACGACGACATCATCCTTCTGCCCCATCCCACCTCCCGGAGTCATCCCAGAATGCCCCTGGAGGACCGCGCCGCCCAGTTTTCCCCCTTTGCCGCCCTCACCGGACACGAGGCGGCGATCCGGGAGACGGCGCGCCTGACAGACCGATGGGCGGAGCCCGCGGAGGACGAGAGGGAATATCTGGACCTGCAGCTTTGCCGCATCCGTACGGCCCTTTCCCGCCGCCCCGACGGGGTCCCCGCAGGAGAGGACGACGAGGACCGGCTGCCCGAAGCCGTCTTCACATACTTTCAGCCGGACGAGAGAAAAGAAGGCGGCAGATATGTGACCGTGAAGGGGAGGGTAAAAAAGATAGACGAAAACGCCCGCAAGGTGATCCTTGCGGACGGAAGCGCCCTTGACACGGACCGCCTCTGTGCCGTCACGGACATCCGGCTCCGGCACGCGCGGTCTTAAGAGCTGCTCTGACGAGAGGGCCGCGAAAAGCAGAGCCTACAGTATCGTCTCCATACCGATCTTCTGGGGCTTCATGCCGCAGCTTTCGTAAAAGCTGATGGCGGAAGGATTGCAGCTCCAGGCGTTCAGGGTCACATTATAGCAGCCCTGTTCTCTGGCATACCGCAGCACGTACTCATAGAGGGACCTGCCCACACGCTGCCTGCGGATCTTCTCGTCCACGCAGAGATCGTCGATGTACAGCGTTCGTATGTCCGTGAGGACATTGTCGTGGGGGTGCTGCTGCATGACACAGAACGCATAGCCCAATACCTTCTGCGCCTCATCCACCGCCACAAAAATAGGACGCTCCCCATCGGTCATCATTTCCTTTAACTGCACGTCGGTATATTTCCGGTTGTGATTTCCCTGAAACAGGTCCGGCCTGCCCATGTGGTGCACCATGCAGACCTGCTCCAGCAGGCTGTCGATCCCCGGTATATCCTGTTCTTTTGCTCTCCTGATCTCCATGACCTCTCCCTTTCGCCGGACTGTCTTTCTCCTCCGGTCTCGCCGCGGCCTAACGCCTGTCCAGCGCCGCCGCGATATCCTCCCGCATAGCTTCCACCGCCGCTCTGGCTGCGTCCGCATAGCCCTGTTCTCCGAAACGGGCGTACTGCTCCTGCCGGTATGCCGCAATGATTCCTCTGGAGGAATTGACAATGGCCCCCAGACCGTCCTCGTTGAAGAAATGCACCAGGTCTGCGCCCTTTCCTCCCTGAGCGCCGTACCCAGGCACCAGGATAAAGGTCTCCGGCATGATCCTTCTCAGGATCCTCCCCTGCTCCGGATAGGTGGCTCCCACCACCGCGCCCACCCGGCTGTAGGAACCGGTGCCCATACACTCCTTTCCCCATTCGGCCACCTTTTCGCCCACCAGCTCGTAGAGAGGCCTCCCGTCTACAAGCCTGTCCTGAAACTCTCCGCTGCTGGGATTGGAAGTCTTCACCAGCACGAAGATGCCCTTCTTCTCCTCATCGCACACCTTCAGAAAGGGTCTGACCCCGTCGGATCCCAGGTAGGGGTTCACCGTGGCAAAATCCTCGTCAAAACCGCTGCAGATCTTACTGCCCACCCGGACCTTTCCAAGATGTGCCGCCGCATAGGCCTCCGAGGTGGATCCGATATCTCCCCGCTTCACGTCTCCGATGACCACCAGGCCCTTTTCCTTGCAGTAGGCCACCGTCCTCTGAAATACCTCCATGCCCGGTATGCCGAACTGCTCATACATGGCGATCTGCGGCTTCACCGCAGGAATCAGATCATATATGGCGTCCACAATGCCCTTGTTGTACTGCCAGACGGCCTCCGCCGCTCCTTCCGGCGTCTCGCCGTACTCCCTGAACGCCTTCTGCAGGATATGCTCCGGCACGAACTTCAGCATAGGATCCAGCCCCACCACAATGGGGGCGTTCGTAGATTTGATCTTTTCTATCAGTCTGTCAATCATGCTTTACCTCTCCGTCATTGAAATTCCACTGAAATAAATAAATTTTATCACAGACCCCCGCCTTTCGCAACGCTTTCTTTGGCTGTTTTTACTCCCTCCGGTACTTTTGGTGTTTTTATCTTAGGAATTTTGTATATTTCTCTTGAGATTTGTGCCGTTCTATTGTACAATATTATTCATAAGATAATGTACTAATGTTTCAAAGGAGAAAAGAGATGGCAGAGACAAAGCAATCATTGGTTTTTACCAACGATAACTGCATCGGCTGCAACAAGTGCACCCGCGTATGCAGTTGTGAAGGTGCCTGCGTAACAAAGGTAGCGCCTGACGGTACCACAAGGATCGAAGTGGACGGCAACCGCTGTGTGGCCTGCGGAGCATGCTTCGATGTCTGTGAGCATCATGCCAGAGAATACTACGACGACACGGAGCGCTTCTTCCACGATCTTCAGGCAGGCGAAAAAATTTCCGTACTGATCGCCCCCGCCTTCAAGGCGAACTATCCGGATGAATACGAATCCGTTCTGGGCGGCCTGAAGGAGCTGGGCGCCAACCACCTGATCAGCGTATCCTTCGGTGCAGACATCACCACCTGGGGATATCTGAACTATGTCCAGCAGCACAATTTCGTGGGCGGAATTTCCCAGCCCTGCCCCGCGGTGGTAAGGTATATCGAACACTACACGCCGGAGCTGATCCCGAAGCTCTTTCCGGTACAGAGCCCCCTGATGTGTGCGGCGATCTACGCGCGCAACGAGATGAAGATCACGGATAAGCTGGCCTTCATCAGCCCCTGTATCGCAAAGAAAATGGAGATAGAGGATCCCAATAACCACGGCATCGTCAACTACAACGTGACCTTCGACCATCTGATGAAATACGTTCATGAGCACCATATCAAGGGCGCCCTGAAATCCGACGAGATCGAGTACGGTCTCGGATCCATCTACCCCATGCCCGGCGGTCTGAAGGAAAATGTATACTGGTTCCTGGGCGAAAGCGTCTTCATCCGTCAGGTGGAGGGCGAAAAGCATATGTACCATTATCTGGAGGAGAACAAAAAGCGCATTGCGAACGGACAGACGCCCTACCTGTTCATCGACGCGCTGAACTGTTCCTCCGGCTGCATCTACGGCACCGGCTGCGACGCAGATAAGACCGATAATGACGACGTGCTCTGCAGCCTGCTGCGGATCAGGGAGGCCTCCAAGAAAAACAATGCCTCCAGCGCCTGGTCCAAAAAGCTCTCTCCCGAAAAGCGCTTAAAGAACCTGAACAAGCAGTTCAAGAACCTGCGTCTGGAGGATTATCTGCGGGGCTACACCGACCGCTCTGCGGAATGCAGGCGGAAAACCCCTACCGCCGCTGAGGAGGATGCGATCTTTAAAGAGATGATGAAATTCACCGCCGTCGAGCGCAGCATCAACTGCTCCTGCTGCGGATATGACTCCTGTAAGCAGATGGCGGACGCGATCTTCAACGGCTTCAGCCGCAAGGAGAACTGCATCTACTACATCAAGAAGGAAGTGGAGCTGCAGGGCGAGGAATCCCGCAAGCTGGCAGAGCAGCTGGAGCAGGATACCGTGGCCATGCAGAAGCAGAAGGATCTGATCCTGGAGACCATACACAGCATCAACGAAGAGTTCTCCAATCTGTACCAGTTCGTGGACGACATGGCTGCCGGGAACGACAGCAACGCCAATGAAAGCACCGGTATCTCCTGCGATATCGTTGAGGTATCCAATTTCTGCGAGGTCCTGGCCAAGGCGATGGATGCCATCCGGGACGTGCTGCAGGAACTGGTGAACAACAACAACGAGGTGGTCAGCATTGCCAGCCAGACCAACCTGCTGGCGCTGAACGCCAGCATCGAAGCCGCCCGTGCCGGTGAGGCCGGAAGAGGCTTCGCCGTTGTTGCAGGGGAGATCAACAGCCTGGCGGCCAACTCCCGTGAGACGGCCAACCGGAGCAATGAGAGCCAGAGTAAGATCATGGATGCCATCAATAAGATCATCGGCGACACCAACACGCTGCGCGACACGATCTCCGCAGTGAACGGAAGGGCCCAGAATCTGGCGGCATCCACCGAAGAGATCGCCGCGTCCGTGGCCATGGTGCTTCAGGCCGCCAACAGCGTCCGCGAGAAGCTGAAGGTTCTGGAGGATCTGTAATTACATAACCGACACAAAAACCGCTCAGTTCAAACAACTGAGCGGTTTTCTTTGTCTTTGTATTCGTCCGCCGGCACGGCGTCGGAGGGCGGCACCTCTCCCGGCCTCCTGCGCTCAGGGCGCTGTCTCTCAGGACATCGCCACTGCCGTCAGATCTTCAGCATATTTTTTGATATTGGATGCATTGACATATTTTTTATGGCTCTCACCGTCCACGACCACCAGCGTAGGCGCCTGCATCACGCCGTACCTCGCGGCCAGCTCCATGTTCTCCTCCGCATCAATGACCACATAGGGCACATCCTTCAGATATTCCTTGGCGAGCTTGCAGTTGGGACAGGTCTTGGTCGTAAACAGATATCTCACGTTCTGCGGCTGCTCCACGCTGACCTCCACATCCTCCGCAAAGTTGGACAGTGTCACGACGCTTCTGGCAGGACGCTTCAGAACAGAATTTGCGATGTCATACTCTGTGCGGTTCGCATACTCCTGCAGCTTGCCGTCATTCCAATTCTGTACCGGCCGATAGTAGCCTGTGATACGGCTGTAGACCTCCGTCTTGGCCCCGCAGTGAGGACACGTCTTCACTTCCCCGGCCAAATAGCCGTGATCTCTGCATATGGAATAGGTAGGCGACAGAGTGTAGTATGGCAGCTTGTAATTATGTGCAATGGTACGTACCAGCGACGCCGCAGCCTTCCAGTCGGGCAGCTTCTCACCCAGAAAAGCGTGGAACACGGTGCCGGAGGTGTACAGGGTCTGCAGTTCATCCTGAATATCCAGAGCATCAAAGATATCCGTGGTATAGTCCACCGGCAGATGAGAGGAATTGGTATAGTAAGGAGTATCTCCCGGTCTGCCCGCAGTCTTGATGGCAGGGAACTGCTTCCTGTCGTGCTTCGCCAGACGGTACGAAGTACTCTCCGCCGGAGTTGCCTCCAGATTATACAGATCACCGTACTGCTCCTGGTAATCGGACAGACGGTTCCTCATATGATTCAGCACCTCCACCGCGAATTCCTGGGTCTTTCTGCTGGTCATATCCTCTCTCAGCCAGTTGGCATTGAGGCCCGCCTCATTCATGCCCACCAGTCCGATGGTGGAAAAATGGTTGTCAAAGGAACCCAGATATCTTTTGGTGTAAGGATAGAGGCCCTCATCCAAAAGCCTGGTGATCACGCCCCTCTTGATCTTCAGGGAGCGGGCGGCGATATCCATCATATGATTCAGCCTTGCGTAAAACTCATCCTTGTTTGCAGAAAGGTACGCGATCCTGGGCAGATTGATCGTCACAACGCCCACGCTTCCCGTGCTCTCACCGGAGCCGAAGAATCCGCCGGTCTTTTTTCTCAATTCGCGCAGATCCAGACGCAAGCGGCAGCACATACTGCGCACGTCGCTGGGCTGCATATCGGAATTGATATAGTTGGAGAAGTAAGGCGTGCCGTACTTTGCCGTCATCTCAAAGAGCAGCCTGTTGTTCTCCGTATCGGACCAGTCGAAATCTTTGGTGATGGAATAGGTAGGGATCGGATACTGAAAACCTCTGCCGTTGGAGTCCCCCTCGATCATGGTCTCAATGAACGCCTTATTGACCATGTCCATCTCCTTCTTGCAGTCCTTGTATTTGAAAGGCATCTCCTCGCCGCCGACAATGGCAGGCAGCTCCGCAAGATCGTCAGGCACGGTCCAGTCCAGCGTAATGTTGGAGAAAGGCGCCTGGGTGCCCCAGCGGCTGGGAGTGTTCACTCCGTAGATAAATGCCTCGATACACTTTTTCACATCATAATAGCTTAAATTGTCTACCTTCACAAAGGGCGCCAGATAGGTGTCAAAGGAGGAAAACGCCTGTGCGCCTGCCCACTCGTTCTGCATGATTCCCAAAAAGTTCACCATCTGGTTGCACAAAACGGAAAGATGCTTCGCAGGTGCCGATGTGATCTTGCCGGTGATACCGCCCAGCCCCTCCTGGATCAGCTGCTTCAGAGACCAGCCGGCACAGTAACCGGTGAGCATGGACAGGTCATGGATATGGATATCGGCATTTCTGTGGGCATCCGCGATCTCCTGATCGTAGATCTCGGACAGCCAGTAGTTTGCCGTCACGGCGCCGGAATTGCTCAAGATCAGGCCGCCTACAGAGTATGTGACCGTAGAATTTTCCTTGACACGCCAATCCTCCACCTTCACGTAGCTGTTGACCACATCCTTGTAGTCCAGGATAGTGGATGTCATGGTCCGCATCTTTTCACGCTGTTTGCGATAGAGGATATAGGCCTTGGCGACCTCCTCATAGCCCGCCTGTCCCAGCACTTTTTCCACGCTGTCCTGGATATCCTCCACCTGAATGCCGCCGTCCTTTACCTTGTCCTGAAAGTCAGCGGTCACCCGCAGCGCAAGCAAATCTATGATGTCGTTGGTGTAGCTCATCTGTGTGGCAGTGAATGCCTTCATGATCGCATCGTTGATCTTGGTCAAAGTAAATTCGGCTCTGTCCCCATTTCTTTTGATTACCTGCATTTTCCCTCATACCTTTCCATAAGTAATAAATAAAAAGTAATAAAAAGACGGCTTTGCATTTTATTGTATCACTATGATTGATAAAAGTCAACGGTATATACAAGATATGGGGGTCTTTTTTCGCAGTACGCATAATATATTGTGGGTGCTGTCTGAAATAAGAGAAAAATAACGACAATTTCGTGAAATTAGCTTTTGTAAATTTTTTACTGTATTTTCCTTGGTTTTATAAAATAGTATTTCAGAAATTGTGAAACACTCTAAAATATAGTTTAGCTTTGATAAACAGTCACATCGAACAAAGGACGGTAATTGACGTGAAGGTTGGAGAAATTCTTGCGATGCTCCGCAGAGAAAGGAATCTTGGACAAAAGGAGTTGGCCGCCTATCTGAATCTATCTACGGGCACCATCTCCAATTACGAGAACAGCGTGCACTCGCCGGACCTGGACACCCTGTGCAGGCTGGCGGATTTCTTCGGCGTCACCACGGATTATCTCCTGAACCGCACCGAGCTGCGCTACGACCTAAAGAAAATGAACCAGCATGTAAGCAGGGAATACACCTTGTCCGAGGTGATGGACATCATACTGGCCTGCAATGCCGGTTCGATCAATCATCTGATGGAATATGCTCTTTTCCTCAAATCCAAACAGAACGAACAGAATACCAGGCACAAGCCGAGCTGACCTTCCCTGCTCCTATCTGGTGCTGAGAAAATCATGCTCTCTTGCCGCCTGCGCATCGTCAGGATAATTCCTCAGATAATTATCCAGGAGCGCGTAGGCTTTTTCGTATTCGCCCAGATATTCATACGCTACGATCTCATTGAAGGACAACGTCTGCACCATATCACTGTCCTCCAGCTGCATCCCGGCCTGAAATGCCTCCAGCGCCTTCTGATAGTCGCCCTTTGCCATTTCGCAAAGTCCCAGCTGGTTGTACAGCTCGGCGCTGCCCTCATAGCTGTTCAGATAACCGGTATACACGTTGGACGCATAGTTATAATCTCCGGTCGCTTCGTAGGCCCTGCCCAGATACAGATAGCTCTCCTCGCCGCCCTTCTCCGTGGCCTGCTCCAGCGCCAGATATGCTTTCTCATATTCTCCCAGATAGTAGTAGATCCGGCCAATACAAAAATTGTCCATCTTTTTGCCGCCGGTCTCCAGCGCAGTCCTCAGATATTCCTGCCCGACGGACTCATACCCAAAGTGCTCCAGAACCTTGTAGATCTCTATCAGCCTGTCGTAATTGGCCGGTTCCATGGCCAGAGCCTTGTCAAAATCCTCCTTGGCCTCCGGGAAATCCGACAGGTTCATCCTGACATTTCCCCGCAGGAAATAAGCATCCGCTTCGTTCTGCCGCAGAGCCAGAATGGCATTGTAGGTCTCCTCCGCCTCGCTGTACCGGCCGCTCTTGCAGTAGGCCGCCGCCATATAATAGTTCAGGTCAAAGTCCATGTTCTCCACCAGGCCATTGCTGCCGGAAAGCGCGGACTGAAAGCTCTCTATCGCTTGGTCATACTCGGCGAGCCCCATATAGGCGATCCCTCTGGCGCGGTCGATGGACCTGCCGTCCTCGCCGCCCTCCTCCGCCGCATCCAGATCGGCGAGCGCCCCCTGATAGTCAAAGCTCTGGATCCGCTCGACCGCGCTCTGCGTCTTCTCTCCCGCCTGCCCGCAGCCGGCGAGCATCCCCGCGGCCAAAAGACACAGCGCAGTAATATGTATTTTTTTCAGGTTCGTACACAATCGCATGTTTTCTCGCCGCCTGTACTTATTGTTCCGCCTCCTCAAGCTGGGAGGTACAGTGGGGACATCTTGTTGCGTCAAGAGCGATATCGCTCTTGCAGAAAGGGCACTTTTTTGTAGTGGGCGCCGGCTCTTCCTCATGGCTGAGCTTGCTGCTGATGCTGTTGATGCCCTTAAGCAGCAGAAAGATCACAAGGGCCGTGATAAGGAAATTTATGACCGCCGTGATAAAATTTCCGTAGTACAGGACCGGAGCAGCCTCGCCTTTTCCCAGTACCACATACAGATTTGAAAAATCCGTGCCCCCGAAAATGCCGAGCACCGGGGCAAGAATATCTTCGTTCAGCGAGGTGACGATCGCGGTGAACGCGCCGCCCACGATAACGCCTACCGCCATGTCCATCACATTGCCGCGCATGATAAATTTCTTGAATTCGGCCATAAAGCCTTTGCCTTTTTCTTTCTTGTCGCTCATTTGTATTCTCCTTCTTATGACGTTCAGGGCCGCGCCGGCATGTCCGGCCGGACTGTATCTATTATCTTACCACAACAGACCTGTGTAAACAAGAGTCCCCGTCCACTTTTCAAAAAAGGAAAGTTATGATACAATGCTCACACACAAGAACAGAGATGAAGGCCTGAAGGCTAAAATTTTCAGGCCGTTATGAAATGGCCGCTGAAGCAGCGACAGAATGAGAGGAACACATGACAAAACAGGAAATTGCAGAGATCAAAAAGCTCCTTACCCCCAAAAGATGCTCCATCACCCGTATCTGCGGCTGCTACGTGGACGGCGAGAAAAACAAAAAGACTGAGTTGAAGCAGGCCTTTCTGGCCCTTCCCGAAGAGGAGATGTTCAAATATTTTGAGATCTTCCGCAAGACCCTTTCCGGCAGTCTCGGCAAAAATCTGATGACTCTGGAATTCCCGCTCTCCAGCGAGGACAGCGGCGGCACCCAGGATTTTCTCCTTCGGCTTCGGGACAGCAGGCTGAAGGACGATATCCTGCTGGAGGAATTCTACGACCGCATCATAGACCATTACGAATACGTGGGCAATTATCTGATCCTGGTCGTCCACGACGCATACGACGTTCCGGGCCGCGCTCTGGACGGCATGGAGATGGAGGATGCCTCCGACGAGGTGTATGAGTACATACTGGCCTGCATCTGTCCCGTGGAGCTTTCCAAGCCGGGCTTGAGCTACGACGCTGCGGAAAACACCTTCCGGAACCGCATCCGGGACTGGGTGGTAGGGCTGCCCGACTCCGGCTTCCTCTTCCCCGCCTTCAACGACAGATGCGCCGACATTCACAGCACCTTATATTACACCAGGGATCCGGAGGAGCTGAAGGACAGCCTCGTGGAGCAGCTTCTGGGCTGTCCCCTTCCCCTGTCCGCCGGGAACCAGAGGGAGACCTTCCAGACTCTGGTGGAGGAGACACTGGGAGCGGACTGCGAATTTGAGACCGTGAAGAACATTCATGACAGGCTGAACGAAATGGCCGAGGAACACAAGGACGAGCCCCAGCCCCTGATGCTGGACAAGAACGAAGTGAAGACCATCTTGGCAGACAGCGGCGTCTCCGACCGCCGGCTGGAGCAGTTCGAACGCCGCTACGACGAGACCGCCGGGGAGTCTACATCCCTTTTCGCCGGCAACGTGATGAATACCAAGACCTTTGAGGTCAAGACGCCCGACGTGGTCATCAAGGTAAACCCGGAGCGGACGGACCTGATAGAGACAAAGATCATCAACGGCCGGGAATGCCTGGTGATCGAACTTGGCGGGAATGTGGAGGTGAACGGGATCACGGTGCGCCCCGGCGGAGCCGACGGCGCGGAGGAGGAAGAGCTGTAGACCTGCGGGACGGTCGGACCCTTCCGGCAGGGCCGCACCGTTTCCGTTTTCTCCGCCACATTTTCTCTCACAGGGGCAGGCTCTCCGCCAGGCAGAGCCTGCCCCAGCCTACGCGCGCATTGGGGTAGACGCTCTCGCCACGCAATGGCTGCGCCCCTCTTCTCAGATACGCTTTCACCTTCTCCCCATACAGAAAAGGATCATTTCCCCGGACAATTCCCCATTCCATGAGCAGGGCCGCGCTTCCCGCGACAATAGGCGTCGCAAAGGAAGTCCCTGTGACGGGAAGGTAGCCCCCGTAAATATCCGGCGCCGCAATACCGACTCCGGGCGCCGCAAGATCCGGCTTCGCCAGACCGGACGTGACCGGTCCCAGCGTCCGCTGGGGGTCCGCGTATCCTCTTCCGGAGAAATCCGCATAAGCGTCATAGGTGCTGTCATAGGCGCCCACCGTGACGACCTTGGCGGCGGTAGAGGGGACAGTCAGGGTAGCCTCCGGCGTGGACAGAAAAAATCCGGTGCCGCTGTTGCGCACCGCGTTGGAGGGGAGGTAAAAATAATACTTTCCCGTGACCACCCGGACCGGCTCCAGCCGGAATGTCCACACACCGCCGTTGATATAGGGCCGGTCCGCGGGAAGCAGCTCCAGATATATCTCCTGCGCCGCCGAATAAGGCGCGGGCTCCCCGATAAAGACCAGCACTTCCGTCTGCTCCAGACGCAGGGTGTACTTTCCGCTCTCCGTCTGCGGTGAGAGCTCCGCCTCCCGCCCTCCGGGCGAGCGCAGGAAGATCCGATATTCGTCGCTGTAGTTCTTCCAAAGCTGCACATTCAGATTTCTCTCATACTCCGCCACCGCCAGTTCTATCACTGCTGCCTGGGGCGTTGTCCCTTCTGACACATTACCTGACACACCACCTGACACTCTATCCGGCATGTCTGTCAGTCTGCCTGCCACATGTCCGCCGGCTGCCCCTTCGTTCCCGCTTCCCACGCAGATCACGGTCCGCCCTATCTCGGCCGCATTGTCCAGAAATCGCTCCAACAGCGAGCTTCCGTCGTGGGCGCCGTAACTGTTGCCGAAGCTTAAATTAATCACCAGCGGCATCTGCAGCTCCAAAGACTTATTGACCGCATAAGTCAATCCCTGCATGATCTCTGTCGTCCTGGGAAAGGAGGATGCATCCGGCAGACCGAGCTTCACAATCAGCAGATCCGCAGACTGCGCCACTCCCCGGTAGCTTGTGCTGCTTCCCGCAGCAATTCCCGCCACGGCGGTGCCGTGTCCACTCACATCCACGGTGGGCAGGAGCCTGAACTGTTCCTGTGGGCTGGTCTGCGAAAGCGCCAGATTGATCTTACGTGCGTCAAATTCCACTCCCTGGGCAAAGCCCTGGGGCGGTCGAAATTCCTCCTCGCTCCGGTCCGCCGCGCCGCCTCCGGCGGGCCTGAGCGTCTGGTCCCAGAGGTAGCGTATCCTGGTAGTCCCGTCCGCATTCCGGAACTCCGGCAGTCTGTAATCGATCCCCGAATCCAGGACCGCCACAAGCACCCCTTTTCCCGTCAGAAAAGGATCCCGCCTCGTCACCTGCGGAATGCAGGATTCCTCGGCGGGACCTGTCTCTTCATAAAAAAATCTCTTGGGCATTTCCACATATTCGATCTGCTCCAGCTCCGCCACCCGCTCTACCAGGCCTTCCGGCACCGTCAACAGCGCATAGCCCGCCAGCAGATACTCCACCGTCACGCCCAGCAGCTCCAGCTCGTCAAGGCTGCCGTGGTACTTTACGATCAGCTCCCAGGTGCGGCGTACCCCGTCAAAGCCCACATTCAGGTCTTCCGTCCGCTCTCTGTCCTCCTCCGATGTCTCCAGCGCAAGCTGCAGCAGGTCCTCAAGCTTCTGATTCATACAATTCTCTCTTTGACGCCTTTATTGATATTGTATGAGAAGAACTCGCCTTTCGGAATATTGATGATCATAAAATTATTTCCTGAAGCGGTCTAAGGTTTCTCATAGATAGACATAGAATCTCTATTTTTCTCATTAGGGCTGTTCTTCAAAATGAAAACATGTAAACTCATTCTCTTTAATTATGTCGTAAAATTTTTCAGACACATAAATCCCAGCCACACTCTTACTGCATCGAAAAATATCATATCCCAGGCAATTCTTCCTATCCACAAAAGTTTGTTTCGGTAGAAATGTATATAGGTCATATTTCTCATTATATTTATACTTACTTTTGACCAAATCAAAAGCATCAATAAAATTTTCTATATACATAACATAATAATTGGTATTGACCTGTCCTGTTACGACATCACAAAGATAAATGCCATAAAATTGTATCCCCCCGATATTCTCTTTTTCCAAGATTCGCTTGACTCTCTCATGTATCACAGGCCATCTATGGACATTCAGCAGATAATCACTTTCTCTGTTAGATGCTTGGGAACTATAATAAAACATCACCTCAGGCCAGTCAATATTGTTGAGCTTTTGAAAAATTATATTATGAAAAGATCCTTTTTTAACACCAGGGTATTCGATTTCTTCTAAATTTGTTTCTTCGGCATAGATATAACTTTGCCCTTGTTCAACCAATTTATCGATACTATCCATATCATAAGTTAGTTTATAGAATTTCAATTCTCACATCTCCAGACTCTGGACTCGCATCTCTCCATCCTGTATGCCCCATATGATCAAGTGATTCCCCTGCCAGCCAAAATATATCTCATACCCTCCCTCCACTGGTAAGTCCCAGCCGGCATCCTGCAGGCTTAACAGCTCTTCTCTGTTCTCCCCATCCAATGTCTCCCTGCTGATCATGCCGCCTTCCCGCATCTGTACCAAATATATCCAGCCGTCACTGTAGCCTATGATTCTGGTCCCACTGTTTCTTTTCGTCTCATAAATGATACGGCTGGTGTCCGTTTCCGTATCGATCTCGAACAAGATATCATGTGTGAACGAAGGAAGCGCCTTTACAAATATTCCAGGCGGCTTCTCATATACTTCCATTCGTCCGATCACTTTCTGACCCTCAACCGTTAAATCATTTTTAAATAAGTAAGACTCTTCATATTTTTTCCCCTGCAGACAATCAATGTCATGCCATTCATCGTCTGATTCCGTCGATTTTAAGTAGCTGAAATCAGGAAAGACCACCGTTCCTCCTGCCAGCCATGTCCCTCTCATCTCTGCTACAGCAGTTGTCCCACGCTTCGCTTTATCAGCTCCATTATCCCAATTATAAATCGTTTCATTGCTTTCCCCATCTACAACTGCCGGCGCACATTGACGGTTATTTGCATATACCTTCCACCCATTGAATTCAGACAGCCTAGCCAGACTGAAACTGTCTGTTTCACAATCACCGTCCACAGGGCATGCA
This sequence comes from uncultured Acetatifactor sp., assembly GCA_947627115.1. Taxonomy (GTDB): domain Bacteria; phylum Bacillota; class Clostridia; order Lachnospirales; family Lachnospiraceae; genus Acetatifactor. The sequence continues at coordinate 159,813 of CANQUQ010000003.1, forward strand.
TAAATCTCTCCATTTGTCCCATACAATAAATATCCGTCCTTCAAAGCAATGGATTCCGAGTTATTGCCGTTAAAGAACTGTGTCCAAAGAACACACTCCCTTGTCTGTCTGTCTATCCTCCACAACTTCCCGTCACAGCCTAACTTAAAAATATAATCTTCATCTGCTGCGATCGAAGCTCTCCAGCTAATATCGGGGTGCTCCTCTTCCTCCATTTCATATATATCCAGAACCTTCTGTTCGGAAACAGAATACACCCCGATCTGGTCCCGGTAGATTACATAATATTCATCTCCCTGATCCGCACTGTTCATTTCTTTTAGCATTCCACGGTAATAGTTATACTCATACGGCTCTTCCTTTTCACAGCCGCATAAAAGGCAGAGGGAAAGCAGGAGCATTGCCGATAATATATAGATTTTCTTATGGGCTTTCGTCCGCATCATTATTTTCCTCTTATGTATTCTTCCATAACTTAATTGAAGAACGCTTCTGTAGTATACACCAAGTTAGATTTCTCACATCTCCAGACTCTCGACTCGCATCCCTTCATCCTGTTTGCCCCATATGATCAAGTGATTCCCTTGCCAGCCAAAATATATATAATAATCCTCTTCCTTCCCTGACAATTTCCAGCCGGCATCCTGCAGGCTTAACAGATCCTCTCTGTTCTCCCCATCCAATGTCTCCCTGCTGATCATGCCGCCTTCCCGCATCTGTGCCAAATATACCCAGCCGTCACTGTAGCCTATGATTCTGGTCCCACTGTTTCTTTTCGTCTCATAAATGATACGGCTGGTGTCCGTTTCCGTATCGATCTCGAACAAGATATCATGTGTGAACGAAGGAAAACTTCTTCCCGGACCGTCATTTACTTCCATTCGTCCGATCACTTTCTGACCCTCAACCGTTAAATCATTTTTATATAAGTAAGACTCATCATATTTTTTCCCCTGCAGACAATCAATGTCATGCCATTCATCGCCTGATTCCGTCGATTTTAAGTAGCTGTAATCAGGAAATATCACCGTTCCTCCATCCAGCCATGTCCCCATCATCTCTGCTCCACGCTTCACTTTGGCAACCCCACTATCCCAAGTATAAATCGTTTCATTGCTTTCCCTATCTACAACTGCCGTCACACAGTTACGTGCATATACCTCCCACCCATTAAATTCTGCTTTCCGCCACTCCTTTATCCGTTGCCGCACCCCTTTATAAATAACATCTTCAAACAGCCCCGCCAGACTGACTCTGTCTGTTTCACAATCACCGTCCACAGGGCATGCATAAATATCTCCACCTGCTCCATACAATAAATATCCGTCCTTTAAAGCAATGCAGTGCGATAACTCAGAATCTCCTGCGATACAATGCGCCCAAAGAGTACATTCCCCTGTCTGCCTGTCTATCCTCCACAGTTCATTGGCAAACGATAAAAAATATATATAATTCTCATCTGCCACAATTGATATCATACCCTCCACATCTTCATTCGTTTCGTAAACGCCCGTTACTGTCTGTTCGGAGAGCGAATACTGCAAGATCCTGTTCCCTTCACTTATATAATACTCATCTCCCTGCTCCATACCGTTGAATGTATCTCTTACTATCGAATGGTAATCGTAATAATCATACGGCTCTTCCTTTTCACAGCCGCATAACAGGCAAAGGGAAAGCAAGAGCATTGCCGATAATATATAGATTTTCTTATGGGATTTCGTCAACATCTTTACTCTCCTTCCTGTTGATTCCTATCATGCTAAAATGAAATGGTCCCTCCTTATAATCATCCATAATATAATGTGCTCGCTTTTCCTTGCATAAATGAAACGCTTCTATACCAAATTCTTTTAGTGGACCGGCGTATTTATCATCTTGAAAAGCCAATGCCAACAATCTCTGATTTAATATTGCAAGACAGGTCGATACTGTATTTTTAACATATTTGATAAACGAATCGATAACCTTATTGCCTTTATTACTGGGTTGTCAGTATTTTTTCTATCATAGATTCCAGATCCGAAAATTCTTCACTGACTGTCCCTGCCTTGTCTTTTTCTTTCCTCAGCATTTCTCATAAATTTCATGAATAGATCCTCTGCTTCTTTTGAAATTCCGCTTTTTTCCTTAAGCATTCGAATTATTTCTTTCAGCATGTCTCCGAAATTTTCAAACTCATCATTTACTTTTCCTTCAAACCACCGTATAAAATTTCCATTTTCTTTTGAAAAACAAAGTAGTTCTCCGTCCCCGATCAACCAGCCGATGATAACTAACTCTGACGGAACAATTTCCGAAAATCGTGGAAAATAAAAACCGGCCAAATTCTGTCTTATTTGACAATCAGCCGAAAACCTTAACCATTCTTTGTAAGACTCAGGTATCCTTATTTCATTGTTTTCTTCCCATTGTGTCATTTCTTCTTCAGATGCACCTTGACTAAAGAACGATGCCTTTTCACCATATTCAGGCACAGCTTTCTCACATAAGTTTACAATTTCTTCAATTTCCCTTTTTAAACTATTGTTTTCCGGTACTTTTCTCATTTTGTATTTTCCCTTCTATTTTCTTAATTCACTGCACTATGGGTCTTCCGGCTTCCTTTTCACAATCATCCGTATCCATATTAATATTCAGACAGCATGGTTTGAAATTTAAGAAAAAATGTTACATAGGTTTAATTTTCATGCTGGCATTCTTTTCTTTCGCTTTCTCTAATGCATGAAAAAACACAGTTAAAAAATCATTGCCATCACTTGTCACAAAATAATTAGATAAATCTGTAATGTCTTCACTAATATCATTTCCCCATGGCGGCTGTTTGGATAAATCCTCTATATCCCATACTACTTTTTGGGGGCTGAGCACTTGCAGTTCCTTTTTAATTACACTCAATTCCTCTAAGGCATTATCTATATCCTTAGGGCCTATTTCCCCCTGATATAACTCGTTCATAATGATTGGAAAACGACTTCCCCAGTTTTCGTTCTCTAAATTAAATGCTACTGTTGAAAAAAAGGAGTGCAAAAAATCAGCACTTCCTATTTCATACCAACAAAACTTTACTTTAAATCCAACTGCCATGTAAACCTCCAAAAGCTGTTAGGAATATTGGAATAGATATATTCCAAATTAAATAGTAACACTTCAGACATGCTCTTCCAGCCAGCGGGAAACGGCCGTCTCCTCCGGTCCGCAGGCCGCATAGGCCTCACAGATCCGGCGGATCTGCGCTTCGTCCGCCAGAAGATCCTCCGCAATCTTCTCCGGGCTCTCCCCCTTCTCCAGCTTGCCGCAGACCTGACGGATCAAAAGACGACGTTCCCCCTGAGAGATGCCCTGGGAGATGCCCTGTTCCAGTCCCTGCTCCATCCCTTGCTTCCTTCCCTGGGTCAGGCCGCGCTCCATGCCGTCCTCCACGCCCTCTTCATACCTTACCTCCAGCGCGTCATCCATGTTGAACTGTGTGTACAGCATATTCTCCACCTCCGTCCCGTGTTCTCTCACGAAGTCCGTAAAGATCCCCTCCCGGACACTGTCCTTCACCGCAAGCGTGACCGCGGTATCCCGGTCCAGCCCCTCTTGTCTGTATGTCCTGATCCGTTCTATGAACCAGGAATACTCATACAGCGGCAGACAGTCCCGCAGCAGCCGGTGTCCTGCCGGGAGATTGATATTGATCATTCTCACTTTTAATTCTAGCATAGGCGCTTCCGTTTTAGCAATATACCCATCCGAAAGTTTTAATACTTTTTCTGCCGGCACGTTCTTTGTCCCGTTATAGAACAGATAGAATTCCGGCGTGGGGATGGGAAGGCGCTTCTCCCGGTACAGGTTCCTGTCCTGCAGGAGCTTCTCCATGGTGCGCCCGTAGTAGAGCATGCTCCGCAGGGGCATGTTCTCGTTCACCGTGGACTGGTGCTCGCTGATCACAAGCATCCTCCCCTTCACGGTAAAGCCCAGGTCGTTCTTCCTGGCCAGGAACAGCACGCCCTCCAGGGTCGTGATCTGAATGTCCTCCGGGACGGTCTCCTCCCCGGACAGGGCCGCATAGAGCTTGGCGGCATTTTCCGGCTCGCTGAAAAGAGTGGTGAACACATCGGATTTCAGTTCCCGGTTGGACACCTCCTTCCTGCCTTTTTTCGTCCCGGCCTTGGCCAGGTCATTTGTCCTGTCCTCTGTCATAGGCAGACTCCTCCTGTAAAATTAGATTTTTGTCTTGAAAAATGCCGCAGAATTTGCGTGAAATGAAAGATTTGATTTTTCAAGGATAGGATGATTGTAACAGGAAAGAAAAGCTTTGTAAAGAAAAAAATTCGTGGTTCTTTTTATCATTAATAAACAATTCTAATCTAATTTCCTGCCATCTGCTTTTACCATGGTTACATTAACGCATCAGTCAGTACTTTTTCTACCATAGATTCCAGATTGGGAAATTCTTCACAGACTGTCCCTGAGGGATTATCTAATTCATAATACTTTTGATCAATACTGTCATATACATACCAGCTGATACTGCTTTCGCCCAAAAAGACATATTGCTTCTGCCACTCATTCTCATACCAGGTCTTATTAAGCTCAATGAAACCATTAATGCTTTGCTTTGGTGTTTTTTCCAACAACTCTTCATCATTGCCATTTCATGGATCACTTGTTTTAATTTTTCTTCAAAAAGTCTTTCTCTACCAAACTTGAACATTTCGCCTTATGAGTCTCCCTTCCTGCATCCCTGCGCCGGCTACTCCAGATTGTGACACAGTGCGATCACAAGCACATCGTCCACGGATGGGTTCTTCACAAAATAATCCGCCGTCTCCACTCTGCGATAAATACCGTCGTCCCCGATCTGTCTGGTAACGACGCTGACGCACTTCTCTCCTCTATTGTAGGCTGCCATAAGGTTGGGGATACTGAAGGTATTGCGAAACAGCTCCCTGTCCTCCGGGTGCATGGTGGATGCGCCGTGCTGTATCAGTTCATCGAACACGCCGGTAGAGGGACAGGAAGTGCTGGTGAAATTCTCATATTCCATCATGTAGAAGCTGTTCCGTGTCAAATTTGCCAGTATCACGAGAGCATATCTGGTAAAGACCGCGTCCAGGAGCAGCTGGGTCGCGCTGGAGGGCGCCTGTGTCATCAGGATGTCCTCCTTGGGTTCCTCGTCGATGCCCTTCTGACACAATTCCGTAAAATCCTGCTCCGGCATGGGCCTTGCGAACAGAAAGCCCTGTATGATCTTGCAGTCACAGGTCCTGAGGAAGCCGAGCTGTTCTCTGGTCTCCACGCCCTCCGCCACCGTTGTCAGCTTCAGGCGGTGGGCAAAGTTAAAGATGCTCTCCAGTACGATCCTCTCTTTTTCGTCCTCGCAGTTCCTGCTCAGAAGAGACTTGTCAATCTTGAGCACGTCCACCGAGATATCCTTCACAAAGCTCAAGGAGGAAAGCCCGCTGCCGAAGTCGTCAATGGCCACACGGAATCCGGCGTCACGTATCTTGCGGATACTGTCTGCGATCTTGTCCGACTGATCCGTCAACGCGGACTCCGTGATCTCCACCTCGATCAGCCTGTGAGATATGCCATACTCATCCACGATGCCGCCAAGCATCGTGACAAAATGCTCCTCAAAGGCATGTATTCTGGAAAAATTCACCGCGATGGGAACCCTGCGGACCTGCGCCTTCTCCTGACGGTCCAGGAACGCGCATACCTCCTTTAGCACATACCAGTCCAGCGCCAGGATTCCGTCGCCTTCCTCCAGCCGGGGGATGAAATCACCCGGCATCACCACCGTGCCGTCTGGCCTGATCCACCGCACCAGCGCTTCCGCCCCGGTCATTTTGCCGGTCAGCGCGTCAAATTTAGGCTGGTAGTACACTGCCAGTTCACGGTCGTCCATCGCCCTGCGGATCTCTGCAGCCAGTCCGTCCGCTCCGGTTCTTGCAGCCATCTTATCCGACATACCTGCCTCCTTATCCTCAGTCGTTGCGGAGTGCCTTGATCTTCTCTGCGATCTCCTCCACCTTCTCCTCGGTCAGACAATACTTTTTGCGAAAATAAATCACTGCGATCAAAAGCACGATGACAGGCAGCACCGTCATGGTCATGCGCAGCCCCACCACGGAACTTTGCGCGATCCGGACCACCTGATCCGACTCAGTGTCCTGACTGATGTGGAATACACCGAGACAGACGGAAGCGATCAGAGCCGCCACACCGGAGGCCAGTTTTACGACAAACGTCTGCATGGAAAAAATCACACTCTCGTCGCGCCGCTTGTTCTTCAGCTCGCCGTAGTCCACCGTGTTCGCCAGAAATACCGTGGTCAGCACTGTGAGCATTCCGTTGGCGGCAAAGATGAAGAAGCCGGGAATGAACAGCAGATACACGTTGGACATATTGGTAAAGGCCAGGACCAGCAGGGAGACATACCCTGCGATGGCCATGCCGAAGCTTACATAAAAAATTTTCAGAGCGCTCATGAATTTTCTCAGCAGAGGGAACAGCAGCATCATCGCCAGTATCTGGACGCCGCCCCCGAAGGTATTGAACAGGGTATATGCCCCTCTCCAGCCCTCTCCGCCGAAATCGTATTTAAAGAAATAGATCACCAGATTGGATGTGATGTACACGGCACTGTTCACCAACACTATGGCGATCACAACCGTCATGGCCTGGTCGTTCTGCACCAGTGCCTTGAACATCTGGCCCACGGAGGGAGTCTCCATATTGACCGTAGACTTCTCTTTAATATTGATACATGTCACCAGAATGAACACCACGAACAGTACTGCGATGATCAGCGAGAACCACATGAAGCCCTGCCTCTCACTGATGCCGCCGGGTGCCCCCGCATTGGCTCCCAGAGCCGCCACGCACATCATCGTGATAATGGTGATAATGGCAGAGCCCACGCCCGCACAGGAACGTGCCAGGGTCGTCAGTCCCTCCCGCTCCTTACCGCCCTCGGTAAAGGCCGGTATCATGGACCAATAGGGAATATCCATCATGGTGTATGTTACGCCCCACAAAATATAAATAACAGCCGCATAGGCCACCAGTCCGCCTCCGTTCAATTTCGGCGGAGCCGTGAACAGCAGGAACAGCACGACTGCATTCAACAGGGTCCCTATCAGCAGCCAGGGGCGGAACTTTCCCCATCTGGTCTTGGTCTTTGCCACCAGCACGCCCATAATGGGATCGTTGAAGGCGTCAAATACCCTGGCGGCCATCAGGATCATTCCCATGGCAATGGCGTTTATGCCAAGCACATCCTGATAATAGTAGAGCACGTAGCTGGCGGACAACATATATACCATATCCTTGCCCACTGCGCCCAATCCGTAAGAAGCTTTTTCTCTTCCCGATAATTTCATCTCTTTACCACACCTTTCTCTATCCCGGCATTTGTCAAAGCGGATCTCATTTACTCCGGCGCGCCTGCGGTCAGACTGACAGTCCGCATTCCGTCAGCGCTCCGCCCTCATGGGATTTTCCAGGAAATCCCTGTAGGCCAGCCGGATACCGTCCTCCAGTTCCGTGGTATAATGATAGCCCAGACTCTCCAGCTTGCTCACATCCAACAGCTTCCTGGGCGTTCCGTCCGGCTTGGAGGGATCCCATCTGATCTCCCCCGTATAGCCCACGACCTTGGCGACCAGTTCGGTCAGTTCCCTTATGGTCAGCTCTTTGCCCGTTCCCAGATTCACCGTCTCGTTGCCGCTGTAGTTGTTCATAAGGTATACACAGGCTTCCGCCAGATCGTCCACGTACATAAACTCCCTCAAAGGCGTGCCGGTCCCCCAGCACACAACTTCCCTGGCTCCGGCCTCCTTTGCCTCATGGAAACGGCGGATCAACGCAGGCAGCACGTGGCTGTGAGTAGGATGATAGTTGTCGTTGGGCCCGTATAAGTTGGTAGGCATCACGCTGATGTAATCCGTACCGTACTGCCGGTTCAGATATTCGCAGTACTTCAGCCCGGATATTTTGGCCAACGCGTAGGCCTCGTTGGTCTGCTCCAGCTCCCCTGTCAGCAGACAGCTCTCCTTCATAGGCTGAGGCGCCATCCTTGGATAAATACAGCTGCTTCCCAAGAACAGCAGCTTCTTACAGCCGTTCTGCCACGCAGCATGGATCACATTCATCTCCAGGGTCATGTTCTCATACATAAAATCTGCCAGCGCCTGACTGTTGGCCATAATACCGCCCACCTTAGCCGCCGCCAGGAACACATAATCCGGTCTCTCCTGCTCAAAGAACGCCTCCACCTCAGCCTGCCGGCAGAGATTCATCTCCTGATGGGTCCTGGTGACGATATTCCCGTAACCGTTCTTTTCCAATGCGCGGCAGATGGCGCTTCCTACCATCCCCCGATGTCCTGCCACATATATTTTCCCGTTCTTATCCATCATGGTATTGTCATCCCCGTTTCTGCTCTCCTGTCAGTCCTGCCGATATACGATGGTCTTCGCCGTCTCCTGCGCCTTCTCTTCACCGCAGAGCACTCCCACAATAGCCAGGCTAAAATCTATGGCTGTCCCCATACCTCTGGAGGTGATCACATGATCTGAAATTTCCACAGGACCCTCCGTAACTTTGGCGCCCACCAGATGGCTTTCAAAGCTCGGATAACTGCATGCCCTTCTGCCGTTCAGGAAGCCTCTGTGTCCGAAGATGCTGGGTGCCGCACAGATTGCCGCAATATATTTCCCGTCGCGGTAAAAAGCGCCCAGCTGTTCCATGAGCCCCTGATGAGCCTCAAGATTTTCCGTTCCCAGCTTGCCGCCGGGCAGGACCAGCATATCATACTCCGAAAAATCCAACTGGGAAAAAAGCTTATCCATTTCCACATTGATACCGTGGGATCCGGCCACCGCCCACTCGTTATTCATCGAGACCATATCCACCTGTATCTCACATCTGCGGCAGATATCTACCACCGTTAAGGCTTCGATCTCCTCATATCCCTCCGCAAAGAAAACTGCCAGCTTGCTCATTTCCGTCGTCCTCTCTTTCTTTAGACTTTTCTTTCATAGCCTCCTGTCAGCAAAATTCATAGTTATAATAAGTATACACACTTGCGGAAAAGATTGCAAATTATTCTTGCTATTTACCCGCATTTCAAACTATGGTATACTAACTAATAAGGTCAGAATGGCGCAAAGGGGAAATACGAACATATGGAAATAGAAAGAAAATTCACGATCAAACAGCTTCCCGACGATCTCGAAAGCTATCCCTCCCACCACATTGAACAGGGGTATCTTTGCGACTCTCCCGTGGTAAGAGTGCGCAAGGAGGACGACGAATATTATCTCACCTATAAGGGAAGCGGTCTGATGGCGAGAGAAGAAGTCAATTTAATTCTGAATAAAGAAGCCTATGAACATTTGCGAAATAAAGTGGACGGCAAAATCATCTCCAAACGGCGCTACCTGATCCCCCTGCTGCATCCGGCGGTCCGGGAGGGTCTCCCAAAACCGCCCGAAGACTATTGCCTGACCATTGAGCTCGACGTTTTTGACCCTCCGTTTGCACCTCTGGTCATGGCGGAGGTAGAGTTCGGCAGCAAGGAGGCGGCGGAGGCGTTCATGCCCCCGGAGTGGTTTGACGAAGAAGTGACCTATCTCCGTGAATACCATAATTCTTATATGGCTCTAAACAGATGAAGCCCTTTACGCTTTCATCAGATATATAAAATATCCTATATAGCCGATCAGCATGATGCTGCCGCCCAGTCTGGTAAGTTTCCGGGTCCTCAGCACGCACAGAAAGAGTAGTACCGCCGCGGCAATGGCTATGATGCTGTCCGCCAAAAAGCTCGCGTTGTACGGCACGGGAGTGATGACTGCGGTCGTTCCCACGACAAACAGGATATTAAAGATATTGCTGCCAACGATATTGCCCATGGCAATGTCCGATTTTCCCTTGACAGCAGCGGTCGCACTGGTCACAAGCTCCGGCAGGGATGTCCCCAGCGCCACGATCGTCAGGCCGATGAATCTCTCGCTCATGCCGAAAATGGTCGCCAGCGTTGTAGCCGCGTCCACCGTCACATCGCTGCCGAACACGATCATCACCGCTCCTACTATCACCATCAGAAGCATTTGCCAGACGCGAATCTTTTTCTTTTCCTCATTCTCCCCCGAATCCGTTCCCGCTTTGGCCATTCTTAAAAGATACACCATGTAAACTCCCAGAAGCGCCCATAACAGAATACCGTCCAGGCGTCCCACCGTGTTGTCGAATAAGCCCATCAGGGCGAGAGTGACTGTGATGATGATCATAAAGGGGATCTCACATTTTACCGTGGACTGCTGCACCGGCACCGCGCGGATCACCGATGTCAGGCCCAATATGATCAGGATATTCAGGATATTGCTGCCGACCACGTTGCCCACGGTAATATCCGCACTGCCTTTCAATGCCGCGGAAATACTCACCGCTGCCTCCGGCAGGGAAGTGCCGATGGCCACGATCGTCAGACCGATGACAAGCTGCGGGATCCCGAACTTATCCGCAATTCCGGAGGCTCCCTCCACGAACCAGTCGGCGCCCTTCATCAACAGGCAAAAGCCGATTACCAACAATAACATTTGAATTACGATCTGCATTTGTTCCTCCGTTCCGCCGTACAAAACGGCGTCTTCATAGCAGCATTCCAAAAAGAAAAAAGACTTCCGCACTCTCGTGCTAAAAGTCTTGTTCTTTCTCCGCCGGAAAGCGTACAACCACGGCTCATCGCCGGGGCATGTTGATTGCACGTCACAACTACTCCCTTTTAACAAGTTTAAATTAACATTGTCCGGGAAAAATGTCAAGTACCTGTTCCAACTATGCGCCAATGCGGATAACAGGACTTGAACCTGCACGTCTGCTGACACCAGAACCTAAATCTGGCGCGTCTGCCAATTCCGCCATATCCGCTGATCTATGCCTGAATATGAGTATATAACCGCCCTGTGTTCTTTGTCAATACACGAGACAGCATATAACAGTCTGCCCTCCGGCCGATGTCATCTGCGGCGTCCGCTAATCTGCCGGCTCCGCGTTCTCACCGATATGGCTGATAATGTTCTTGTTGATCCTGATCAAAAAGAACGTGCCAAGGCTGAGACTGAACAGCTCCGCTATGGGGAACGACCACCAGATCAGATCCACATTGCCGCTCAGGGAGAACAGATACGCCACCGGAAGCAGCACGCAGAGCTGTCTGACAATGGAGATGATCATACTGTAAATTCCGTTCCCCAGCGCCTGAAATACGCTTCCCACCACAATACAGTAGCCTGCAAAGATAAAACTCAGGCAAATGATCCTCAGCGCCGGAATACCGATATCGAGAAGCTCCGGCGGCGCATCGAACAGACGGATCAGCGGCCCCGGAATGAGTTCCATGACCAATACGCCGATCAGCATAATGCCCACCGCGAATTTTATACTGCTCTTTATCGTATTAATGACTCTGTCACGCTTACCTGCGCCATAGTTGTAAGCAATGATAGGCACCATACCGTTGTTCAGACCGAACACGGGCATGAAGATAAAGCTCTGCAGTTTAAAATAGATACCAAACACGGTCTGGGCGGAGCCGAAGGCCTCCAGGATCAGATTCATCCCGTAGGTCATGACGGAACCGATGGCCTGCATGATAATGGACGGAATGCCCACCTGATAGATGCGCAGGATCAGAGCGCCCACAGGTCTGAAGCCCTTGAAAGAAAGACTCAGTTCCTTATTCTTGGTCAGATTGAACAGAATGGCCAAGGCGGCGGCAATGATCTGTCCCGCCACGGTCGCGGTGGCCGCTCCCGCAACACCCATGGCCGGAAGGCCGAACAGACCGAAGATCAGAATGGGATCCAGGATCAAATTGATGATGGCGCCTACGCCCTGCGTGATCATCGCATAAAAGGTCATGCCGGTAGACTGCAGCAGCCGCTCAAAGGTGGTCTGCATGAAAATGCCCACGCCCGCCACACAGCAGATAGTCAGGTAAGTGGTGCCATACTCCCTCACCTGCGCGATCTGCGTCTGACTGGCATAGAAGGGACCGCTGACAAAAATGCCTATCAGAACAAAGATCAGATAACTGACGATCTCAATAAAAATACCGTTCACGGCAATGGTATTTGCTTTCTTGTACTCCTTTTCCCCCAAAGTCTTGGAGAGAAAGGCATTGATACCTACAGCGGTCCCTCCGGAGACCGCTATCATCAGGGTCTGTATGGGGAACGCAAGAGATACGGCCCGAAGCGCATACTCATTGATCCTGGACACAAAAATACTGTCCACAATATTATACATGGCCTGCACCAGCATAGAGATCATCATCGGCAGCGACATGGATATCAAAAGCTTATTTGTAGGCATAATGCCCATTTTGTTTTCCTGGGGTATTTCCTTTTCGTTCTGCATGAAGTTCCTCCCTGCCGGCGCGCACTCCTCTTCTCCGGCGCTGCGCACGCTTCTCCTGGCCGGCATCGCGCACTCCTTTTCTCCGGCACCGCGCACGCTTCTCCTGGCCGGCGCTGCGCACGCTTCTCCTGGCCGGCATCGCGCACACTCCTCTTCTCCGACGCTGCGCACGCTGCGTCCGCATTGCCCGCGCAAAAAAAGCCCCTGTGATGAATCACTGGGGCATATCAGCATTCTTTACTGCATTCTGCCGAATGAGATATGGGGGATTCGAACCCCCGACACCTTGATTAAAAGTCAAGTGCTCTACCGACTGAGCTAATATCCCATGAGATATAAACAGGGCTAGCTGGATTCGAACCAGCGAATGCAGCAGTCAAAGTGCTGTGCCTTACCGCTTGGCGATAGCCCTATATATGACACCAAGCATGTCACCATGACACATACGTACCGGCGAAGGTGGATAAAGGGATTCGAACCCTTGGCCTCCAGAGCCACAATCTGGCGCGCTAACCAGCTGCGCTATACCCACCATATAACAGACAGGACTGCCGGAACCGGCATTCCATATCTCAACGTGCCCGAAGGGATTCGAACCCCCGACCCACGGCTTAGAAGGCCGTTGCTCTATCCAGCTGAGCTACGGACACACTTCGGCCTGCAACAGAGCCGACGAAAGATATTTTAACTTATTATCTGATGCTTGTCAACTGTTTTGTATGGAAAACCGGGCTTATACTGTGCGCAGGTCCGGTCAGTTCCCCTTCAGATAAGTCACATTTCTCTCAGCACTGTACTCGTGAGGTTCCTTCTCTACCGCCTTGTGACCGACCGCGACGGCAATGACAAACTCATATCCCTCAGGGAACTTCAGCGCATCGGCGAACTCTTCCTTTCTTGTCCCGGTCAGGGCATCCCTGATACAGCCGATGATAAGGCTTCCCAGGCCCAGGCCCTCCGCCGCCAGCGCAATGTTCTCCACAGCAATTCCCGCATCTACGGGACTCCAGCCAAAGGCCTTTTCGGCGCTCAGGAGCAGGACCACCGGCGCCTCATAATAAAAATTATGCGGAGGGTCCTGAATTCCTCTCTCAATATTTTTCTGGTCCTCGATCTGTCTCAAGATCGGATCGTTCCCGTCCACTACCGTAATATGAATCTCCTGCCTGTTCGTGGCCGTGGGTGCCTGGAGCCCGGCACGGATCAGGCTGTCCAGCTCCTCCTTGGTAAGCTTCTCCGCCGTATAACCGCGGGTGGAAGATCTTTGCTCCATCGCCTTCAACACTTCGTTCATTTCGCTCCTCCGTTCCTGTCCTTGCGCAGTTCTGCCGCCTCTGTCCTATGGCTGGCATCAGCGGTCATTATCACTGTATCACGAATGTGCACTTTTGCAAAGCATTTACAGATATATTATGACCGATATTTTTTGTTCCGGCCGTGCAGCAGCGTCAGGAGGCCGTATGGCAGAAGGATGAGAGTGCAGCAGCCCACGATAAGGACCGTATACTCCGTGAATTTTGCCGCGCCCTTCAGATAGGAGCCGCCGAGCAGCGGCAGCCCCAGCGTCATGACAAAATACCAAAAGAGCGGAGGTATGAATTTGTGCACAAGGAGCGGAGATAACCGCTCTTTTTCGGCATGGGCCTGTCTTTCCACAAGAGCTCCCGCCAGGCGGTAAAGGGAGAGCAGCGCCGCAAAATACACCGTAATTCCGATCATGGTGTGAAGTCTGTCCGGTGTCAGCATTCCTTTCATCAGCCCCGCACGCTCCAGATATATGGGAAAGTAAATGGCCGCAATGATCCGCAGACCGTTGACAAGCACGGTATACAGCCAGGAGAAAACAATACTGGCCCCGATCCATCCAAGACCTCTTCGGAGCCTCCCGAAAGAGCCGGCGGCGTCATTCCCCTGGGGCGCCGCCGCTCTGTGTACGAAGGAAAAGACCAGAGTCGCAATGGCGGTGATCATAAATCTGACGCCGGAACATGTCGGCGCGATCAGAAGGCGCAGGCTATGATTTACATAGCCTGTGCCTGGTATATAGACAAATGGAATTCCGCTCAAAAGCTCTACCCACCGGGTCGTGGGCGCTAGGATCCACAGCAGGGAATCACAGTCCGCCCGACTGTAATAAAGCTTGATTCCCAGCACAACAAGGATCCCTGTCAGGTAAAAGATAAAATTCTGACGCAGGAAAACATACTTTTTCTGTGAAATCATGATCCGCTCCTCTTATTTTTCCGCCTTTTTCCGATGACAGCAGCGGCAAGGGGCAGGACCAGCATCAAAAGCTCCGGCTCCGAGTATTTTGAATAGCCGCCGCCCACGGCAAGATTGGATACTCTCTGAGGGAGCGGCAGCGCCTGATCCACATCGCTGCTTTCACCGCTCGTGTTCCTGACAGTTTCCGTCACGGCTACAAAAGAGGTATAGGGCGTGACCATATTATATTCCAAGCCCAGCCGGATGATCTCCTCCTTTACAGAGTCGTCGTTGCGCACACTTCCGTATCCCGCGATTCTGTCCAGATGGGTCCGTGCCCACAAATAGCGCAGCGCTTCGCTTTCCATATCCACGGTCACGTTGGCGACGGGAATCTTCTGCGTATACTCCTGACCTCCCGCTTTACCGGTCACCGTGACGGTTCCTTCCGGATCTCCCTTCCATTTGCCGAACAATACAATGGGCTGTCTGGCATACAGGATCGACGGGACTGCGGGCTCCACATCATAGACATCAAATCCCTCGTACGATATAGAGATATCCGTGAGCAGAGGCGCCTCTATATAGGTGCGGAAACGGGCCGCCGCATCCGCCGCATCTTCTTCATCCGTTACAATAAAGGATTCTCCAAGCCCGCACCCGGCAATCTGCTTGATCAGATAGTCGTTGACAGAAGTGCCGATCCCAAAGGAGAAGAAGTTTGCCTCATCCATGTTGTCACACACATAATCAACAATTTCCCTGTCATTAAGAACATAACCGTCGGTGACGATCACAACGCTTCTCGCGTAATCCTCCTGCTGCGGTATGGAAACGGCTTTTTCCAGTGCGGGAAGCAGTGAAGTCCCGCCTCCTCCCTCCAGGCTGTCAATGAGCCTTACGGCTTCTCTTACACTTTTCTTCGAGGCGGGAAGAGAATGCCGGGACAGCGTAGTCACCTCGTTGTCAAACAATATCAGATTGAAGGTATCCGTCTCCCGCAGACCGGATACCAGGCCGCGGATCAGATCCTTTGCGGTATCCAGGGGATAACCGCTCATAGAGCCGGATATATCCAGCACAAAAATGTATTCGCGGGGCGGTATGTCTTCCGGTTCAAATCTTTCCGGCGGCTGAAGGGTCAGCATAAAGAAATTTTCGTTGCCGGCCCCTTCGCTTCCCGGCTGCCCGCCGGCAAGCACAAGACCGCTCTGTATTTCCTCACCGGAGAGCCGGTATTTTAAGATAAAGTCCCTGTTTCCGGCGTAATCCTCCTGATTGGCCAGAGTGATACAGGCATGTCCGGCATCGGATTTCCTGACAACGATCTCATGTGATTTGCTTGTCACTTCGGCAATGGGGACGCCGGTGGAAAGATTCACCGTGATACTATATTTTCCGGGAGGGGTATCTCCGTCCGGAAGATAAGGGACTTCAGCTCCGTCACTGTCGCCGTCGCTGACAAGGTCGCCGTCGGACACGGTGGTATCCACATAGCGGGGACCTACAACGGTAGGAAAGACGAACTGGTAAATGCCCTCCTCCGGAGTGATCAGCTGTGTGTAATGCAGCTCAATGGATATCGTATCTCCGGGCATGATATTGGCAACATCCATTGTGAACATGTTCGGTCTTTTCTGTTCCATCAGGGACGCACTCTTGCCTTCGCTCTTTGCCTCCTCGTATTCCGCCTTTGCCTCTTCCTTTTCTCTGATCTCAGCGGTTATGACCTCATTGCCGATCGTCATTTTCATCCCGTGGACCGCCACATCGGATGAGGTGGGAAATACATATCTGGCATTGATCGGCGCTTCACCTTCGTTCGCATAGACCTGCGTCACATAGATCTCGGCGATCATCCCGTTGACATTTGCCACTACATCGGTAGCTTTCAGAGGAAAGTGTTCGAGAGAAGAAGCATCCTCATCACTGCCCTGAATGATAAAATAGGGGGCCAGCATTTTCTCCTCATCCTCGCTCTCCTCTTCCGCCGCATAAGCCTTCGGAGCATATGGAGCGAGCATCAGAAATACCAGCAGACAGCATAGTATTTTTTTCCTTTTTGTCACCGTTTTCATTGGGAACCTCCTTGAAATAGCATGAGCTTTCATATTTCATGAGGCATCATAAAATGGCAATGCACAAAAACTGCATCAAATTTTCTATATTTTTCCATCAAATTTGCGACATTTTTGCATCATAATAATAACGGAGGGTACAAGAACATGAAATTCACCGAAAAAAAGAAAGCTGTCCAAACGATTCCCAAGGGCGTATGGGAGAGCAGCCGGCCTGTCCCCGATAAGAACAGATCGAACGCCGCAGCTGCGTCCACCGACCTTCAGGGAAACGGATATCCCAAAAACAAAAAAAGCTGATGCCTCTGCACATAATGCTTGCAGAAGACATCAGCTTTTCAATCGGATCCGTTATTCCGCTGCGCTCATGAATCCCATGATTGCGCCAGCGACAGAATTGATCAGAGTAAAGACCAATGTAATGGCGCACATAACGACTCCGGCAACCGCCATACCCTTTGTGCCTCTACTGATGGCTACGATGCCCAATATCAATCCGACGATGGTCACAGGAAAGCCTACGATAGGCAGACACCATGCAACAAATCCCACAATGCCCAGCACCATGGATGCGATTGCCAGACCTCTGGCTGAATTTTGTGGCGTATACTGATCCACACGACCCCCTCCTCTCTTTCGTATTGCCCATAAAATGGGTCTAACATTTTTTTCATTATATTACAATCTCACTGAAATAGCAAGAACTGATACATAGAGCACCGCCGATCAACACATTTTTGCTATTGATTTTTTCACATTTTTGTATAATAATTTTAAGTGGATATCATAAATTCATGCTTTATGGATATGTAAAATAACATAAAAGATTGCACGGAGAAAATACCTGCGTATATGGCAAAGGCGATGCCGCCTGCAGACGGCTCAGGACGTACTGCGAAGAAGTTGAACGACTCTTCAGCAACCCTGCTTATATACCTATGTTCGAAAGAAATCAATGACAACAAAATATAAAAAGGAAAAGACCAATTATGAAAAATCCAAAACTAAGATGCTCAATTTGCTTAATAATATTAACGGCTTTGCTGTCTGCCTGCACGTCACCAACATTTTCAACCGACAAATTTGCTGATTCCTTACATTCCAATGTTCAACAGGACATGAATTTGCCCGAATCTGAAGATATTACTGAGTCTTCACAAAGCTTAACGAAAGATACCATTAAAGACACTGAACGTACCGCTGCCCCCACTCTGGAACCTACGCCGGAACCCACTTTGGCGCCTACGCCGGAGCTCACTTTGGTGCCTACGCCGGAACCCACTTTGGCGCCTACGCCGGAGCCCACTCTGGCGCCTACACCGGAGCCTACTCTGGCGCCTACACCGGAGCCCACTCTGGAACCTACACCGGAGCCCACTCTGGCACCTACACCGGAGCCCACTCTGGAACCTACACCGGAACCCACTCTGGAGTCACAGTCGCAGACTGTTTATATCTTAAATACTAATACTATGAAAATTCACAATACTTGGTGTCGCTCCGTTAAAAAGATAAAGCCGCAGAATTATAAGGAGACTACGGAAAGTATTGAAGAATTAGAAAAAATAGGATATGTAAAATGTAAGCAAAAAGGAGATTGGTGACTAAAAGAACATCTGTTGCGACGTCGCAACAGGAATCTCAATACCGCCCCGCTAACACCGGAGCACCTGAGCAATGACAATATAATATGCTTACCAGGCAGCCGGGAGGGCGACTGCCATCCGTCCTGAGTCTTGACAGGAGGATGATGCTTATGAGTACATATGAAGAATTAATGATCATTATAGCTTCTGCTGGATTGATTGTTGCAATTCTGAATCTGAAAAATAAGTAAGCCGCCCTGCTCCTTGGCCGGATGGGCGACTTACTAAGTTCGTTATAATTCGCCGGGACGGATAGGCTTCATCTATCTTCCGGCTGTCCTGTTAAGCACATTATAAGGCACAAATAAAAAAAATACAATACCAAAAACACAAAAAGAGGTGCTGCAGGAGCTGACTCTTGTTATATTTGACAAACCCGCATCTATTGAGACTGAATTTTTGCGGATATACTAATAGGGAGAAGCGCCTGATCATAAGCACTTCTCCCTGTTTTTTCTTGTTTCCCACTCGTCGGGGTGACAGGATTCGAACCCGTATTATCATGGGTCAAATATCCAGTAAAATAGGCACTTTTCGTAATTCGTGAC
>CANQUQ010000004.1 GCA_947627115.1 uncultured Acetatifactor sp.
AATAAGCGAAGCGTCCGCCGAGGGGAAGTCCCTCGGCGAGCTCTGCCCGTGGAATAAGCGAAGCGTCCGCCGAGGGGAAGTCCCTCGGCGAGCTCTGCCCGTGGAATAAGCGAAGCGTCCGCCGAGGGGCCTGCCCCTCGGCGGCCTTTATAATTCTATAGAAATTCTTTAGAATTCCCTGCACCTCTCATTTAGTTTTTCAATCTATAATGTTTCAGGACAAGAGGTCTCTGTTGTACTACAGAAGAAAGATACCGGGGAGATCCAATGGACATGAACACATTCACACAATACTTTATGCAGTACGGCGCGATCGCGATTTTTGTGGTCGTTTTTCTGGAGAACCTGAACCTTCCGGGCTTTCCCGCGGGCGTGATCATGCCCCTGTCCGGCGCCATGGCGGCAAAGGGCGATATCGGCTTCTGGACGGTGGTGACCGTCACGGTGGCCGCAGGGCTGTCGGGCAGCATGGTATTGTACCTGATCGGCAGAAAGGCCGGAGAACTGTTCCTGAACGCATATCTGAGGCGTTTTCCAAGGCATAAGGCCGGTCTGGAGAAGAGTATGGAGTGGGTGAAGAATAAGGGAGCTGCGGGTGTGTTCGTGGCGAAGCTGCTCCCCGTGGTCAGGACCCTGATCTCCATTCCCGCAGGCGTATTGAAGATGCCTGTCGGTGAATATGCGGTCAGCTCCGCCCTGGGAATCTTCATCTGGAATCTTATATTTGTGGGGACGGGATACGTGCTTGGGAACAGATTTTGAAAATCTCATTGACAACATACCGGCTGTCATTATAATAGAGATAATGAAAAGACAGCGGAAGTGAAAAGGAGGGCACGGCGGTGCCCGGAGAATAAGGACGCACAGGACACAGAGGGGAAAAATGGAGAGCAGATATCGCATTTTAGTGGTGGAGGATGACCGGGAGATCCGGGAGGGCATAGAGATCTACTTAAGAAATCAGGGCTATGAGGTGCTTCAGGCGTCGAACGGCGAGGAAGGGCTTGAGGTGATAGAGCGGGAGGAGCTGCATCTGGCCATCGTCGATGTCATGATGCCGGTCATGGACGGCGTCACGATGCTGATGAAGCTTCGGGCTATGGGCCGTGAATTTCCGGTGATCATCCTCTCGGCGAAATCCGAGGAGGTGGATAAGATCATGGGGCTCAACATGGGGGCGGACGACTATGTGACAAAACCGTTCACACCGCTGGAGCTCCTGGCGAGGGTCAACTCCCATCTGCGGCGTTACTCGAAATATCTTTCCGCCGTGAACAGTGAGGACGGCAGAGAGCATGTCTACCAGATCGGAGGTCTGGAGCTGAACGAGGACACGGTAGAGGTGTCCGTGGACGGCGAGCCGGTGAAGCTGACGCCCATGGAGTTCAAGATCGTACAGCTTCTGATCAAAAATCCGGGCAGGGTCTTTTCCGCGGACGAGATCTATGAGCGGATCTGGAACGAGAAAGCGGTGAATACGGATACCATCATGGTGCACGTGAGAAATATCAGGGAAAAGATTGAACTCGACCCGAAGAATCCCAAATATCTGAAGGTGGTGTGGGGCGTGGGCTATAAGATCGACCGACAGTAGAGCGCGCGGCAGGCGACGGCAGGCGGTCCCTCAGGGCGCGGGAAAGGGATGGAGAGGCAGGATGGCTTTATTGGGGAAAAAGGAAAACAGCGGCCCGGACGGCGGGCAGAGGCTTCCGAGGGGCATATGGGTGCGGAGAGGGCTTCTGCTCTGCTTTTTCTGCGCTCTGCTCTTTTCTGCGCTTTACGGAATGTTCCGCGCAAGGGTCATGGAGAAGTGGGATATGCCCCTGGAGACAGAGCAGAATGCCGGCTGGCTCTATCAGAACACATTTGTACTGTTCCGGGATCTCTACAACAGGCAGAATCAGGTCCGGGAGGATTACAGTCAGATCTATCTGGAGCCGAATGAAGGGTACGAGTGGATCCTGGATAAGAATCTGTTGGTCGAATATATGGATTCCGCGGAAGAATATGAGACCGCCGCAGAGGAATATGAGCCCTCCGTCGGAGGGGAAGCGGCGCCCCTGTCCTGGGAGGACATGGACTGTATCGGCAGAGAGCTGACGATGTTCGACCAGGTCTTTCAGAAGCTGGAGGACGACTTCGGCGTGCTGAACGGCCTGTACAACTACTGCATAAGGGATGACAGCACGGGATTTTATGTCACCAACATGACGGAGGAAGAGCTGGCCGGCCAGGGGGGGAACGATTTCTTCCGCCTGAGCTTTGTGTTCGACAGCGCCGGGAACGCCTCCGTCAAGGATATCGTGCTCCGAAACGGGGACGCTGCCACGCTCAGGAGCACGGCCAACCAGGCCCTGAAGAACACGCAGAGATTTGACAAGGTCATGCTCTTCTTTCAGAAATTCGGGACCGTACGGGGACCCAGGAACTGCACCGTGACCTATTCTGTCACTGCGGACAAATGGAACAGCGACATAAGGGAGCAATACGGATTCGGCGCTTATAACACTTTTGGGGAATACATGTATTCCGCCGGGGGCGGGGAAATGAAGGGCTACATGGTGAACAGCTCCGCAAGCGACGGCAGCCAGCTTTACCGGGATGCGGGAGTATCGGAATATCTCCTGTTCCTCTCCCTTGTGGTATTTCTGGCGGGCTTATTCCTGCCGGTCCTGGGAGGCACTGCGCCCTGGCGGGACAGGGGCGTGTGCACCTGGTGCCCGGAGTTCCTGATCCTGACGGGCTGCGGGATGCTGGCAGCCTCCGATGGGATAGTGAGAATGGTGGCAGAAGTGGCGAGCGGCAGGGCGGCGGAAAATCTGGGCGGATGGTATCAGTTTTCCTCGCCTGAGCTGGATACCCTGTTGGTATGGGCAGGGAATTGCCTGGCATTGACGCTCTTCTTTTTTGCCGCCTGGTATTTGGGAGTCTGCGCCAGAGCGGTGCGCGAGTCGGGCATCCGCACATACATCAGGGAGCGCAGCGCGATCTGGCGTTTCGTATCCTGGAACCGCAGTGCGATCTGGCGCTTCCTCTCGTCCGTCAAAAGCAGGGTGCGGAAGCTGTTCGACGAACTTTTACACATCGATCTGACAAAGAAGGTCAACAATACCATTCTGAAGCTGGTCATCGTGAATGCCCTGATCCTGTTCCTCATATGCACATTGTGGTTCGGGGGGATCATGGTCACGTTGATCTATTCCGCGGTCCTGTACCTGATCCTGAGAAAGTATACCGGCGCTCTGCAGAAGCGGTACAGAATACTTCTGAAGGCGCTGGACGAGATGGCAGAGGGCAATCTGAACGTGGCCATCGAAGAGGATCTTGGGGTCTTTGAACCGTTAAAGCCTCAGATCTTAAAGATCCAGAACGGTTTTAAGAAGGCCGTGGACGAGGAGGTAAAGAGCCAGCGGATGAAGGCGGAGCTGATCACAAATGTATCCCACGATCTGAAGACGCCCCTCACCGCCATCATAACCTATGTGAACCTGATGAAGGATCCAGCTCTGACAGAGGAGCAGCGGGAGGAATACCTGGACACGCTGGAGAGAAAGTCCCTGCGCCTGAAGGTGCTCATTGAGGATCTGTTCGAGGTCAGCAAGGCCAATTCCGGCAATATCACGCTGAATCTCATGCCTGTGGACGTGGTGAACCTGGTCAGACAGGTACATTTCGAGATGAAGGATAAGCTGGAGGCCGCCGGTCTGGATGTGAGAATGAATCTGCCTGACGAAAAGATGATCCTGCCTCTGGACAGTCAGAAGACCTATCGGATCTATGAGAACCTGTTCGGAAACGTGGCAAAGTATGCGCTGCGCGGGACCAGAGTCTATGTGAACGGGTTCCGGATAAACGACACGATCGTCATAACCATTAAGAATATATCCGCTCAGGAGCTGACCGTGGATGCCTCGGAGCTGACGGAGCGGTTCGTCCGGGGAGATATCTCCCGAAATACGGAGGGAAGCGGTCTGGGACTTGCCATCGCCAAGAGCTTTGTGCAGCTGCAGGGCGGGCGTCTGGAGCTGGAGGTGGACGGGGATCTGTTCAAGGCCACCACCGTCTGGCAGATAAAATGAGAGGAGCATCATAAGAGTCTCATAGGAACCTCATAAGAGTCTGTAAGAACGCTGAGACTGAGAGGAGACGTGAATTTTGTGAAAAAGAAAAAACTTTGGAACCTGCTTTTTCCGGTGCTGGCTGTCCTGACTGTCTGGGCGGTCATATCCAACAGCAGGAATTTTACCCCGGATCTGTTGTGGGAAACGCTGAAGAACAGCTCTCCGGTCTGGATGTGCGGGGCGGTCTGCGCCATGTTCGGATTTATTTTCTTTGAGGGAACAGCGCTGTATGTGGTCCTGCGGGGGCTGGGCTACAGGCCCGGACTGCGGCAGGGCTTTCTGTATTCGGCGGCGGATATTTACTTTTCGGCCATCACGCCGTCGGCCACCGGCGGACAGCCCGCAAGTGCGTATTTTATGAGAAAGGACGGGATCCCTCTGGCGGCGGTCACCGCCTCGCTGGTGATGAACCTGATCCTGCATTCTCTGGCGCTGCTGACCGTCGGGGCGGCGGGATTTGTCTTCCGGCCCGATATTTTCCTGCGCTTTCACGTGCCCGGAAGGATATTGATCGTCTTTGGGTGCGGGGTCCTGTGCTTTCTCGGCCTGGCCTTCTGTCTTCTGATCGTAAAGCCGCGGTTGCTGGAGAAGATCTGCGAGTTCATCCTGAGACTGGCCAAAAGGCTGCATCTTATGAGGAGGGAGGCCGAGACCAGAGAGAAGCTCTACGCGGGAATGGAGCAGTACCGGCATTGCGCAGCGCTGTTCGGAAGGCACAAGCCTATGCTGGTGAAGGCCTACTGCCTGAACCTGCTCCAGCGCATATCCCAGATATCGGTGACGCTCCTGGTCTATCTGGCGGCGGGAGGCAGACCCGGCCTCGGCCCTGATGTGTGGTTCGCACAGAGCTACACGGCGCTTGGGACATACAGTGTCCCGATCCCAGGGGGAATGGGAGTGGCGGATTATCTGCTGATAGACGGCCTGCAGCCGCTTTTCAATGAGGCGGAGGCGGTGAACCTGGAGCTTATCAGCCGGGGCCTGTCCTTTTACGTTTGTATGCTGATCAGCGCCCTGACGGTGCTGGCGGGGGTCCTCTGGCATAAGAGACGCTCCGCGGACAGGTCAGATGAGGCCACAGGGAACTCGGAAAGATAGATCAACACTTTATGTTTGAACAATAGTTGGAACTATGATACAATGTCCTTGTTCGGGTAAAGGAGCGTTCTTTCCTGCTCCTGAAATCTTACGGAAAGGCATGGTTCAAGCATATGGGAATGACAATGACTCAGAAAATTCTGGCGGCCGCCGCGGGACTGGAAAAGGTGGAGGCCGGACAGCTGATCGAGGCAGATCTGGATCTGGTGCTGGGCAACGATATCACCAGCCCCGTGGCCATCAAGGAGATGGATAAGTTCACAGCAAAGGGCGTGTTCGACAAGGACAAGATCGCGCTGGTGCCGGATCACTTTGTGCCGAATAAGGACATCAAGTCCGCCGAGCACTGCAAGTGCGTCAGAGAGTTCGCACGCAGAAATGAGATCACAAATTATTTTGAGGTGGGAGAGATGGGCATTGAGCACGCGCTGCTGCCTGAGAAGGGTCTTACCGTGGCAGGCGACGTGATCATCGGCGCCGATTCCCACACCTGTACATACGGTGCGCTGGGCGCATTTTCCACCGGCGTGGGCAGCACTGACATGGCGGCCGGAATGGCCACCGGAAAGGCGTGGTTCAAGGTGCCCGCGGCGATCAGATTCCGTCTCACCGGCAAGCCCTCGAAGTGGGTCAGCGGCAAGGATGTGATCCTGCACATCATCGGCATGATCGGCGTGGACGGAGCACTGTACAAATCCATGGAATTCGTGGGGGACGGCATCGCGAACCTCTCCATGGACGACCGCTTCACCATTGCCAATATGGCCATTGAGGCCGGCGGGAAGAACGGTATCTTCCCTGTGGACGATCTGGCCAGACAGTACATAAAGGAACACTCCGCGCGCAGCGGGAAGATCTACGAGGCGGATCCGGATGCCGTGTATGACGAGGAGTATACCGTCGATCTGAGCACACTGCGCCCCACGGTGGCCTTTCCCCATCTGCCTGAGAATACCCATACCATAGACGAGATACGCTCCATGGATCCCATCGCTGTGGATCAGGCGGTGATCGGCTCCTGTACCAACGGAAGGCTGAGCGATCTGCGCATTGCCGCCGAGGTCCTGAAGGGGAGACATATTGCAAAGGGGATGCGCTGCATTGTGATCCCCGCCACGCAGGCGATTTATATGCAGGCCATGGAAGAGGGGCTGTTAAAGACCTTTATCGAGGCCGGCGCCGTTGTCAGCACGCCCACCTGCGGCCCCTGTCTGGGAGGCTATATGGGCATCCTGGCGGAGGGCGAGAGGTGCGTTTCCACCACCAACCGCAATTTTGTTGGCCGTATGGGCCATGTGACCTCCGAGATCTATCTGGCAAGCCCGGCAGTGGCTGCGGCCAGCGCCGTCGCCGGTGTGCTCTGCGGTCCCGAAGACCTGAAATAACGTAAAGCAGTGATCTGACAAGAAAGGTATGGTATATAAGATATGAACGCAAAAGGAACAGTTTTCAAATACGGCGACAACGTGGACACCGATGTGATCATTCCCGCCAGATATCTGAATTCCTCCGACCCCGCAGAGCTTGCGGCCCACTGCATGGAGGACATCGACAAAGACTTTGTCGGAAGGGTGAAGAAGGGAGATATCATCGTGGCGGAAAAGAACTTTGGCTGCGGCTCCTCCAGAGAGCATGCGCCCATTGCCATCAAAGCGGCAGGGGTCAGCTGCGTCATTGCGGAGACCTTCGCACGCATCTTTTACCGCAACGCCATCAACATCGGTCTGCCCATCATTGAATGCCCGGAGGCCAGTAAGGGGATCGAAGCCGGCGATGAGGTAGAGGTGGATTTTGACACGGGAATCATTACCGACGTGACCAAGGGCACGTCGTTCAAGGGTCAGCCGTTTCCGGAATTCATGCAGAGGATCATAGCGTCCGAGGGTCTGATCAATTATATCAACAGCAAGTAAATGTGCCGGTGAGGGCACTGTTGCTTCGGAGATGATTCATTTATGGAAAAAGAAAATAAAAAGTACGAGATCGATATGTGCAACGGTCCGCTCTTCGGGAAGATACTGGTCTTTTACGTTCCGCTGATGCTCTCCGGCATCCTGCAGCTTCTGTTCAACGCTGCGGATATTGTGGTGGTAGGGCGTTTTGCCGGCAGCGAATCCCTGGCGGCGGTAGGCGCCACCAGCGCTCTGACCAACCTGATCGTCAATCTCTTTATCGGCCTGTCCGTGGGCGCCAACGTGCTTGTGGCGCATTTTTACGGCGCCGGACAGCGGGAGGAGCTGAAGGATATGGTACAGACGGCGGTGGCTACAGCAGCCATCAGCGGTATCGTCCTGACTGCGGTCGGCATCCTGGTGTCGCGGCCCGCTCTGGAAATGATGGAGACTCCGGAGGATGTGATCTCCCGTTCCGTGCTCTATATGCGCATCTATTTCGCTGGAATGCCCTTTATGATGGTCTACAATTTCGGCAGTGCGGTGCTGCGGGCGGTGGGAGACACCAAGCGGCCGCTCTATTATCTGTTCGCCGCGGGAGTGGTGAACGTGGTCCTGAATCTTATCCTTGTGATCGTATTTTCGCTGGACGTGGCCGGCGTGGCCATCGCCACCGTGATTTCCCAGGGCATCTCTGCGGCCCTGGTGGTCCGCTGTCTGGTCAGGACGGACAGCGCCTACCGTCTGGTCCTTCAGGGCATGAAGATCGCTCCGGACAAGCTGATCAAGATGTTCCAGATCGGTATGCCCGCGGGACTGCAGGGCGTTCTGTTCTCCGTTTCCAACGTGCTGATCCAGTCCTCCGTGAACAGCTTCGGCTCCATTGCCATGGCGGGCAACACTGCCGCCAGCAATCTGGAGGGCTTTGTGTATACTGCCATGAATTCCTTCCACCAGACCTCCATCAGCTTCTGCGGCCAGAACTACGGCGCAATGAAGTTCCGGAGAGTGGGAAAGGTGACGGCCATCTGTCTTGGCCTGGTGACGGCGGTGGGACTGATCATGGGCAATGTCGCATATTTGGGAGGCAATGTCCTGCTCAGGCTTTATTCCACGGACGAAGAGGTGATCCGCTACGGCATACTGCGTATGGCCTATATCTGTGTGCCGTATTTCCTGTGCGGCATCATGGATGTGATGGTGGGATCCCTGCGGGGCATCGGATACTCCGTCATGCCCATGCTCGTATCCCTGACCGGAGCCTGTCTGTTCCGGGTGGTGTGGATCTACACGGCGTTCCGTCAGGTGCCCACCCTGGAATGTCTCTATATTTCCTATCCCATCAGCTGGGCCCTTACGTTTCTGGTCCATCTGGCCTGCTTTGGGATAGTGTACCGCAGGCTGCTGGCCTCCGGAGGCGACAGAGCGTAAGGAAAATTCTTGAGAACGGGAGACGATATGATAGCATACGTACAGGGAATCATAGAGGATATCACAGAGGACAACGCGGTGGTGGACGTGGGCGGCGTGGGTATGAACGTAAAGATCTCCGCGGGCACGGCCGCCAGGCTTCCGGGTATCGGAGAGCCGGTGAAGCTCTACACCTACACCAGCGTTCGGGAGGACGCCTTCTGGCTGTACGGATTCCTGAGCCGCAACGAGCTTGAGATCTTTAAGCGCTGCATTACCGTGAGCGGCATCGGCCCCAAGGGAGCGCTCTCCATCCTGTCCGTGCTGGACGCAGATTCCCTGCGGTTCGCCATCGTGTCGGGAGATGCAAAGGCGATCGCAAAGGCGCCCGGCGTGGGGGTCAAGACGGCGGAGAGGCTGATCCTGGAGCTGAAAGGAAAGCTGGATATCGACGATGCCATGATAAGCAGGGAGGTCGCCGCTTACGGGGCGGCCAGGGTTCCTGTCTGTGACACGCCGCAGAAGGCAGAGGCGGTGGAGGCTCTTGTGTCCCTGGGCTACGGTCAGGCACAGGCCATGAAGGCGGTCAATGCCATCGAGGGCATCGAGGAGATGGATTCCGGAGCCGTGCTGAAGGCCGCGCTCAAATTCTTATTCTAGGAAAGGAACGTTCCGGTCATGCCCAAAAGAATGATTGAGACCTGTGTCACCGAGGAGGACATGAAGCTGGAGGGCTCTCTGCGGCCTCAGAAGCTGGATGACTACATCGGTCAGACGAAGGTAAAGGAAAATCTTAAGATCTATATCGAGGCCGCCAAACAGAGAGGAGACCCTCTGGACCACGTGCTTTTCTACGGCCCGCCCGGACTGGGCAAGACCACGCTGGCGGGGATCATCGCCAACGAGATGGGAGTGCACGTGAAGGTCACCAGCGGCCCCGCCATTGAGAAGCCCGGCGAGATGGCCGCCATACTGAACAATCTGGAGGAGGGAGACCTGCTCTTTGTGGATGAGATCCACCGCCTGAACCGCCAGGTGGAGGAGGTGCTCTACCCCGCCATGGAGGATTACTGCATCGACATTATGATCGGAAAGGGCTCCACGGCCCGCTCCGTGAGGCTGGACCTGCCGAAGTTCACGCTGGTGGGGGCCACCACCAGGGCCGGGCTTCTGACAGCGCCGCTGAGGGACCGCTTTGGCATGATCTACCACCTGGAATTTTACACGGTGGAGGAGCTTCAGACGATCATCATGCATTCCGCAAAGGTCCTCGATGTGGAGACAGAGCCAGGCGGCGCGCTGGAGATGGCCAGAAGGAGCCGGGGCACGCCGAGACTTGCCAACCGCATCCTGAAGCGCGTTCGGGACTTCGCGCAGGTGAAATACGACGGCGTGGTCACCGAAGACATTGCCAGAACGGCCCTGGACCTGATGGACGTGGACAGGCTGGGCCTGGACCATATCGACAGGAATATCCTTTTGACCATGATACACAAATTCGGCGGAGGCCCTGTGGGCCTGGATACCCTGGCCGCAGCCATCGGGGAGGACGCGGGGACCATCGAGGATGTGTACGAGCCCTACCTGATCAAGAACGGCTTTCTCAACCGTACGCCCAGGGGACGTGTGGTCACGGATCTGGCGTACCAGCATCTTGGCCTGGAACTGTGATCCGGGCCATGGCCTGCAATTTTTTCTTGCCTGCAATCATGTTTTGAGATATAATAAGCGCAATAGATAACAAGCGCAGTACAGCTTTGCAAAAGGAGTACGGATATGTCTTCCAAAACGGATACAGAAGTGATCATAGGCGGCAAGGTGTTCACACTGAGTGGATACGAGAGCGAGGAATACCTTCAGAAGGTCGCTTCCTACATCAACAATAAGATCGCTGAGTACAATAAAATAGACAGCTATAAGAGACAGCCCATGGAGACCCAGGGAGTCCTGCTTCAACTGAATATTGCGGACGATTACTTTAAGGCAAAGAAGCAGATCTCCGTTCTGGAGGAAGAGCTGCAGACCAAGGAAAAGGAGCTGTACGACCTGAAGCATGAGCTGATCTCGTCGCAGATCAAGCTGGAGAGCGCTGAGGAGCAGGTGAAGAGCCTGCAGCAGGACCGCAGCGACGATGCGAAAAAGATCGTGCAGTTGGAAACAGAGCTGAAAAAGAAGTAAAAAGACCGGCTGTCCGTGTGATCGGACAGCTTTTCTGTTCACAGGGCAGCTTGAGGAAATTATGGGTAATAGCGGCAGGGTAGAGCTCCTGGCTCCGGCGGGCAGCCCCGACGGCTTTTACGGAGCGGTACGTGCGGGAGCGGACGCGGTCTATCTGGGCGGAAGCCGGTTCGGCGCCAGGGCATATGCGGAAAATTTCACAGAGGAGGAGCTTGTGGCGTGCATCCGGTATGGACGCCTGTTCGGTGTGAAGGTCTATCTGACGGTGAACACTCTGCTGAGGGAAAATGAGCTGAGGGAGCTTCCCGGTTATCTCGAACCGTACTGCCGCGCCGGGCTGGACGCCGTCATTGTGCAGGATCTCGGCGTGCTGAGGACGGTCAGGGAATATTTCCCGCAGCTCAAGATCCACGCCAGCACGCAGATGTCCCTGTGCAGCCGGTACGGGGCGGAGCTCCTGAGACAGATGGGCGCAAGCCGCATTGTGCCCGCCAGAGAGCTGAGCCTGCAGGAGTTGGAGGTCGTCCGGGACAATTGTGACATTGAGCTGGAGACGTTCATACACGGGGCAATGTGCTATTGTTATTCCGGGCAATGTCTGTTCAGCAGCATGCTTGGCGGCCGCAGCGGAAATCGCGGCAGATGTGCCCAGCCCTGCCGCCTGCCGTATACCGTCCACACGCCGGACCGCGGCGGAGGCACCGGAGAGGGAGCCTGTTATCCGCTGAGCTTAAAGGATATGTGCACCATAGACGATCTGCCGGCGCTCATTGAGGCTGGGATCGCTTCCTTTAAGATCGAGGGCAGGATGAAGAGGCCGGAGTACGCCGCAGGCGTCACCGCCATATACCGCAAATACATTGACCGATATTATTCCCTGCGCGATGATATGGGCGCCGAAAGGGCCGCCGGGGCGTACCGCGTCTCGGAGGAGGACCGCCGGATGCTTTCCTCCCTGTATATCAGGAGCCAGGTCCATAACGGCTACTACAGAAGGAGGAACGGCCGGGACATGGTGACCCTGGAGAATCCGGCCTACAGCGCCGTCGACGAGGAGCTGCTGTCCGCTGTCCGGGAAAAATATTTAAGGGAGCGGCCGCATCTTCCGGTGACGGTGGAAGCCTGTTTTGTGACCGGACAGGCGGCGGAGGTAGAGCTCAGGCTGGGCCGTGCGGCAGGCCGTGCCGTGGGAGGGCCGGTGCAGGCCGCAGACAAACGGCCCGTGACCGAGGAGGACCTGCGCCGGCAGCTGGGAAAGCTTGGGGACAGTCCCTTTTGTGCGGCAGAGATGAAGCTCAGGGTCAGTGAGGATGCTTTTTATCCTCTGGGGCAGGTGAACGAGCTGCGAAGACAGGCGGCGGAAAGGCTGGAGGAAGCGCTTTTGCCGGATGTATACGAAGGCCCCGCCCAATTTCCTGAGCGTGAGGAAAGCCGCCGGACACACAGGGCAGTCTCACAGGACCGCCGGCCCGGTGACGGAAAATGCTGGGTGGTATCCGTCAGGACCCCGGAGCAGCTAAGGGCGCTCGCTTCGTTCTGTGACACGGCCCGTACCGATGTCTGGCTGCGCCGCATCTATGTGGATCAGGACCTGCTGCTGACACGCTCGGAGGAGGTGTGCGGACTCTGCGGGAGACTCCGCGCAAAGAGCGGGTGCGAACGTATGGCTGCGCTGTCCTATATTGTCAGAGAAGAGGATATTCCCTCGCTGGAGCAATTGATCCGCTTGGTGGACAGGGAAAAGTGGGAGGGGTATCTGGTCCGTTCGCTGGACGCGCTGGGCTTTCTGCGGAGCCGAGAGAAACATGCGCGCTGCAGGACCGATGCGGGAGTTTATGTCTGGAACAGCCGCGCGGCGCAGCAATTGAGCCGGATGACGGAGGGATTTTGTATTCCCTATGAGTTGAACGGCAGGGAACAGTCCGCGCTCATGCGGCAGCTTTCGGCTGTGGAAGCGGATGTGCCCTGCGAAAAGATCGTGTACGGGCGGATTCCCATGATGATCACCGCCAACTGTGTCCTCAGGACCGCGAACAAATGCGGCGGGGCAGGCAGGGAAGGCGGCCCTGCGGTCACGGGGAACAGCGGCCCTGCGGCTACGAGGGAAGGCGGCCCTGCCGGTACAGGGAACGGCGGCCACCCCGCTGCCGGGAGCGCAGTCTGGCTTACCGACAGGTATCGCAAGAATTTTCCGGTGCTCGCGGACTGCCGTCACTGTATGAACATCCTGTACAACAGTGTCCCCCTTGTACTGCCGGCAGATGCAGTCCCGGACAGCGGGAACGTGGAGCCGCGCCTGGACTTTACCCTGGAGTCGGGCAGGGAGCTTGTACAGATATTGGAAGCCTTTTTGGGCGGCGGAAGATTTCCGGCGAAGGAATACACCACAGGCCACGAAAAGCGTGGGGCGGAATAAGAGCAACAGAGGTCGGACCGAATGCAGCAATATATCACAGAGCTATCTAAATACGGAATAACGGCGTGTATGGTCATGTACACAGTATTGAGCTTCCTCGGACTCTTTCGGAGAGACGACAGGTCCACGGGGCTCTATGTGCTGCAGTGCATGCTCATGTTCCTGGTGCAGCTGCTTTGCTTTCTGGACATGGCGCTTGTCAGCGGCGAGATGGAATATGTCTTCTTCTATGCGTTCGTTCAGGTGTTCCTGCTGGTCATAACGGTCATGGTCCCCATGATTTACGAAAATATCAACAGGATGCTCTTAAGCGGTATGAGCATGCTGCTGGGGATAGGGCTCTGCATTGTCTCCAGGCTCTCCTTTGCCAGAGCGGTGCGGCAGTACATTATTGTGCTGATCTCCCTGATCGTCTCGCTGTTGATCCCTTACCTGATCTCAAGGATACGGTTCTGGAAAAAGCTGACATGGCTCTACGGACTTTCGGGCGCAGCGGTGCTCGGCGCTGTGCTGATCCTGAGCGAGGTGACCCACGGCTCCAAGATCACCTTTACGGTCGCTCTGAGTCTGGGACAGGTCACCTTTCAGCCCTCCGAGTTCGTCAAGTTGCTGTTCGTCTTTTTCCTTGCCGGCGCCCTGTGGGAGGATGTCTCCTTTGGCAGAGTGGCGGCCACGGCCGCAGTGGCGGGGCTGCATGTGGTCATTCTGGTGCTCTCCAGAGATCTTGGGAGTGCGCTGATCTTTTTCATCAGCTATGTGTTCATCGTGTTCATAGCCACCTGCAACTATCTGTATCTGCTGGCCGGAGCGGCGGGTGGAAGCGCGGCGGCCTATGCGGCGTACAGGCTTTTTGCGCACGTGCAGGCCAGGGTCCTGGCGTGGCGGGATCCCTGGGCCTATCTGGACAGCCAGAGCTATGCCATCACCCAGTCCCTGTTCGCCATCGGCACCGGGAACTGGTTCGGCATGGGACTTTTGAAGGGAACGCCGACAGATATCCCATATGTGATGGAGGATTTTATCTTTTCCGCTGTCTGCGAGGAGATGGGGACGATCTTCGGGATCTGTGTCGTCATGCTGTCGGTGTGTCTGTTCTTCACCATGCTGAAGATCTCCGTCAGGATCAGGGACCGCTTTTATCAGCTGATCGTATACGGCATCGCGGTCATGTATATATTCCAGATATTCCTCACCGTCGGAGGCGGAACGAAGCTGATCCCGCTCACGGGCGTGACGCTGCCCCTTATCAGCTACGGCGGAAGCTCGGTCATGACGACTATGATCATGTTCTTTGTGGTCCAGGGAATCTACAGCAGATTACAGCAGGAGGGAGGCAGGCGAAGTGGAAGAACGGACGGACAGGCAAAAAAGCAGAAGAGAGCCGGAGAGAGCGAAAAAAGACAATAGGGCCGGACACCGCGACAACCGTATTCCCATATGGGTCAGCGGCGGCGTGTTCGCGGTCCTGTTCGCTGTGCTCATAGGCTATCTGGGCCATTTTGTGGCAGCTGACAGACAGGATATGATAAATAACAGCTATAATTCCAGACAGAAGCTCCTGCTGTCTCAGAACTCCAGGGGGACCGTCTACTCACGGGACGGCGACCCGCTGGCCAGGACCGTGACGGACCAGGGCCAGGGTGAGATCCGGGAATACCCGTATGCCAGCCTGTTCTCCCACGTGGTGGGATATTCCACCCAGGGGCGGATGGGAGTGGAAGCCCTTGCGAACTATTATCTGATCAACAGTGATATCTCCCTGAAGCGTAAGATCGCGAACAGTAAGGCGGGCATCAAGAATCCCGGCGACAATGTGTATACCACCCTCGACGTGGAGCTTCAGGAGCTGGCGGACAAGCAGCTTGGCATCTACGACGGAGCCATCATTGTCACGGAGGTCTCCACCGGAAAGATACTGGCGATGGTGTCCCATCCGGATTTTGACCCCAATGAAATAGACGATATATGGGATACCCTTCTGCAGGATGAAGACAGCTCCGTTCTGCTGAACAGGGCCACGCAGGGGCATTATCCTCCGGGCTCCACCTTCAAGATCGTCACTGCGCTGGAGTATATTCGCCAGAATCCTGACACTTACGGCGATTATTCCTTCCGCTGCTCAGGGCAGTACCTTTTCGGGGACAGCAAGATCAGCTGCTACCACGGAACGAGCCACGGGAATGTGGATTTTGAGAGCTCCTTCGCGAAATCCTGCAATTCCTCCTTTGCGAATATCGGAATGAGCCTCGACCGGGATCGGTTCAGCGACACCCTGAACGGCCTGCTGTTCGACAGGGACTTGCCTCTGCAGCTCAGTCACGCGAAGAGCTATGTGGAAATGTCACCGGAGCTTTCGGATGCGGATATGATGCAGACATCTATCGGTCAGGGACGCACGGAGATCACGCCCATACATCTCAACATGATTACCTGCGCGGTGGCCAACGGCGGCGTGCTCATGGAGCCCTATGTAATAGACCGCGTGGAGAGCGCGGAGGGCAGCGTGATCAAGTCGTATGAGCCCAAGGCCTACGGCCGTATCATGACCGAAGAGGAGGCTGAAATTCTGCGGGAGCTGATGACGGCGGTGGTGGAAAAGGGCACTGCCACCAGGCTTTCGGGACAGTCCTACACCGCGGCCGGCAAGACGGGCTCCGCGGAGTACAACAATGTGAAGGGAGACAGTCACGCCTGGTTCACGGGATTTGCGCCCGCACAAGACCCGGAGGTATGCGTTACCATTATCGTGGAGGGGGCAGGCAGCGGCGGAGATTACGCTGTGCCTATGGCGAGAAGGCTGTTTGACGGGTATTTTCAGGAGAAGGGAAAATGACGGGACCTCTACATCATTTTTACGATCTCCAGCTCCGGATGCTCCGCAAGGTCCAGAATATCCGAATTCTTGTTCTTCAGGATAGGCCGTGAAAGGCTGTGGGGGTGCAGGATGAACACCTCCCATACGGATTCGTCATTCAGACCAACGTCAGAGCCGATCTGTGCGTTTGCGATACGCTGCATCAGGGGGACAAGTATCTCGGCGTCGTACTTGGAGATATCTCTTTCCAGATGCCCCAGTATCTGCAGCGGTGTGAGAGCGCTTCTGTGAGGTCTTGGCGAAGCCATGGCTATGTAGGTGTCCACGATGGCCAAGTACCGCGCATATATGTTGATCTCATTCCCCGTGAGCTGGTGCGGGTATCCGCTGCCGTCCATGCGCTCATGGTGCATGAGGACAGCATCCTGGATCCGGCTGTCCAGCCCGGCATTTCCCAGCATGGCCCAGCCGATGGCAGGGTGCTTTTTTACGATTTCAAACTCCTCAGGCGTGAGCTTTCCGGGGCGCCAGAGCACATCGTAGGGAAGCTTGAGCTTGCCGATATCATAGTAGAATCCGGACAGGATGAGATTTTTCCGCTCTTCCTCAGGCAGGGCGTTCCACTCGGAGAAGGCGCCCGCCAGCAGAGCCGAATTCAGACAGTGGTTGTAGGTCAGCTCATCCTCCCCAGGCATCAGGTTGTACAGATAATCCAACAGTACCGTTTCGCTGGAGTAGGTGGAGCGAAGGTCGGTATATATGTCCATCAGATCCTGTTCGGAGATCGGATTTCCCAGGACGGCCAGGTCCGTCACCAGCTTTTTGTATCTGCTCAGATTTTCGCCATGCTTTCGCTCAAATAGCTTGAATTCCTCAGAGTACCGCAGCTTCTCGAAGTGCGTGACCGCAAAATCCACATTTTCCATTATGGTGACGCACATGACGGAGTACTGCTTCAGCTTTTCGATATTGTTCTCGGTCAGGACCGTTCCGGCGGGAAAGAGCACGCGGTCCTGTACGGACACGTCCTCGCCCAGGGTCATTCCCGGCTGAAGTTCCATTCTGGCGGCGGTTCTCATGGGTATACCTCCTTGCGCTCTTTGCCTTATATTGATTGGCGCTGTACACTTATTATTATAAAAGGACATTGCAAAATGTCAATCGGGATATCACGGCTCCCTGCCGAGCAGCTGTCTGACCGCCAGCACCAGGAACATAAAGTGCGAGGCACCGCCGCCGATCATATACTCGGTCTGCTGCCAGAGGAAGGGGAACTCCAGCAATTCCGGGAAATCGGGACGGATCAGGGCGGTCCCTGAGATCACGCCGCCGGGGATATAGGACCAGTCGGCCCGGTTCATGCCGTAGGCAACGGTGGCGGATACGGCGCCCACACCGGATGCGAAGGAGGCGGTGTTGGAACCCGGATGGCATCCCAGGATAAAATTCAGGGCATTGTAGAGCAGCGTGGGATCGAACAGGTCGGGGAACGCGGTATACAGGAAATAGTACTGAAAGCCCATCCGCAGAATATCCCAGCCGGCGCCCCAGATGCGCGGACGGTAGGGGATACCGTAAGGCGTCTCGGCGCACAGCTCCCTGTAATAGCCCTGCAGGCCCTTCACGGCGCTGCGCACGGAGGAGCGGAAGTCCTCGTCGCCGACGGCCTCCGCCGCACGGCAGGCGATCCAGCCGGCCCGGAGAATGTTGTCCGAAATGTAGCCGGTCTCGGAGAGCAGGAAATCCTTGTACTTTTGCTCCCCGGTGGCCAGATACAGCTCCTCAGCGGCAAATATCCTGGGCAGTTCGGCGTCCCCGCTCCCGTCGGTAATGTCGTACAGTTCCTTGGCAATCGCCAGGGTCTCCAGGCTCAGAGGGTCGTTGAAGCCCCTCAGCGCACGCGCGGCTGCGGCAAGCTGCGCCGCCGTGGTCAGCTCGCGGGGAGGGTTGTCCTCGGTGAATACCCACCGGTCGTCCTCGTCTCCCCGGACACCGCCGGTCATGGAAGCGCTGTCGCCCAGCAGCACATACTGCCGCAGGTCATTGCATATGATGCCGCGGTAGAGTCTGCCGAGAGAGCGGTATGCGCTGACGACGGAGAGAACGCCGTGTTCAAGCTGCTGCAGGATGTCGTTCCTGCCGTCGGGCTGATGGATCTCGGTGATCCTTTTCTCCTGGTCGATGGCAGTGGCATCGTAATTGACATGAAAGGTCTCGTAGATCAGGGCGAGAAGGTATATTTCACCGGCCTGGGATTCTATCCGCAGGTCGAAATCTCCCGCGTCGTGCCAGCCGCCCACGTTAAGTCCCGGCACCGTGTCTCCGCTGCGGTATTTGGTGAGCGTGGAGGGGCCCTGGGAATAGCCGTCAATGTGATTGTAGTTCACGGGGGCCATGCGCGCGTCGTCGTTGTGGCAGAGATCGTGCCAGACGCGGTATTTCTCGTTGACGCGCATATGGCACATCTGCACAGGCAGGAAATATTCCAGGACAGGCTGCCATACGCCGCGGTCATAGACATCCGGGGCTATGCGGAACACGGAGGATTCGGAGGTGCCGTAGCGCAGCTTGTACAGGCCCTCCTCCCTGATATCGGAAAAATCGAACAGCAGATAAGTGTAGCGAAGGAACCGTCCCCACTCTCTGCCCCGGATCCGGATATCGCCTTCCTCGCCGTTCTCGGTGATACGGATGAGGGACGCCGTCCTGCGCTCCCCGTCCCGCCTGTCGAGCTCCACCACGGCGACCTTGGGCTGGTCGGGGTGATAGCCCACCTGGGAGGTCTGGACCACGGGAGTGTAGAGCCAATCCCTTGGCGCATTGGGCGTGATGCGCCACTGTATGGCGCCGCGGTCCGCATGGGCAGGGATCTCGCTGCTCACCACGAACCAGCCGTTGTTGTGGTTCATGCGGCCGTCGTACAGCCGAAGAGGCGAAGTCAGGCTTTCGATCGTGAAGCGCTGATACGGATCGTCGGGGCGAACGGTAAAACGCCTGCCGGCTGCATAGGGCTCGGCGATCACGTCGTCCGCAATGATCGGGCTGTAGCCGCGATTGTCGCCGGCCAGCCGTCTGCGGTCCGTGCCGTTGGGCTCTTCGGGCAGATTGCCGGTGTGCAGGTAATTGGTGGGGCGTGACACGGTGGGGCCGTTGGGCTGGGGCGGAAAGATCCCCTGCCTGTCGTCCATGATCCAGGGCTTGCCGAACAATGCGCCGGGGAACAGCTCCAGATTGAAGCAGAGCCTGCCCACATATTCTTCGGGGACAGGCCGATCCAGATCCACCGTGACCAGCACAGATGCCCCCTGGGCCCTGACCGTGACCGAATACTCGAACCGGTAGTCCGGGTAGATCCTGGGGTTAAAGCCCTTCAGATGATTGTCGAGATCGGGGTAGCAGAGCCGTGCGGATATGACGCCTGTTCCTTCCTCCACCGTTCTTTTGAGCTGCTTCGGAACGGGCTGCCACTGTCCGGGAGTGGGCTCAAAGCGCACGTCGCCGTTGGCGGCCGCCCTTCTGCCGTGCATAAGGATGCTCACGCCGGACTGATGACCGGAGGGATAGATGTCGTCAAAGGCCGTAATATCCACACCGTTATTCCGAAAATATCCGGCGGAATCCAAAATAAAACCGTCACTCTGTACATTGCGATCCTCTGGCATGATCTCCTTCCCTCCTGCCGGTATCCGGCCCCTGCCTATTTAATGCAAATATAGCATACGGAGAAAAAAAGTCAATTGCCAGTTTTTTGGTTACAAAACGGAATTCTTATGTTATAATGCTGACACAGGAGGACATTGTGTCAGCTTTTGATTCCATGTGCGCGGAGCGCACGGGATTGTGTAATGCTGACACAGGAGGTTGCCATGGCAAGTGCGGTCACCTATCGCCCGGAGCTGTATCTTGGGGATAGCATCAACGGGAAAAAACTGGATAAGATCATGAAAAAGCTGGAGAAGAGGCCGCTCCTGTCAGGTGTCTTTCTGATCGCGATATCACACAGTGCCTCAGATCAGCTGGATATCTTGGATGCAAGACAGCTGGCGCAGAGCTATTACAAAAAATATCCCCTTTATGTGGTGGGAATCGCGGCGGACCGCGAGGAGGCCCTGAAGCTGGTGGAGCGGCTCGTACAGGAGTGTCTGGAGGCCAGAGGCGACTGTGCGCTGAAGGAGTATTTGTTATGTTAGATGTGATTTTACAGATATTGTCCGTGCTGGGCATCCTGCTCCTGGTGCTTTTGGGACTGCTGCTGACAGTGCTCCTGCTGGTCCTTTTCTTTCCGGTCACCTATCGGGCGGAGGCCAGAAGGACGCCGGAGGAAACGCGGGCCTCGGCGAGAGCCAAATGGTTGTTCGGCCTCTTGCGCGCGCGGTATGCCTACCCGGAGCCGGGGAAATTGACGGTGAGACTTCTCTGGTTCAGGCTGTATGAGACGGGGGCGGACGACGCAGAGACTTCCGCCGGGGAGACACCGCCCGGACCGCCGCCGGAGCAGGAGAGCATCCGGCCGGAGGCCCAAGGGGAAGACCGGGGAAGAGAGGAAGAGCCGAAGGCCCAGGAGCAAAAGAGCGATGCGCCGTCCCGGAAATCCAAAAAAATTACAAATATAAAGTACACAATCGCCGGTATATATGATAAAATAAAACAAATTTGGAAAAATATATCCTATTATGCAGAGCTCTTTCGGGAGGAAGACACAAGACTTCTGCTTTCTCACGCAAGGCGCAGATTATGGAAGATACTGAAGAGCATCCGGCCGAGAAGGCTGAAGGCCGACATCCTGTTCGGCACGGGAGCGCCGGATACAACGGGCTATCTGTTCGGTGCCTACGGGGCGATTTCACCGGTGCTCGGCCCCGGCGTCATGGTGACGCCGGATTTCGAGAGGGCGGTGCTTCAGGGCGAGCTGGAGGCCGCAGGTCACGTCACCGTTGCGGTCATCCTGTGGCAGCTGCTCAGAGTGGCCCTGGATAAAAGGCTCTGGCAGCTGGTGGACAGGCTGAAGGGAAAGGACGCCGCAGGAAAAAAGAAAAGATAGCTCAGATCGGTTGTGCGCGGCAGCGCGGAAATGGAGGAAAAAATGGCAGATAAGGAAAATCAGTTTCAGGGCGTGGTCGAGTCGTTGCTTCGGGGGATGGATACCGTACTCTCCACCAAGACCGTGGTGGGAGAGGCCACCCAGGTGGGAGATACCATCATTCTGCCGCTTGTGGATGTAAGCTTCGGCGTGGGAGCGGGAGCGGGAGCCAACGGTGAAAAGCATTCGTCGTCCGGCGCCGGCGGACTGGGCGGAAAGATGACTCCCAGTGCCGTGATCGTCATCAAGGACGGCTCCACCAAGCTTGTGAATATCAAGAACCAGGATGCCGTGACGAAGGTGCTGGATATGATCCCCGATCTGGTGGACAGGTTCTCAAAGCCTAAG
Source organism: uncultured Acetatifactor sp. (assembly GCA_947627115.1). Classification (GTDB taxonomy): domain Bacteria; phylum Bacillota; class Clostridia; order Lachnospirales; family Lachnospiraceae; genus Acetatifactor. The sequence goes on from CANQUQ010000004.1 coordinate 21,359, forward strand.
ACCGAGGAGATGACCGACGCCGAAGTGGTGGACATTGCGTTTCCCGACAAGACGCAGGATCAGTAAGACGGAATCAAAAAATTGCGGCGGCGCATATATATAAGAGTAAGATAGGACTTTTAGGGTGCCATGAAGAAGATAATAGGACTCATCGCCTTTTTTATCGCTGTCGGCATGCTGATCATGCTGCTCATCCACAATCGTCTGGTCGGTCTCATTATCATTGCGCTGCTATTGTTTTTAGGCTACAACTGCTTCTGCAGCGGCTGATATGTTTTAAGGGTTGATATCAATGATTGATTGGGACGAGATAAGCAGGGCTGAGGATATGGACGAACTCAAGGAGGCGAAGCTGTGGCTCTTTCAGGAGAACATTCGCCTGGAGAATGCCCGGCGGGAACTGAATGCCTCCCAGGAGAGGTTCCTGAGCGAGCGGGTGCAGCTTCGAAAGGAGCTGGACGAGCTGAACCGCCGCACCGTGATGGAGCGGAAGCGCCTGAGAGAAGAGAACCTGTTCTTCGAGAAGAAGATGGCCATCCTCCAGGACGGCTTCCGTCAGCTCGACGAGGACAGAAGGGCGTTCGAGAATCAGAGAAGGGCGCTGGAGGAGAGGAAGAGCCGCCGGGAGGAGACGGGCAATCCCCTGCTGGAGGATTCCGTCAGACTGTTGTTCCGGGGGACGAACAACCCCCTTGCCCTGCGGAAGAGGTACAGGGACCTTGTGAAGATATTTCACCCGGACAACCTCTTCGGAGATGAGGAGCTTGCCCAGATCATCAACCGGGAGTATCTGAGAAGAAGGAACAGAGAGGATTAAAAAAAGAGTAGGTCATCCTACTCTTTCTTAATTCCAGGTATTCATCTCCGCGAAAGACTTATGCGCGCTCGACCCTGCCGGACTTCAGACAACTGGTGCACACATGCATCCTCTTGGAAGCGCCGTTCACCTTGCACTTAACATTTTTTATGTTAGAGTTCCAGATTGCATTGCTTCTTCTATGAGAATGGCTCACATTGTTCCCGAAATGAACGCTCTTGCCGCAAATATCACACTTAGCCATCTTGACACCTCCTTGACATCTCCATTTTCGCCATACATCGGGCTGAAATGCCCGCAACATTGATATACTACCAGAAATATACAGAAAAAGCAAGTAGAAAAAAACTTTTTTCCAAAAAAACTTTTTTCGCTTTTTATATTTCCTTTTTTGGGGAAAGATGGTAAGATATAGGATAAAGTTCAGTCTTTGGCTTGCGCGGACAGTCGGCCGGAAGGGTCCGGCGGCGGACTGTGATCAGATAGGGAAAGGAAAAAACAGTATGAAAGGTTCTTCTATGAATACCCACATGGGAAATATTATCATTGACAATGAAGTGATAGCCCAATATGCAGGCAGCGTTGCCGTGGAGTGCTTCGGTATTGTCGGAATGGCCGGCGTCAATGTGCGGGACGGCCTTGTGCGGCTGCTGAAAAAGGACAGTATTACCAGAGGAATCAGTGTCAGTCTGAACAACAATAAGCTCGTCCTGGATTTTCATGTCATCGTTGCGTACGGTGTCAGCATCCTGGCAGTGGCCGACAACCTGATCAGCAACGTAAAGTACAAGGTGGAAGAGTTTACCGGCATAGAAATTAAAAAGATCAACATCTACGTAGATGGTGTCAGAGTGATTGATTAAGGAGGACTGATCGTGGGATTACAACAAATCGACGCTAAGATGCTTTCTGCCATGTTCTTAGCCGGTGCAAAGAATCTTGAAAATAAAAAAGAGTGGATCAATGAATTGAATGTTTTCCCGGTCCCGGACGGCGATACCGGCACCAACATGACCATGACGATCATGTCGGCGGCAAGGGAGGTGACGGCTCTTGGGGAGAATCCGAGCATGGAGGCTGTGTGCAAGGCGATCTCCGGGGGCTCGCTGAGAGGGGCCAGAGGAAATTCCGGCGTGATCCTCTCCCAGATCTTCCGGGGCTTCACCAAGCGGGTCAAGAGCGAGACCGCGATCACCGTGCCGGTGCTGGCGGAAGCCTTTGAGAAAGCGGTGGAGACAGCCTACAAGGCCGTCATGAAGCCCAAGGAGGGGACGATCCTCACCGTTGCGAGAGGAGTCGCCGAAAAGGGGCGCGAGCTGGTGGACGACGGCGTGGACGATATGGACACCTATTTCGGAACGGTCATCGAGCATGCAAAATATGTGCTGAGCCAGACCCCGGAGATGCTGCCGGTGCTGAAGCAGGCGGGCGTAGTGGACTCCGGCGGCCAGGGATTTGTAGAGGTGCTGGTGGGCTTTTATGACGCTTACCAGGGAAAGGAAATTGATTTCAGCGTGCCTGTCGGTCAGGAGCAGACCGTCAGCCGCAAAAGTTCGATGGATGCACAGGCAGATATGGAGATCAAATTCGGTTACTGCACGGAATTTATCATTATGTTGAACAGGCCCTTCAATATCAAGCAGGAGATGGATTTCAAGGCATATCTGGAATCCATCGGCGATTCCATTGTATGCGTGGCCGACGAGGACGTGGTCAAGGTACACGTACATACCAATGACCCCGGTCTGGCTATCCAGAAGGCGCTGAAGTACGGCTCGCTCTCCAACATGAAAATTGACAATATGCGTCTGGAGCATCAGGAAAAGCTGTTCAAGATGTCTCAGACGGAGGCGCCTCAGTCCGTGAAGACCGAGCCGCCCAAGGATTTCGGTTTTATCGCCGTGTCGGCGGGGGACGGCCTGAGCGAGATCTTCAGGAGCCTGGGCGTGGACTATATCATCGAGGGCGGTCAGACCATGAATCCCAGCACCGCGGATATTCTCGATGCGGTGGAAAAGGTGAACGCCAGGACGGTCTTTATCCTGCCGAACAATAAGAACATTATCCTGGCTGCAAATCAGGCCTCCGAGCTGATGACGGAGAAGGACCTGCTGGTGGTTCCCACCAAGACCATTCCGCAGGGGATCACCGCGGTGATCAATTTTGTGCCCGAACTGTCTGCGGACGAGAACGAGGCGGCGATGCTCCGGGAGATCGGAACGGTCAGCTCCGGAGAGGTGACATATGCCATCCGGGACACCGTTATCGACGACAAGGAGATCAAAAAAGACGACTATATGGGCATTGGTGACAAAGGCCTGCATGCGGTGGGACCGGAGCTGGAGCAGGTGGCCGGGGAGACCATAGCCGGCATGATGACCGACGATGCCGAGCTGATCAGCATCTACTACGGGGCGGATGTCAAGCAGGAGGACGCGGAGGCCTTCGGGGCAGAGATCGCAGAGAGATATCCCGGCTGTGACGTGGAGCTGCAGTACGGTGGCCAGCCGATCTATTATTATATCATGTCGGTGGAGTAGACCTATCCTTCCGTTATGCGGAACTGCTATAATGAAATGCAAGACAGACATTATGCGCATCATGACCAGAATAAGGGCGGATTGCCACTGCATTCCGGGCCCGTTTTGGCTGTGATGCGCATTTGCTGTAGAATGTGGACAGAGGTAGACCCTATGGACCGAGAGACCTCCATACTGGAGCTGAAGGGCGTGGGCGAAAAGACCCGCAGGCTTTTTGAAAAACTGGATATACGAACGGTGGGCGAGCTCCTGTCACATTATCCCAGAGACTATGAGCTCTTTGAGGAGCCGGTGAAGATCGCACAGGCCGCGCCGGGGAAGGTGTGCGCCGTCTATGCGCTGGTCACCGGAATGCCCAATGTCAGGCGGGTGCGGAGCCTTCAGATCCTGAACGTGAACATTTCGGACGAGACGGGCACAATGCAGCTGACGTTCTTTAACATGCCGTTCTTAAAGAAGGTCCTGAAGCCGGGGGGATATTATCTGTTCCGGGGAACGGTGCTGAGCCGCGGGAACGCGAAGCGGATGGAACAGCCGAAAATTTATCAGGCAGAGGAATACCGCAGACAGACCGGCAGGCTGCTCCCCAGATATTCCCTGACCAAAGGGCTGACCAACCAGGCGGTGCAGAAAGCGGTCAGACAGGCATTGAGCCTCTGTGACCCTGAGGAGGAATTCTATCCCAGGGCCATGCTGGACACATTCGACCTGATGCCGGAGCGGGAGGCGGTGGAGACGATCCACTTTCCGGCGGACCGAAGCTCCCTCCTGAGGGCAAGGCAGCGGCTGGTCTTTGACGAATTTTTTGCCTTTCTGTATCTGCTGCGGATCAACAGGCAGGCGGGGGAGGGGCTGGAAAATCACTTCCGGATGTTCGAGACCGCGGACACGGTGCGCTTTCTGGAGCGGCTCCCGTTCTCGCTGACCAAAGCGCAGTCAAAGGTATGGCAGGAGATCAGGAACGACATGGGAGGTGCCTGCTGCATGAACCGTCTGATCCAGGGAGATGTGGGCTCCGGCAAGACCATCCTGGCGGTGCTGGCCCTTCTGATGACCGCCGCCAACGGATATCAGGGCGCTCTGATGGCGCCTACGGAGGTGCTGGCCGTCCAGCACTTTGAGACAATAAGCGGATATGTGGAAAAATACGGGATATGCTTCCGGCCGGTGCTCCTGGTGGGCTCCATGACCGCCGGGGAGAAGCGGGAGGCATATGAGAAGATCGCTTCCGGGGAGGCCAATCTGATCATCGGGACCCATGCGCTGATCCAGGACAAGGTGCAGTACAGATCGCTGGCCCTGGTGGTGACGGACGAACAGCACCGGTTCGGCGTCCGCCAGAGAGAGAATCTTGCCCGGAAGGGGGAGGCGCCGCACATACTTGTGATGAGCGCCACGCCCATCCCCAGGACCCTGGCGATCATACTGTACGGCGACCTGCACATTTCCGTGGTGGATGAGCTGCCCCAGGGAAGGCTTCCCGTGAAGAACTGTGTGGTGAACACCTCCTACCGCCCAACGGCGTACAGATTCATCGCCGGACAGGTGGCCCAGGGCCGCCAGGTCTATGTGATCTGCCCCCAGGTGGAGGAGGGGGAGATGGAGGACCTGGAAAACGTGGTGGATTACGCCGAGAAGCTGAGGAGCGCCCTGCCGCCCGATATTCAGGTGGCGTATCTGCACGGCAGGATGCGCGCTTCCGACAAGAACCGCATTATGAACGAGTTCGCCGCACATTCCATAGACGTTCTGGTGTCCACCACCGTCATTGAGGTGGGGATCAACGTGCCCAACGCCACGGTGATGATGGTGGAAAATGCCGAGCGCTTCGGACTGGCCCAGCTCCATCAACTCAGAGGGCGCGTGGGCAGGGGAGAGCACCAGAGTTACTGCATCTTTGTGAGCGCAAAGGAAGACCGGGAGACCATGGAACGTCTGCAGATCCTGAACCGCTCCAACGACGGCTTTCAGATCGCCGCCGAGGATCTGAGGCTGAGAGGGCCTGGTGAGCTGTTCGGCGTGCGCCAGAGCGGAGATTTCGCCTTCCGTGTGGGGGACATCTACACGGATGCGGACGTGCTGAAGCGGGCGGCGGACGCCATCGACAGCCTTCTCGACCGGGACCGCGATCTGGCGCTTCCGGAGCACGGGGCGCTAAAGCGCCGCCTGGCGCAGCAGGCCGCAAATACTGTTGACTTTAGGACCATATAACGCTAAAATGTTGTATGTCATGTAAAAAGTTCCGGGGGGATATATTATGTCGAAAGTAGCAATCGTAACGGACAGCAACAGCGGTATCACGCAGGCCGCAGCCAGGGAGATGGGAATCTTCGTCCTGCCCATGCCGTTCATGATCGACGGCGAGACATTCTATGAGGATATCAGTCTGACGCAGGAGCAGTTCTACGAAAAGCTGGCCGCCGGCGCGGACATCAGCACTAGTCAGCCCTCCCCGGAATCCGTCATGGAGCTTTGGGACCGGGTCCTTTCCGAGTATGACCAGCTGGTACATATTCCCATGAGCAGCGGCCTGTCGGGCTCCTGCCAGAGCGCCATGATGCTTGCCGAAGACTATGAAGGCAGGGTGCGTGTAGTGAACAACCAGCGGATCTCCGTCACCCAGCGCCAGTCCTGTCTGGATGCGCTGGCTTTGGCGGCGTCAGGGATGGACGCCGACCGGATCGGGACCTACCTGGAGGAGGATAAATTCAACAGTAGCATTTACATCATGCTGGATACGCTCTATTATCTGAAGAAGGGCGGCCGGATCACGCCCGCAGCGGCGGCCATCGGCACCATGCTGAGGCTGAAGCCCGTGCTGCAGATCCAGGGGGAGAAGCTGGACGCTTTTTCCAAGGCCCGCACCGTCAACCATGGCAAGACGGTCATGTTAAATGCCGTAAAGAGCGATATCGAGAACCGATTCGGCGGACTTACCGAGGATAAGCACATCTGGCTGGATATCGCCTACACCGCCGACCGGCAGGCGGCGGAGGTCTTTCGGCAGGAAGTCGGGGAGATCTTTCCCGGCTATGCTATTCACATGGATCCGCTCTCCCTGAGCGTATCCTGCCACATCGGCCCCGGTGCGCTGGCCCTGGCCTGCTGCAAGAAGATTCCGGAACGGATGTGAGAGCCGCAGCTGAAACAACGGCCGGGCGGATGAACAGACCGGAGCGGATGTGAGAATTTTGAGGGGGAAAATCATGGAAGCAAGGATCGAGACGATCATCAGTGAGATCGAAACGCTGCAGCAAAAGGCACAGGCGGCTGCACAGAACAGAGCCAAGGGACAGCCTGTGGACAGAAGGCATTTCACGCTTCTGCTAGGCGGCGTCTCCGTATGCCTGCGGACACCGGGGATACCGGTCCACATGGGGTACGATAAGCTGTACCACTGTGAGGGAGAGCAGGATGCGGCCCAGGTAAGGCATTTCCTGGAGCAGATGTACCGCATCACCGACCGGAAGAGCCTGCAGGAGAACATAGAGAGAATTTTTGGAAGCGGCGAACAGTACGGAGATTTCATGACGTTCTGGTGCGGCGCGCCGCTGTTCGATCTGAAGGAGCTGAACAGGGGCGGAAAGAAGGTGTTCCTGGCCTGCAGGGAGTGCGCCGAGCCCTTCCGTCCGATCGTGAAGGAAAAGGGATTCTACGCCTGGGATATCGACAGCAGGATCGGCCTGTGCAGGCGTGCGGTGGCGTGCGGGATCCTGTCGGAGGAGGATTTCTGGGAGATAACAGACCCCTGGGTACGTGAGGCCTTGGTCTTTTATCATTCCTTTGAGGAGTATGCTGTCAGCATTCTCTGCGGCGTGGTCTATGACGTTGCCGTTCACGGCAGGAAGACAGGCAGGATCGACAAGGACGTGGCCGAGATCTTTGAGAACCATAAAAATATGGTGGAGCATCTGCTGGGAGAAGGCGGAGCGTGGTGCAGGAACGCCTGGTACGAGCCGAAGGAGCGGGAGTGGGCCGCGCCGCTGATGCGGGGAGGATACATGGGCTGCAAGGTGACGCAGAAGGCCCTTGAGGAAGGCGCAGGGCACATGTGCCGTCTGGAGCCGGAAAAGGGCAATGAGGATATTGACAGCGGCTGGAGATTCTTTGCGGAGGATGAGACCCAGGAGTGTACGGACAGGCAGGACAGCGCGACGATCATGTCATTGGATTCGGTCTGCAACCTTTGGCCGGAGATGATGGGATTTCTGCATGCAGGGACGGGACGTAAGTTCGCAAAGACGAAAAATGGATGGGCGGAGGAGTAAAGTCCTCTGCCTTAAAGGAGTGTTCAAGCACAATGGCAAAGACAGACAATTACGACGCCTCCAGTATTATGGTGCTGGAGGGGCTGGAGGCCGTGCGCAAGCGGCCGGGCATGTACATCGGCAGCGTGTCCACCAAGGGCCTCAATCATCTGATCTACGAGATCGTGGATAATTCCGTGGACGAGCATCTGGCGGGTCACTGCGATACCATAAACGTCACTCTGGAGAAGGACGGCTCCGCCACCGTGTCGGACAACGGCAGGGGCATACCAGTGGGAATGCATGAGAAGGGCATCAGCGCGGAGCGCCTTGTCTTTACCACCCTTCACGCCGGCGGCAAGTTCGACAACGGCGCCTACAAGACCAGCGGCGGCCTTCACGGCGTGGGCTCCTCCGTGGTGAACGCCCTGTCCGCAAGACTGACCGTGACCGTGAAGACAGGCGGCTTTATCTACCAGGACAGCTATGAGAGGGGCAATCCCACCACGGAGCTGGTGGACGGACTGCTCCCGGTAAAGGGAAAGACCAGGGAGACTGGGACCAGCGTGAATTTCCTCCCGGACGACACCATCTTTGACAGGACCCGCTTCAAGGAGGACGAGGTGAAGAGCCGCCTTCATGAGACGGCCTATCTGAATCCCAGCCTGACCATTGTATTCAAGGATCTCCGCAGGGAGGAGCCGGAGACGGTGATCTTCCACGAGCCGGAGGGCATCACGGGCTTTATCAAGGATATGAACAAATCCAGCGAGGCCATTCACGACGTGATCTGCTTCTCCGGGGAGAGCGAAGGCATCACCGTGGAGGTGGCCTTCCAGTATATCAACGAATTTCACGAGAACGTGCTGGGCTTCTGCAACAATATCTACAACTCCGAGGGCGGCACCCATCTGACGGGCTTTAAGACCATGTTCACCAACGTGATCAACACCTACGCCAGAGAGCTGGGCATCCTGAAGGAGAAGGACGTGAATTTCACCGGCGCCGACGTGCGCAACGGCATGACGGCGGTGGTCTCCATCAAGCATCCCGATCCCCGCTTTGAGGGCCAGACCAAGACAAAGCTGGACAATCAGGACGCGGCCAAGGTGGTCAGCAAGATCACCGGCGAGGAAGTAGTGAGGATCTTTGACAGGAATTTGGAGACCCTGAAAAATATCATCGGCTGCGCGGAGAAAGCGGCCAAGATCCGAAAGACCGAGGAACGCGCCAGGACGAATCTGCTCACCAAGCAGAAATTTTCCTTTGATTCCAACGGCAAGCTGGCGAACTGCGAATCCAAGGATCCCGCCCGGTGCGAGATCTTCATCGTGGAGGGAGATTCCGCGGGAGGCAGTGCAAAGACCGCCCGCGACCGCATGTATCAGGCCATCCTGCCCATCCGCGGCAAGATCCTGAATGTGGAGAAGGCCAGCATCGACAAGGTGCTTGCCAACGCGGAGATCAAGACCATGATCAACGCCTTCGGCTGCGGATTTTCGGAGGGGTACGGAAACGATTTCGACATTTCCAGGCTCCGCTATGACAAGATCGTGATCATGGCGGATGCGGACGTGGACGGAGCGCACATCTCCACGCTGCTCCTGACCCTCTTTTACCGCTTTATGCCGGAGCTGATCTTCGAGGGGCATGTCTATATCGCCATGCCTCCCCTCTATAAGGCGATGCCCGCCAAGGGGAAGGAAGAGTACCTCTACGACGACAAGGCCCTGGAAAAATACAGGAGGACGCACAAGGGCTCATTCACGCTTCAGCGCTACAAGGGCCTGGGAGAGATGGACGCCCAGCAGCTGTGGGAGACGACTCTGAACCCGGAGACCCGCCGCATGAAGCGGGTGGAGATCGAGGACGCGCGCATGGCCAGCGAGGTCACGGAGCTGCTCATGGGGACGGAGGTCCCGCCCCGCAAGGCCTTTATCTACGATCATGCCCATGACGCGGAGCTGGACATGCAGGCATAGCGTGAGAAGTGCTTCTAACCGCTCACAGTAAAAACTGTTTCGCGGAAGAAGCACTATGTCTCACGCGGAAGAATGCCCAAGCGAACTTCGTTCGCTTTAGTATGGGCATTCTTCTCACCGGAATCTTACGATGCGGAGCTGGACGTGCAGGCAATAGCGTGAGAAGTGCTTCTAACCGCTCACAGTAAGGGCTGACAGCATCTTTGCAACAGAGGGAAGGATAACATGGACGACAACAGGATCATCAGAACCGAATATTCCGAGGAGATGCAGAAGGCATATATCGACTATGCCATGAGCGTCATCATCGCCAGAGCGCTGCCGGATGTGCGGGACGGCTTAAAGCCCGTGCAGCGCAGGGTCCTCTACGATATGTACGAGCTGGGCATCCGCTTCGATAAGCCCTACAGAAAGAGCGCCCGCATCGTGGGCGACACCATGGGTAAATATCATCCTCACGGCGACAGCTCCATCTACGATTCCCTGGTGGTCATGAGCCAGGATTTTAAGAAGGGCATGGCTCTCATCGACGGGCACGGCAATTTCGGCAATATCGAGGGAGACGGCGCCGCGGCCATGCGTTACACGGAGGCCAGGCTTCAGAAGGTGACCCAGGAGGCTTTCCTGGGAGATCTGGACAAGGATGTGGTGGACTTTGTCCCCAACTTTGACGAGACCGAGAGAGAGCCGGCGGTACTGCCGGTCAGGATCCCGAACTTTCTGGTCAACGGCTCCGAGGGCATTGCGGTGGGAATGACCACCAGCACCCCGCCCCACAATCTCTGCGAGGTCATCGACGCCATGAAGGCCTACATGCAGAATGAGAACATCACTACGAGAGAGCTGATGCGCTATATCAAGGGACCGGATTTCCCCACCGGGGGCATTGTCACGAACAAGGACGAGCTGGAGGAGATCTATGAGACCGGCACGGGCAAGATCAAGCTCAGAGGGAAGGTGGAGTTCGAGAAGGCCAAGGGCGGCAGGACCAACGTGGTGATCTCGGAGATCCCCTACACCATGATCGGCGCCGGGATCGCGAAATTCCTGTCGGATGTGGCCGCCCTGGCGGAGTCGAAAAAGACTCAGGATGTGGTGGATATCTCCAACCAGTCCTCCAAGGAGGGCATCCGCATTGTCATAGAGCTGAAGAGGGACGCCGATGCGGAGAACTTTGTGAATCTCCTGTACAAGAAGACCAGGCTGGAGGATACCTTCGGCGTGAACATGCTGGCCATTTCCGACGGAAGGCCGGAGACCATGGGCCTTAGGCAGATTCTGAAGGCGAACGTGGACTTCCAGTATGAGCTGGCCACCAGAAAATATACCAATCTTCTCGCCAGGGAGACGGAGCGCAAGGAGATCCAGGAGGGCCTGATCAAGGCCTGCAACGTGATCGATCTGATCATCGAGATCCTGCGCGGCTCCAAGGACCGGAATATGGCCAAGGCATGCCTGGTGGAGGGGAAGATCGACGGCATCAAGTTCAAGACCAAGGAGTCAAAGATCATGGCCACCCAGCTGATGTTCACCGAGAAGCAGGCCAACGCCATTCTGGAGATGCGCCTGTACAAGCTGATCGGCCTGGAGATCGAAGCGCTGATAAACGAGCATGAGGAGACCATGGCAAACATCTACCGCTACGAGGATATCCTGGACAGAAGGGACTCCATGGCCCAGGTGATCATGAACGATCTGGACGAATACCGGAAAGAGTACGGAAGAAGGCGCCGCACCTCCATCGAGAACGCGGAGGAGGCCGTCTACAGGGAGAAGGAGATCGAGGAGACGGATGTCTGCGTGCTGGTGGACCGGTTCGGCTATATCAGGTCCGTGGACACCGCGACCTACGAGCGGAACAAAGAGACGGCCGACGGGGAGAATCGCTTTGTGTTCTTCTGCAAGAATACGGGGAGAGTGTGCGTCTTTACCGACACGGGCCAGCTCCACACCGTCAAGGTCATGGATATCCCCTTCGGAAAATTCCGCGACAAGGGGACTCCCTTGGATAATATCAGCAACTACGATTCCGAGAAGGAACAGATCGTATATATCACCAGCCAGACGGAGCTGAATCTGCGCCAGGTGGTATTCGTGACGGCCCAGTCCATGATGAAGCTGGTGGACGGCGGCGAGTTCGACGTGTCCAAGCGCACGGTGGCCGCCACGAAGCTGGCGGAGGGCGACGCCGTGGTCAGCGTGGCAACGCTGCTGGAACAGAGATATATCGTGCTTCAGACGAAGAAGGGCGTCTTCCTGAAGTTCTCCGTGGAGGAGATCCCGGAGAAGAAAAAGGGAGCCGTGGGCGTCAGAGGCATGAAGCTGGGTGCCGGGGATACGGTAGAGAACGTCTATTACACCATGGTCCTGGACAACACCTCCATCGAGTACAACGGCAGACAGGTCATTTTGAACGATCTGAAGAACGGCAGACGCGACACGAAGGGGACAAAGATTCGGGTATGAGAGTGATTGCTGGAACGGCAGGGAGCCTGCCTTTGAAGACGCCGGAGGGTTCGGCCACCAGGCCCACGACGGACAGGATCAAGGAGACCCTTTTCAACATGCTGCAGTGGGACCTGCAGGGCCGCGTGTTCGTGGACCTGTTCAGCGGCAGCGGCGCCATCGGCATCGAAGCCCTGAGCCGCGGCGCGGAGAGGGCGTATTTTGTGGAGAATGCGCCCAGGGCGCTGGACTGCATACGCCAAAATCTTGCATTTACGAAACTGGAAGAACGTGCTATAGTATTAAAACAGGAGGCGTGCGTCGCCCTGGGCGGCATCAGCGAGCCGTTCGTGGATATCATCTTTATGGATCCGCCCTACGGCTGCGGGCACGAGGAGCGCGTCCTGGCCTCCCTGAGAGACAGGAATTATGTGACGGAGGACACCAGGATCATCGTGGAGACCTCTCTGGACACGGACTTTTCCTATCTGCGGGAGCTGGGATTTTTTCTGGAGAGGGAGAAGCGATACAAGACCAACCGGCATATGTTCCTCCGAAGGATCGCGTCAGATAAAGAAACGGATGTGCGCCTGGAGCGCAGAATTTGAGAGATAGCGCGCGTACCGGCCCCATACGCCCGCGCATGGAGGAAAAGATGAAGAGAGCGGTATATCCCGGCAGCTTTGACCCGATGACATACGGACATCTGGATATCATAAACAGAGCCTCGGAAATTTTTGATGTATTGATCGTCAGTGTTCTGAATAATAATCAAAAGACACCGTTGTTTTCTGTTGAAGAACGTGTTAAGATACTTAGAGAGGCCACCAGGCATCTTCCCAACGTACAGGTGGACAGCTTCAGCGGCCTTCTCACCAACTACGCCGCCGCCAACGATCTGCATGTGGCAGTCAGGGGGCTGCGTGCCATCACGGATTTCGAGTATGAGCTGCAGCTGGCGCAGACGAACCGTATGCTGTCCGGCGGACAGCTGGACACGGTCTTTCTGACGACCAGTCTTGAGTACGCTTATCTCAGCTCCTCCAGCGTAAAGGAAATAGCCAGCTTTGGAGGCGATGTTTCAAAAGCGGTTCCGGATTTTGTGGAGGAGCTGCTCCACGAAAAATACAAGACCGGGCAGTAAATAAGCACTGCGGTCCGGCCCAGGCCGGGCGTCAGGGATAAGGAGTGATGCCAATGAGCAGCAGAATTGAACAACTGATCGACGAATTAGAAGAGTATATTGACAACTGTAAACCGAAGTTCATGTCCAACTCGGAGATCATTGTCAACAAAGAGGAAATTGACGAGCTGCTTCGGGAGCTGCGCATGAAGACTCCGGATGAGATCAAGCGCTACCAGAAGATCATCAGTAATAAAGAGGCCATTTTGAACGACGCCAGGGCCAAGGCGGAGGCGTTGATCAACGAGGCCACCATTCAGACCAACGAGCTGATCAGCGAGCATGAGATCATGCAGCAGGCGTATGCCCAGGCCAATATCGTTGTGACCCAGGCGGCACAGCAGGCCCAGGAGATCCTGGACAAAGCCACTATTGAGGCAAACGATCTGCGCATGCAGGCGGCACAGTACACCGAGGACCGGCTGGCGGAGCTGGAGTCCGTCATTGTGTCGGCGATTCAGGCGTCCGATGCAAATTACAGCAGTCTGCTCGGCTCCCTGAACCAATACAGGGATCTGATCCAGTCCAACCGCCGGGCGCTGCACCCTGTGGAGGAGGATCTGGAATCCATCTCTCTGGAGGACACCGGAGACGAGGGCGGTCTGGATGTGATCCAATGACGGACGGTATACGGAAAAACAGGATAGGAAAACAAATAACCGGATTTCGAAAGAGAGCCGGTTATTTTGCTCTGTGCGCGGTTCTTCTGACCCTGTGGCCCATGCGGGCGTCGGCGGCGCCAAGGCTGCAGGATACGGGGGATAAGCTGGTCATTGTAATCGATCCGGGGCATGGCGGTGAAAATCAGGGGACGATCGAGAACGGTTACGAGGAAAAGGGGATGACGATGGTCACGGCGCGGGCCATGTATGAGGAGCTGTCCCTTTACGAGGATGTGGAGGTCTACCTCACCAGGGCCGGCGATCGGGATCTGACCCTGAAGGAGAGAGCGGAGTTCGCGGCCTCGGTGGACGCCGATTTTCTGTTCAGCATCCACTATAACGCATCGGCCAGCCATGAGCTCTTCGGCTCCGAGGTATGGGTGTCCGTCTTTCCGCCGTTCAACGGATACGGTTATCAGTTCGGCCGGGAGCTGCTGGCGGACCTGCGCGGGGAGGGCCTTTTCATCCGCGGCGTCAAGAGCAGAAAGAACAGCAGGGGCGGCAACTACTACGGTATTATCAGGAATGCGGAGGACCTGGGCGTCCCGGCGGTGATCATAGAACACTGCCACGTGGACGAAGCCAGAGACGAGGTCTTCTGCGACAGCACCGAGGAGCTCGAAAGGTTCGGCAGGATGGACGCCACGGCCGTGGCCAGGTACTTCGGTCTGAGGAGCAGTGTGCTGGGAGTGGATTATTCAGGGTATGAGCTGGCGGATGCGGACGCAGCATTTCCCGCGCCCCGCACGGAGCCGGATGTCACGGAACCGGAAATGTGCAGCATCCAGCCGAAGGAGACGGATTACGGTACGGGGCTTTTGGAGCTGACAGTGACGGCGGCGGATCAAGAGACCCCGATACTGTATTATTCCTACAGCCTGGACGGTGGCCTGACCTACACGCCAAGGCAGATATGGCCCCAGGGCGACGCGCTGACGGGAACGTACCCGGACACCTTCGACCTGGAGCTGCAGATACCGTCGGGCGAAAGGCCCACGGTGATCCTGCGCGCCTACAATATGTATGACCTTTACACGGAGAGCAACACCTACGTCAGTCCCGGCACCTACCGCTACGGGGATGAGGAGGCGGTGGAGGCCGCGGGGCCGGCGCAGGTGCCGGAGGCCGGGGAATCGGATCCCGCCGACGGGGAAGGGGAGAAGAGCCGGGAAAAAGGGGAGGAGATCGGTCTTACGGCGCTCCTTGAGATATGCCTTGCCGCCGCCTCGGTCCTGTTCGCGGTCCTGCTCCTGTGGCGGGCCGTCGGCCGCATCGGGAGAGGCAGGCGGAGACATCAGCGCAGGAAAGAGGCCGGGGACAGCAGGGACCACAAGAGATAGAAGCCGGCGGTCAGCAGGGTCACGACGACCTTATGGATGACATATCCGGACAGAGAGATTCCCGTGTCCCGGACACAGCTGTAGGTCTGTGCGATGCAGGAAAAACCGCAGAAGGAAAGACAGAGCAGGCTGTACAGCGGCAGCGCCGTCCCCAGCATGCTCAGGCCGCCCGTGATCTCAAGCAGGGGCGCGAGCACGGGCAGGGAATGTCCCAGCAGCACATGGGGAAGCAGGTTCAAAAGATTGAACAGGATCATATAACCGCCCAGTGTGAGGATGCTTTGGACGGAGGACCGCACGGAGCTGTCCACTGCCTCCAGCAGAGCCTCCGGGAACGGCCTTGGTCCCCCGGACGCCGCCTCGCAGATATGCAGCTCCCGGATCCGGCCCTTCGGCCCAGGGGCCTGCTTTTTCTCCTCAGCCCCGATGTCGCGGTAGACGGTGAAGCGCAGCAGGAGCCCGTAGAGCAGAGGAATGCCGTACATCCCGAAGAGATAGGGGGCGACGAGCCTGCGGCCCAGGAGGGGCAGCGCAAAGCTGCAGAAATAGACGGGGCCTATGTTGTTGCAGAAGGCCAGCAGATATTCGGCCTCCCGCAGCGTCAGTTTCTCCCGTTCCAGCAGCTCCGCGGTGACCTTTGCGCCCATGGGAAAGCCGCAGAGGAATCCCAGGAGCATGCAGTAGCATACGTTCCTGCGGACACGGTAGATCGGTCTTACGGCCGGGTAGGCCACCATGGCCAGCTTTTCGGTGAGCTGAAGGCGCACCATGACGCCGGACAGGATCATGAAGGGCAGCAGCGAGGGGATCATTTTTCCGGACCACAGCTCCAGGCCCAGCGAGGCATAGTGGAGACTGAGCCGGGAGTGGGTCAGGATACAGACTGCGAACAGCAGACAGAGAATCGTGAGCAGTATCATATCGGGCACCGATTGTATCTTTGTGAAAATATATGAGACAGGAGTTAAGATATGCATCAAATGCTGGAGGGGATAGAGGCGGTCATATTTGATCTGGACGGATCCCTGGTGGATTCCATGTGGATGTGGCATGCCATCGATATCGAGTACCTGGGGAGATTCGGACTGATCCCTCCCGCCGATCTGCAGGCTCAGATCGAGGGAATGAGCTTTCACGAGACGGCCACCTACTTTAAGGAGCACTTCCCGATCCCGGATCCCCTGGAAAAGATCAAGGATGACTGGAACCGCATGGCCTGGGACAAATACGAGAACGAGGTGCCTCTGAAGCCGGGGATCCCGGATTTCCTGGACGGCTGCAGAGAGCGCGGGATCCGGCTGGGCATCGCCACCAGCAACTCCAGGGAGCTTGTGGAGAACATTGCCGGCGCCCACGGGCTGAGAAATTATTTTTCCTGCATTATGACCGGCTGCGACGTGGGGCGCGGCAAGCCGGCGCCGGATATCTATCTGGCGGTGGCGGAACGGCTCAGGACGCAGCCCGGCCGCTGTCTCGTATTCGAGGACATCATACCGGGCATACAGGCGGGAAAGAATGCGGGGATGCGGGTCTGTGCGGTGGAGGACGAATACTCCGTGCCGCAGCGGGAGGCCAAGAAAAAATTGGCGGATTACTACATAAATAACTTTTATGGACTTTTCTCACAATGAAAAATGATTTATAATCTATTTATTGTCTGAAGGGAAGGGGACGGATATGAATGTGATCGTGATAACCGGAGCGTCCTCCGGTATAGGAATGGAATTTGCCATGCAGATGGACAGCTACTTTGACAGTGTGGACGAATTCTGGCTGATCGCCAGGAGCCGCGGCAGGCTGCAGGAGGTGGCCGGTGTCCTCCGGCACAAGACCAGGATCTTTGCCATGGATGTGACGCGGAAGGACCAGATGGACGGGCTGGAACAGGAGCTGGACCGACTGAATGCGGTGGTCAGAATACTGGTGAACTGCGCCGGTTACGGAGTGATGGGAAAGTTCGCCGGACAGGACAGAGAGCAGGTCCTTGGCATGGTCCGCCTGAACTGTGAAGCGCTGACGGACATGACAAGCCGTATGCTGCCCCACATGCGCAGGAACAGCCGCATCATTCAGCTGGCATCCAGCGCCGCCTTTCTGCCCCAGCCGGATTTCGCGGTGTACGCGGCCTCCAAGGCATATGTGCACAGCTTTTCCAGAGCCCTGGGCGCGGAGCTGAAGAAAAAGGGAATCTTTGTCACCAGCGTCTGTCCCGGCCCCGTGAACACACCGTTCTTTGACATCGCGGAAAAGGACGGCACGATCCTGTCCGTCAAGAAGTACACTATGGTGGAGGCCCAAAGGGTGGTGGCGCTTGCGCTGCGCGATGCATATTACAGGCATCCCGTGTCGGTGTGCTCCCTGCCGATCAAGGCCTTCCACGTCGTGACGAAGTTCCTTCCCCAGCGCGTGCCGATTGCCGTTGTGGCGGCCATGAAGAAAGGAAAGAGATAATGGGACTGATGAGGATGTTCTCCACGGAGAGAGCAAAGGGCACCAAAAATTATATTGATACACAGAAGAGATACGAGATACTGCGCACCGTCCTGTACTTCGGAATTACCCTGTCCCTTTTTGCGGGGGGCTGGATCTCCACCGGGCAGAGGGTAAATCTGCTGAGCATTGTGTCGGTGTTCGGATGTCTGCCCGCATGCAAGAGTCTGGTAAATATGATCATGTTCCTGAAATTCAAGAGCTGCAGCCCTGAGGTAGTGAAAAAGGTGGAGGCGTCCAGGCGGGGAGTGAGGACGCTCTATGACTGTGTGTTCATCTCCTACAATACCAACTTTGTGGTGGGCTGTCTGTCCGTCCACGGGAAAAACGTCTGCGGATACACGGAGGATCCCAATTTTCCCATGGAAAAATTTTACGAACATGTGGGAGCCGGTCTCAGACTGGAGGGAGTGCATGATGTGACGGTGAAGATCTACACCGATCTCAACAAATATCTGGAGAGACTGAAGCAGCTGGCGCTGCTGAGCAACGATCCGAGGGAATGCGCCTACATATGCGCCATCCTGAAATGTCTGTGCCTATAGGGAGGATGCCTCATGCAGTCAGTGACGATCGGCGGCAACCAGGCGGGACAGCGGCTGGATAAATTCCTGCACAAATACCTTCCCAATGCGGGAACGGGCTTCCTGTATAAGATGCTGCGAAAGAAGAACATCACATTGAACGGCAGGAGGGCACAGGGCTGCGAGCTGCTGGTCCGGGGCGATCTGGTCTGCTTCTATTTTTCCTCTGAGACCTTCGCCAGATTTTCGGGGGCGGACGGGGCGTCCGGTCCGGGGAGCGCGGACGGGATGCGGGAATACCGACGGGCCTTTCGGGAGTTGGCGGGCATCCGCGTGGTCTATGAGGACTCCCATGTCCTGATCCTGGACAAGCCGTTCGGAATCCTCACACAGAAGGCGGACGGCGCCGACCTGAGCCTGAATGAATGGATGATCGGATATCTGCTGGAGCAGGATCCGGGGCTTGAGAGGGAGCTGGCGGGCTTTCGCCCCTCCGTCTGCAACCGTCTGGACCGGAACACCTCAGGGCTGGTGCTTTGCGGCAAGACCCTGCCGGGCCTGCAGTTCCTGAGCCGATGTATCCGGGAGCGTAGCGTAAAGAAATTTTACCGCACCGTGTGCGTGGGACGCCTGGAGCGGGAGGCCCTGCTGAAGGGATATCTGTATAAGGACCGGGAAAGGAACCGCGTGCAGGTGGACGCCGCGGGCACCGGGCCGGATGCGCGGGGAGAATCTGTGAGGGGAGAGCCTGGGCGGGGAGAATACATTGAGACCGCCTACAGGCCGATCTGCACCGGGAGGGAGCACACCCTGCTGGAGGTGGAGCTGATCACCGGGAAGCCCCACCAGATAAGGGCTCATCTGGCGGCGGAGGGCCATCCCATCATCGGAGATCAGAAATACGGAGACAGGCGCATCAACCGGGAGATGAGAGAGAGATTCGGCTTACAGCATCAGCTGCTGCGGGCATTCCGTGTGGAATTCGCCAGTACGCAGGAGCCGGCCGGCCGGGGACTGAGCGGTCAGGTCATATACGCCCCCCGCTCGGAGCTTTTTGAGAACATTCAAAGGGGCTTGGGACTGTCCGGGTAGCGCCGGGGCGGATGCAGGCGAGGCGCTGAAGAGACACAGGCCGGGGCGCAGATAAGATGCAGGCGAGGCGCAGGCCAGGGCGCAGATAGGATGCAGGCGAGGCGTTGGAGGGACGCAGGCTGGGCGCAGACGCAGCGCTGGGTGGGGCACAGGCGGGGACGCAGGCCGGACGCCGGAAGAAGGAAAAGGTGCGGGAAATTTTATGGCCACTTGGAATTCGAGAGGCCTCCGGGGCTCGACTCTGGAGGATATGATCAACAGGACGAACGAAAAATACCGGGAATCCGGTCTGGCGCTGATTCAGAAGGTGCCCACGCCCATCACGCCTATCAGGATGGACAAGGAACGCCGGCAGATCACTCTTGCGTACTTTGAACAGAAGAGCACCGTGGATTATATCGGCGCGGTGCAGGGTTATCCCGTGTGCTTCGACGCCAAGGAGTGCGCAACGGACACGTTCTCTCTGCAGAACATCCACGAACATCAGGTGGAATTCATGAAGGATTTCGAGAAGCAGGGAGGCCTGGCGTTTTTTCTGATATACTACACTCACAAGGATGTAATGTATTATCTGCCTCTGGAAATGCTCCTGTTCTTCTGGAACAGGGCCAGGGAGGGCGGCAGAAAGAGCTTTCGGTATGAGGAGCTGAATCCCGAATACGTGCTGCCCAAAAAGCACGGCGTGCTGGTGCCCTATCTTGATGTGCTCCGGAAGGACCTGGAGGACAGGGAATGAGAGAGCGGAGATGAGGGACAGGGAATGAGAGAGTGGAGATGAGGGACAGGGAATGAACGGGCCGGGGACACAAAATTTTATGTAACGGCTTGACATATCGGCCCCGTTCCGATATACTACACATAGTTTAATTCTCTACCATGTTAGCATGGTAGCACTTTAAAGCGTGAAAATTTTGCAAAGCGGAAACCGGAAAGCAAGACACCGAAAGTAAGACGATCGAAAGCGGGACATCCGAAAGTAAGACAATCGAAAGCGGGATAACCGAAAGCGAGACAATCGAAAGCGAGACAATTATGAGCAAGAGACTGCTGCATACTCCTGAGGGGGTCAGAGATATCTACGGTGAGGAATACGCCCGGAAGCTGCAGGTGGAGGAACGGCTTCTGGAGAGCGTCCGCCTGTACGGCTACAGGGACATTCAGACGCCGACCTTCGAGTTCTTTGACGTGTTTTCCAGTCAGATCGGGACCACGCCCAGCAAGGAGCTGTATAAATTTTTTGACAAAGAGGGAAATACACTGGTGCTTCGCCCGGACTTTACGCCGTCCATTGCCAGGTGCGCCGCCAAATATTTCGGAGAAGACTTGAGACCTCTGCGGTTCAGCTATCTTGGCAACACCTTCACGAACACCTCCAACCTTCAGGGAAAGCTGAAGGAGGTCACCCAGATGGGCGCGGAGCTGGTGGGAGACGGCTCTGTGGAGGCGGATGCGGAGATGATCAGCCTTGTGGTGAAGGCCCTGCGCAGCACGGGACTTCAGCGCTTTCAGGTCAGCATCGGACAGGTGGAATATTTCAAGGGGCTCTGCGAGGAGGCCGGTCTCGACGAGGAGACGGAGCGGGATCTGCGGGCATTCATTTCGGGAAAGAATTATTTTGCGGCTCAGGAGCTTCTGGAGGAGAGGGGCGTAAAGGAGCCCTACAGGGGCAAGCTTTTAAAGGTGGCCGACATGTTCGGCGACATGGGCTCTCTGAAGGAGGCGGGGGAGACGGCAAAGAACCGCCGCTCTCTGGAGGCGATCCGACGCCTTGAGAAGCTCTATGAGGTCCTGGAGCTTTACGGCGTCGCCGAGTATGTCTCCTTTGACCTTGGGATGCTCCATAAATATCACTATTATACCGGTGTCATTTTCCGCGCCTACACTTATGGCGTAGGCGACGCCATCGTCAAGGGCGGAAGGTATGACAACCTGCTCAGACAGTTCGGCAAGGACGCGCCGGCGGTGGGCTTCGCGGTGGTGATCGACAGTATTCTGGAGGCACTGGCCCGCCAGAAGGTGAAGGCGGATCTTCCGCAGGAAGCGCAGACGGTCTTTTACGGTCCGGAAAATTACCGACAGCAGCTCGACCGGGTGAAAAAGCTTCGGGAGCAGGGAATTCCGGCAGCGCTGGTGCCTGAGACCGGACGGGGAGAGCTTGAGATCTGACGAGAAGGAGCTTAAGACCGGACGGGAAGAAGCCTGAGGCCGGACGGGAAGAAGCCTGAGGCCGGACAGGAAGGAGCCTGAGGCCGGACAGGAAGAAGCCTGAGGCCGGACAGGAAGAAGCCTGAGACCGGACAGGAAGAAGCCTGAGACCGGGACAGGTAGAGCTTGAGGCCGGACGGGAAGGAGCCTGAGACGAGGAAAGATTCAGGAGAATACGATATCATGAGCAATGACAGATATTTAACATTTGCACTGTGCAAGGGGCGGCTGGCGGACAGGACGCTGGAGCTGCTGGAACAGATCGGGATTACCTGTGAGGAAATGAAGGACAAGAATTCCAGGAAGCTGATTTTTGTGAACGAGGAACGGAAGCTGAGATTTTTCCTTTCCAAGGGGCCCGACGTGCCCACCTATGTGGAATACGGGGCAGCCGATATCGGCGTGGTGGGCAGGGACACGATCCTTGAGGAGAACCGCAACGTATACGAGGTGCTGGATCTTGGGTTCGGCAGGTGCCGGATGTGCGTCTGCGGCCCCGCCGGCGCGAGAGATCTTCTGCTGCACCATGAGCGGATCAGAGTGGCCAGCAAATATCCGAACATTGCCAAGGATTACTTTTACAATAAAAAGCATCAGACCGTGGACATTATCAAGCTGAACGGCTCCGTAGAGCTGGGGCCGCTGGTGGAGCTGTCCGACGTGATCGTGGATATCGTGGAGACCGGCTCCACGCTGAGGGAGAACGGCCTTGAGGTACTGGAGGAGATCTGTCCCCTCTCCGCGAGGATGATCGTAAACCCGGTGAGCATGCAGATGGAGACGGAGCGCATCAAGGGTCTGGTGAACAGTATTCGCGCAGGACGGGAGGCTGACAGAGTATGAGGATCGTAAGGCTGACAGAGGAGACGAAGCGGGACATTCTCAGCGATCTGCTGAAGAGAAGCCCCAACAATTATTCCCAGTATGAGGATACGGTGAAGGAGATCATAGAGAAGGTCAGATCCGGGAGGGACCGGGCGCTCTTTGAATACACTCTCAAATTTGACGGCTTTCCGCTGAATGAGGACAACATAAAGGTCACCAGGCAGGAGATCGATGAGGCGTACGGAAGGCTGGATCCCAGGCTGGTGGAGGTCATCAGGAAGGCCTCGGAGAACATCCGGCGATTTCACACAAAACAGCTCCGCAACAGCTGGTTCGAGGCGGGGGAGGACGGCACGATCCTGGGGATGAAGATCACGCCCATCGAGAGAGTGGGAGTCTATGTCCCCGGCGGGAAGGCGGCATATCCCTCCAGCGTGCTGATGAACGTGATACCGGCCAAAGTGGCGGGCGTGGATGAGATCGTCATGACCACTCCGCCCGCAGCCGACGGAAGCGTTAATCCCGGCACTCTTGTGGCCGCCGATATCGCCGGCGCGGATGTGATATACAGGGCGGGGGGTGCCCAGGCGATCGCCGCCATGGCCTTTGGCACGGAATCGATTCCCAAGGTGGACAAAATTACCGGCCCCGGCAACATTTTCGTGGCCCTGGCCAAGAAGGCCGTGTACGGTCATGTGAGCATTGATTCCATCGCAGGCCCCAGCGAGATACTCGTCCTGGCCGACGATACCGCAGATTCCGAATATGTGGCGGCGGATCTGCTGTCACAGGCGGAGCACGACGAGCTGGCCAGTGCCATTCTGATCACCACGTCCCAGCGGCTGGCGGAGCAGGTCTGCGGACATGTGGAGCGGTTCCTGGGACAGCTCACAAGGGCGGAGATCATACGGAAATCCCTGGAAAATTACGGCTATATCCTGGTGGCAGAGAATATGGACGACGCCCTGGACGCGGTGAATGAGATCGCTTCCGAGCATCTTGAGATCCTGACGAAGGATCCCTTCCGGGTGATGACCAAGGTCAGGAACGCCGGCGCCATTTTCCTTGGGGAATACTCCTCGGAGCCGCTGGGGGACTATTTTGCGGGACCGAATCACATCCTGCCCACCAACGGGACGGCCAGGTTCTTCTCCCCGGTGAACGTGGATGACTTCCTCAAGAAGTCCAGCATTATTTCCTACTCCAGGGAGGCACTTGAGAAAATACATCAGGACATTGAGATATTTGCCGAGAGCGAGGGCCTTACGGCCCATGCGAACAGCATAAGGGTCCGGTTCGGACAGGAACCGTCCGGGGCGGACGGCAAAGGCAGGACAATAAAGACAGGACAATAAAGACAGGACAGGAAGATCGTGACGAACAGCAAAGAGAGGACAGGAAGATCATGACGAACAGAACAGCAGAAATCAACCGTGTTACCAAGGAGACTGACATATCCGTCACACTGAATCTGGACGGGACCGGAGAGGCGGAGATCTCTACCGGCATCGGATTTCTCGATCACATGCTGGAGGGCTTCGCGAGACACGGGCTCTTTGATCTAAGGTGCATTGTGAAGGGTGACCTGCAGGTGGACGGACACCATACGGCAGAGGATACCGGCATCGTACTCGGCCGGGCCGTGGCCCAGGCGGCGGGGGACAAGAAGGGCATCCAGAGATACGGCTCCTGCATCCTTCCCATGGACGACGCGCTGGTGCTCTGCGCCGTGGATCTGTGCGGCAGGCCTTACTTTAACTTCGACTGCGTCTTTCCCACCGAGCGCGTGGGAGAGATGGAGACACAGCTGGTGCGGGAGTTCTTTTACGCGGTCTCCTACAGCGCCGGCATGAACCTGCACATAAAGATGCTGGACGGAATCAATTCCCATCACATTGCGGAGGCTATGTTCAAGGCGTTCTCCAAGGCTCTGGACCGGGCCCTCGGCTACGATCCGAGGATCACGGATGTGCTCAGCACCAAGGGAACGCTGTAGCACCGGGGACGCCGACCCAGAGGAACAATATGATTAAGAGGTAGACCTATGACAGTCAAAAAATTTGTGCCCTGTATCTATCTGTACAATGAACACGCTGTGAAGAGCCTTTCGGATCTGAGCGTGGTGGAGACGGACCCGCTGCGTCTGGTGAGCTCCTACAACGAAAACAACGCCGACGAGCTGATCGTGTTCGATATGTCCCAGGGGGACCGGGAGCACGAGGCGGCTCTGGACATGGTGAAGGACATCTGCGCCCAGGCACAGATGGATGTGATCGGCGCCGGGAATATCAGGCGCATGGAGGATGTGAAGAAGCTGCTCTATGCGGGCTGCAAGCGCGCCGTCCTGGACTATGAGCAGGAGAGCAATATCGAAATCACGGAGGAGGTCTCCCTGAAATTCGGCAGAGACAGGCTTCTGGCCTCCTTCAGCGATGCACAGGTCCCGGAACGGCATAAGGAAAAAATGGAAAAATATCTCTCCGGCATGGTGCTGATGAATCCCCATCAGATACGCGGGACCCAGGAGAATATCGGCCTGCCCTTCTACGTGCAGATCAACAATATCGCGCTGAATAAGCTCATGGAGATCTTCGCATACGAAAATGTGTGCGGCGTGACAGGCAACGCCATCAACGACAACTGCAGGGAGATCCTTTCCCTGAAGGCGCTCTGCAGGGAGAACGGCATGCCGGTGGTGACCTTTGAGGCCGCCTACCAGTGGGAGGAGTTCAAGAAGAACAGTGACGGCCATGTGCCGGTGGTGGTGCAGGACTATCGCACCAACGAGGTGCTGATGGTTGCCTACATGAACGAGGAGGCCTACCGCCAGACCCTTCAGACGGGCAGAATGACCTATTACAGCAGGAGCCGCGGGGAGCTTTGGCGCAAGGGTGCCACCAGCGGACACGTTCAGTATGTAAAAAGCCTGACCGCGGACTGTGACCTGGATACGATCCTGGCCAGGGTCTCCCAGGTGGGCGCCGCCTGTCACACCGGGGCAAGGAGCTGTTTTTTCAACGAGATCACGCCCAGGGACCCTCAGAGGACGGACGATCCGTTCCAGGTGTTCCGGGATGTCTACAATGTGATCCTGGACAGAAAGGAGCATCCGAGAGAGGGCTCCTACACCAACTATCTTTTTGACAAGGGCCTGGATAAGATATTGAAAAAGCTGGGGGAGGAGGCCACCGAGATCGTGATCGCCGCCAAGAATCCCGGCGTCAGGGAAGTAAAGTACGAGATCAGCGATTTCCTGTATCACATGATGGTGCTCATGGCGGAGAAGGAGATCTCCTGGGAGGAGATCGTGGCGGAGCTTGCCGACAGGCAGTGAGCCCAGGAGCATGTTACATCTGCTCCAGCCATTCATTGATCCTCGTCTCGTAATCGGCCGAGATCGCCCGGAAGATCTGCTCCGAGGTGATCCCGGCTATTTCTGTGCCGTTCCTGTCCATGGCGATCACCGCGGCGGCCAGAAGGACCGCCAGCACGAGA
Source organism: uncultured Acetatifactor sp. (assembly GCA_947627115.1). Taxonomy (GTDB): domain Bacteria; phylum Bacillota; class Clostridia; order Lachnospirales; family Lachnospiraceae; genus Acetatifactor. The sequence goes on from CANQUQ010000004.1 coordinate 47,206, forward strand.
CGCACCCGCAGAAAGGAGACGGCAGGCATATCCTCCGACTCGCCGTCCTGAGACAGCAGATAATCCTCCGCAGGCCGGCTGCTCCTGCCGTACAGGATCCGCTCCCGATTGGCGAGGTCGGAGCGGTCCTCACTGTATCTGGCGCGTATCTGCTTCACCAGCCGGAGCCTGCGCTCCATTGTCACATCGTTCATAAGTGCCACCTGTCCAAGGGAATTACTACAGAATATTGCGGGATCCCCCGTTTTAGAACCCTGGGAGGCGGTGCGGCGTCTTTTTTTCCTATGGTATTTCCGATACTCTTATGTTACAATAAGTGCAGTATCCGTAAACGCCGGCAGGACGGTGCCGGTCACAAGATCCCGGATCGCGGGAGGGGACTGTGCGCATATGGAGAACAGAGGCAAGATCTTGGCAGATAAGGTTCTGGGCAATATTTCCGGAGTCATCGTGGGAAGGGAGCAGACGGCGAGACTGCTGTTCACGGCGCTGCTGGCGGACGGCCACGTGCTGCTGGAGGACATGCCGGGCACCGGCAAGACCAAGCTGGCCCGGACGCTGGCCCGGACGGTGGATGCGGAATTTGCAAGAATACAGTTCACGCCGGACCTTCTCCCCAGCGATCTCACGGGCCTGAACATCTTTGACCGGCGGACGAATGAGTTCGTGCTGAGAAAAGGCCCCGTCTTCACCAATATACTGCTGGCGGATGAGATCAACCGGGCTACGCCCAGGACCCAGGCGGGACTGCTGGAGTGTATGGAGGAGCGCCAGGTCACGATAGACGGCAGGACATACACGCCGGGAGATCCCTTCTTCGTGATCGCCACCCAGAATCCGGTGGAGACGGCGGGGACCTTTCCGCTGCCGGAGGCTCAGATGGACCGCTTTATGATGAGACTTTCCATGGGCGTTCCGGACCGGGGGCAGGAGCTGGCGATCCTGGAGCGCTACATGGACAGCGAGCCCTTTGACCTGCTGAAGAGCGTCCTGACCCTGGACGAGCTGGCGGCCGCGCGCAGGGAGGCCAACGCCGTCTTTGTCCACGAATGCGTGCGGGGCTACATGGTGGATATCGCGGAGGCCACCAGAGCCGACGGGAGAGTGATCATGGGAGCCAGCCCAAGGGGGAGCCTTGCGCTGCTTCGGAGCGCGAAGGCATATGCGTATCTGGACGGAAGGGATTTCGTGACGCCCGACGATGTGAAGGCGCTGGCTGTGCCCGTCCTGGCTCATCGGATCGTGTTCGATTTCGGCGCGGCCGGAAGGGACGGCGCAGAAGCCCTGGTGGAGAACATTCTCAGGACCGTGCCCGTGCCCACTGAGGATTTTACAAAATGACAAGAATGCTGTTGATAGGGGCCCTGTTCCTTCTGTTCTTCCTTCTGCAGAGGGAGGTTTACAGAAGATCGTGGCAAAGGCATCTGTATGTGAATATCAGGTTCAGCGAGGACCACATTTTTCAGGGGGAGTGGAGCGAGCTGCAGGAGGTCGTCGAGAATAGAAAGCGGCTGCCGCTGCCCGTGCTGAAGGTGAAATTCAGGACCGACCGCCATCTGGAGTTCCGGGAGGAGAAGGGCTCCAGCACCACGGACCGATTCTATCGAAACGATGTCTTCCGCATCGGCGACGGGGAGAAGGTGACCAGGACGCTTCCCTTCCGCGGGGGAAGGAGAGGCTATTACACAATAGACGGGGCAGGCCTTGTGGCCTCCGACCTGTTCCTCACCTCCATGTTCCCGGCCGACGTTTCGGAGAATACCGCCGTCTATGTGTATCCGCGCCCCTATGACAGCGAAGAGTTCCGCAGATCTCTGGCGCTGCTTAACGGCGAGGTGCTCGCCCGAAGGCACCTGCTGGAGGACCCCTTTGAGTACCGCGGCATCCGGGAGTATCAGCCCACGGACCCCATGCGCAGCATCAACTGGAAGGCCACCGCAAGAACGGGCGAGCTGAAGGTGAATCAGAAAAATTATACCTCGCTCAAATGCATCCGGGTCTTTTTTGACATGGAAAGCGATATTGTGTCCAAAAGGGAGGACTGCTCGGAGGAGACCCTGCGCATCGTCGCCGGTCTGTGTGCGTTCTTTCTGAGCCGGGGCATCCGCGTGTCCTGCTTCGGGAACGGTGTGGATATCCTCACCTCCCGGCCCACGGTCATCGAGGCAAGGTCCGGGGACGCGCAGATGGAGCACATCTACCGCACCCTTGCCAGACTGGATCTGGGGAAGGGGCCGGCGGATTTTGCGGAGAATTTTGAAGAGCGGCTCTTCACCCAGGCATCCGGCACCGTCACGTGCTTTGTGGCCTCCGACCGGTCCGCCGGGTTTCTTTCGCTGATAGAGCGGTACGGCGCCGCGGGGAACGAGTATGTCTGGTTCTATCCGGTGCCGGGCCGGAGAGAGCCGCAGCTGCCGCCCGATGTGGCGCGGTCGGTGAGAATGATCCATTTGGGCCTGTGAGCCGGGATATCCCGCGCAGGCCTTCGGAGGAAAGCATGAGAACGGACGGACTTCAACGGATATGTGAACTGACGGCGGAGCAGATGAATCACTGGACCCTGTTCCATGTGGCGCTGGCCGTCATGGGAGTGACTGCCGGCTATGTGGGCGTATACCGTCCCAATGCGGTCATGTGGGCTCTGTGCGGAGTACTGCCGGCGATGTTCTTTTTCGCGAGGGAGCGGGTGGACCGCTTTCTCCCGTTCCTGCTGATTCATTTGTCCGCTCCGGCGGCGGTGTTCCTCATCCCTGTGCAGAGCAAAGTGGAGCGCTGCATCTGCGCGGTCTGCGCCGCAGGCTACGCTTTTTTCTCCTTCTCCCGGCGGCTCAGGGAGAACGGCCGGTATACCCAGCCGTTCACGCCTGCGGCCTGTCTGGCGCTGGCGATCCCCGCGGCGATCTGTCAGCACCGTCACGGGATCCCCGGATGGGGTATCCTCCATGTGATCCTGCTGGTGGCCGGTCTGGCCCTGTACCAGCTGACCGGGTACGTGCGCCGCTACCTGGAGTTCGTCTCCGTCAACGCCGGGAGCGCAGGCTGCCTGCCCGCGGGGGACATGTTCCGGTCGGGCATGAGGATGGCATCGGTCTACACGCTGGCCGTGTCCGCGGTCCTGCTGTTCTGCACCGATGTGGGAGGAGGCCTTGCGGCGGCGGGAGACCGGCTCAGGTCTCTGCTTGCGGCGGCGGGCCGGTTCCTGCTGTCGCTGCTTCCTGAGAACATGCCTGAAATGCGGCCGGAGCCCAGCGCGGCCCTGCCGGAGCCGGGAAGGGGGACGCCTCTTCTGCTGGCGATATGCCTGAGGATACTGACGGCGCTTTTGCTGGCCGGGATGGCGGTGCTGACCGTCCTGGCGGCGGCAAAGCTGCTTGCCGAGCTGGTGAGACAGATACGGCTGCGGTTCACGGCGCGGTCCGGCGCCGGCGGGGAAAATGTCCGTGACGGCGTCCGGGACATGCGGGAAAAATGCGGTACGGAAGACCGTAAGCGCACGGAGCGCTCCCGCAGGCGGCCGGCATTTTGGGATCCGGCCCAGAAGGTCAGGAGAATGTACCGGAGGCGTGTGCTGGCGGAGGTCCGGGAGCTTTCCGGGCCGTCCGGACGGCCGGAGCCCGCGCTCCTGTGCCGGATGACGGCGAGAGAGTGCGGAAGGAGGCTGCAGGCCGCGGAGATGGCGGAGGTGTACGAGCTGGCCCGCTATTCCCGCCGGGAGATCACGGCGGAGACCGTGCGCCGGATGCGCCGGGCCTGCAAAAAGAAGAGCGCGCCGGAAAAGGAGATTCGTAAAATATGAGCGAAAGACTTGCCCTTTCGGATGACATACTGCTGAAGATATCAAAGCCGGAGCGGTACATCGGCAATGAGGTGAACGCCGTGACAAAGGATAAGAACGCCGTCCGCGTCCGCTTCTGCATGTGCTTTCCCGATGTGTACGAGATCGGCATGTCCCATCTGGGGCTGCAGATCCTCTACGGCATGTTCAACGCCATGGAGGATGTCTGGTGCGAGAGAGTCTTCTCCCCCTGGACGGATCTTGACGCCCTCATGCGGGAGCGGAAGATCCCTCTGTTCGCCCTGGAATCCCAGGACCCCGTCAGGGAGTTCGACTTCCTGGGGATCACGATCCAGTATGAGATGTGCTATACGAACATTTTGCAGGTGCTGGATCTGAGCGGCATTCCGCTGGAGGCGTCCCGGCGGGGCGAGGACTGTCCCATTGTGGTGGGCGGCGGCCCCTGCACCTACAATCCGGAACCCCTGGCGGATTTCTTCGACCTGTTCTATATCGGCGAGGGCGAGACCCAGTACAGGGCTCTGATCGAGCTCTATGAGGAGTGCAGGGAGCAGGGTCTCGACCGCCTGGAATACCTGCGCCGGGCAGCCGCTCTCCCCGGCATCTATGTGCCCCGGTTCTATGAGACCGCCTACAACGGGGACGGCACCATAAAAAGCTTTTCCCCCCTGGAGGAAAATATCCCGCCCGTGGTCCGAAAGGAGATCGTCAGGGATATGACGGATTCCTACTATCCCGTAAGACCCGTGGTGCCCTTCATCAAGGTGACGCAGGACAGAGCGGTGCTGGAGATACAGAGGGGCTGCATCCGGGGCTGCCGCTTCTGCCAGGCGGGACAGATCTACCGGCCCGTCAGGGAGAGGGATGCGGAGACGCTGAAGGGGTATGCCAAAGAGCTGCTGAGGAACACGGGACAGGAGGAGATATCGCTGAGCTCTCTGAGTTCAAGCGACTATTCAAGGCTGCCGGAGCTGATCGACTTCCTGATAGAGGAGTGCGGCAGGCGCCACACCAATATCTCCCTGCCGTCCCTGCGCATCGACGCATTTTCCCTGGATGTGATGAGCAAGGTGCAGGACGTGAAAAAATCCAGTCTGACCTTTGCGCCGGAGGCAGGCAGCCAGAGACTTCGGAACGTGATCAACAAGGGGCTCACGGAGGAGGATATCCTGCGGGGCGCCGCCATGGCCTTCGCGGGCGGCTGGAACCGGGTAAAGCTTTACTTTATGCTGGGACTTCCCACGGAGACCGAGGAGGATATCCGGGGCATCGCCGAGCTGGCCGACAGGATCGCGGCCGTGTTCTACGAGACGGTGCCGAAGGAGAAGCGCACCAACGGGAGGGTGCAGATCGTCGCGAGCACCTCGTTCTTCGTGCCCAAGCCCTTTACGCCCTTTCAGTGGGCCGCACAGTGCACGGGGGAGGAGTTCCTGGACAAGGCATATCAGACCAGGAACGCCATCTCGGAGCAGCTGAACCAGAGGAGCATCCGGTACAACTGGCACGAGGCCGACGCCAGCGTCATGGAGGGCGTGCTGGCCAGAGGCGACAGAAGGCTGGGGAGAGTGATACGCAGCGTATACGAGAGGGGCGGCTTCTACGATGCCTGGAGCGAGTACTACGACAACGACAGGTGGCTGGAGGCCATGGCCGAGTGCGGTCTGTCCCCGGACTTTTACACCCACAGGGAGAGGGAGCGGGAGGAGATCCTTCCCTGGGACTTTATCGACTGCGGAGTGTCCAGGGAATTCCTGTGGCGGGAATGGGAAAAGGCAAGGCGGGAGGAGACCTCCGAAAACTGCAGGCTGAAATGCCAGGGCTGCGGCGCGGCGTCCTTCGGATGCGGCATCTGCACAGCGCCCAGGGCATAAATGGGGGGCAGGAACATGAAGCTTCGGATCAAATTCATTAAAAAAGGGGCGGTCCGGTTCATCGGACATCTGGATGTCATGCGGTATTTTCAGAAGGCCCTGCGGCGGGCGGAGATCGACGTGACATACACCGCCGGCTTCAGCCCCCATCAGATCATGTCCTTTGCGGCGCCCCTGGGCGTTGGCATCGAGAGCAACGGAGAGTACATGGACATCGGGGTGGATTCTCTGCCGGAGGCCGCGGATAATATGACCTCCTGCGAGCTTCTGGTCAGAAGGCTGAACGCCGTGGGCGTGAGGGGGCTGGAGGCCGTGGAGGCGCGGGTCCTCCCGGAGGACGCCGGAAACGCCATGGCCAGCGTGGCGGCCGCCGCCTACACCGTGCGTTTCCGCGAGGGCCAGGAACGGGATATCCCCCAGGAGGCCGTCGACGCCTTCCTGAGCCGGGAAAGGATTCCGGTCACGAAGGAGACCAAGCGCGGCGTGCGGGAAATCGACCTGCGGCCCGGCATCTATGAGTTCACCTGGCAGGACGGGGCGTTCCGCATGCTGCTGGATGCTTCCAGCGCCGGGAACATCAAGCCGTCGCAGGTGCTGGAGGCCTTTTTTGCGGGCCGCGGCCAGGTCCTGCCGGAGAACGCCCTGCGGGTGGTGCGGGAGGACATATACACCGTCCGGAGCGCGCCCGATCGGGGAAGTTCATCCAATCAGGGAAACGCATCCGATCGGGAATGTGCATCCGATCGGGAAAGCGCGCCCGGCGCGGGAGCGGGCCGGTTCATCCCCCTGGGGGAGATCGGAGGCGTCCTATGAGCCGCAGCATCCCGGCCAAGCAGTCGGTGACCGTCACCGCCAATGAGCGGGGACTTTTGGACACCGAGTGCGGAAGGCTGGTGTTCACGAAATACAAGGGCAGGCACTGTGCGGCCCTGCTCCGGGGCGGACGGCTGACGGCCGCCGGGTTCTACAATCCCGCGAAGCCCGACAAGATCGGAGCGGTCTACATCGGCAAGATCAAAAATATCGCCAGGAATTTGGATGCCTGCTTCGTGGAGATCGAGGCCGGAGAGGTCTGCTTCCTGCCCATGAAAAAAGCGGTGCATCCCTTCCTGACCAACCGGGCCTACGACGGGAGACTGCTTCAGGGGGACGAGCTGCTGGTACAGGTGGAGCGGGACGCCCAGAAGAACAAGCAGGCCTGTGTGACCGCCCACATCTCCCTTTCCGACGATTACTTTGCCGTCGTTTCGGGTTCGTCCGGCTTTAAGTCCTCCGCCAGACTGTCCCAGGACAGGAAAAAACGGCTGGCCCGGCTGCTCACGGAGGGCGGCATATTGCAGGGCGGGCAGCCGTGCAGCGATCCCAGGGCACTGACAGACGATCCCGACCTTGTGGACGCGCTGTGCAGGGCGGGCCTGATCCCGGAGGAGGGCGCGGAAAAGAGGGAGCCGGGCCGGACGCTTCCGCCCGTTGGGATCGTGGCCAGGACCAGGCTGGGAGAGCTGGAGGACTCCGGACAGGTCACGGACCGCTTTTTCCGGATCGCCACAGAGTTCTACCGGCTGTTCGTCACCGCCCTGACCAGGAGCTGCTTCTCCTGCCTGTCCCAGGTGCCACCGGCGTGGGAATCACTGCTCAGGGATCTGGCGTCGCCGGATGAGTACGCACAGATCGTCACGGACGATCCGGAGCTCTACCGAAGCCTCTCGGACTATTGCGGCAGATATCTGCCGGACAGGGAGGTGCGTCTCTATCAGGACAAGGGTCTGTCACTGTCCGGGCTCTACGCCCTGGAGAGCAAGATGGAAACGGCCCTGAGACCGAAGGTCTGGCTGAGGAGCGGCGGCTATCTGGTGATAGAGCCCACGGAGGCCATGACGGTCATCGATGTCAATTCGGGAAAGAACGAGACCGGCGCGGGGGAAGACGCCCTCTGCAGGATCAATCACGAGGCGGCCGAGGAGATCGCCCTGCAGCTGCGCCTCAGGAATCTCTCCGGCATCATCCTTGTGGATTTTATCAACATGAAGGAGCAGGAGAGCAGGAACGGACTGCTGGAGCATCTCAGAGAGCTGGTCCGCGGGGACCGCGTGAGGACCGAGGCCGTGGATATCACGCCGCTGGGCCTGGCCGAGATCACAAGGGCAAAAAAGAGACAGCCTCTGGCCGAACAGTTCCGGGAAAGCGGAATATTGATAAGATAGGGGAAAAGAGATGCGGCTGATCGGATTTGAGAAGGTGCGGGACGGAAAATATCTCAAGAGCTACGAGCTCACCTACCTGAACAGGCAGGGCGCGGAAAAGAAATACGAGATGGTGAGCCGCAGGGACCTGGGCGGCCCCGCGGATATCGGCGGAATGCCCAGCGGCGTCTCCGTGGTGGCCACCTGCGGCGGCAGGCTGCTCCTGCTGAGGGAGTTCCGCATGGGCGTGAACCGCGAGATCTACAATCTCTGCGCCGGCATGATAGAGCCGGGGGAGACGGTGGAGGACTGCATCGCCAGGGAGCTGTACGAGGAGACCGGCATGAGGGTGAAGGAGATCAAAAAGCTCCTGCCGCCCTCCTACGCCGCGGTGGCGATCTCCGACACCACCACGTACATCGCCTTTGTGGAGGCCGAGGGAGAGATCGGCGGCCACGCCTCCGCCAATGAACAGATAGAGGCCGCCCTCTACACAAGATCCCAGGTGAAGGCCCTTCTGGAGACGGAACCCTTCAGCTCCAGGGCGCAGATGGCCGCGTATTTCTTTGTAAAATACGGCTGTTAGAATAAAACGGTGATAATTTTTTAAAAATTTAATATTTCTAATAAAAAAATCTGGACTTTTGCACGATATAATAGTAGAATAGTACTAAAGAAGACGGAAAAACATAGACATTATATAGGAAAAATGCAAAATGACCCCTGTCGTTCCTGCGCAATTCCTGCAGGGGAAATGACAAGAAAGGTGTGACATAAGGCTATGCTTGACAGACGGGTGGGCTATGGCAGAAAGAGAAGATTAGGCGATTTGCTGCTGGAGTCCGGCACCATCACCGAGGAGCAGCTGGAAGCGGCCCTGAAGGCCCAAAAGACTGAGAAACAGGGAATGAAGCTGGGCGCGGTCCTGGTGGAGATGGATTTTGTGACCGAACAGCAGATCCTGGAGGGCCTGCAGAAACAGCTTGGATATGAGACCGTGACCCTGGCAAAGGTGCGTATCCCGGAGGATGTCCTCCGCCTGGCGGACGAGAGCATTCTGAGAAAGTACAGCCTCCTGCCCTTCGGCTACAGCGAAAAGAATCCGAATGTCCTGAAGGTCGCCATGAGCGATCCGCTGGATATCCGTGCGATAGACGATATCTCCATTATCACGGGCTGTCAGATAGAGGTCTATCTGACCACGCCCAGGGATGTAACCTCTGCCATTGCCCGGTATTACGGCAATGCGGAGGCAAAGAAGGCTGCGGAGCAGTTCACAAAGGAGCGCGAGGAGCGCAGCGGCTCGGACCGCAATTCCCAGGAGGAGGACGACGAGGCCCTGAAGGAGGCTCCCATCGTCAAGCTGGTGAACCAGATCATCGAATCGGCCGTCCACAAGAGGGCCAGCGATGTCCACATCGAGCCCATGGACGACAAGCTGCGCATCCGCTTCCGGGTGGACGGCGTGCTCCAGGAGGAGATGGTACATGCAGCATCCCTTCACGCGGCCATGATCGCCCGCATCAAGATCATAAGCGGCATGGACATCTCCGAGAAGAGAAAGCCTCAGGACGGACGTGCCACCGCCATAGTGGACAGACAGGAGTACGATATCCGTGTCTCCCTTCTCCCCACCGTATACGGCGAGAAATGCGTTATGCGTATGACGCAGAAGAAGGCTCTGACGAGAGACAAGAGGGAGCTGGGCTTCCCGCCCTCCGAGCTGAGCAAATTTGAGAAGATACTGAGCCACCCCAACGGCATCATCCTGGTGACGGGCCCCACCGGAAGCGGTAAATCCACTACCCTTTACACGGCCCTGAGCGAGCTGAACACCGAGGGCGTGAACATCATTACCGTAGAGGACCCCGTGGAGGCGGACGTTCCCGGCACCAATCAGGTGCAGGTGAACGAGAAGGCAGGGCTGACCTTTGCAAGCGCCCTGAGATCCATCCTGCGTCAGGACCCGGACATCATCATGATCGGTGAGATCCGTGACCAGGAGACCGCGGAAATCGCCGTCAAGGCTTCCATCACGGGCCACCTGGTGGTGAGCACCCTGCACACCAACAGCTCCGCCAGCACCATCACCCGTCTGGCGGACATGGGCGTCGAAAACTACATGATCGCGGATTCCGTGGTGGGCGTGATCGCCCAGCGTCTTGTGCGCCGGCTCTGTCCGGACTGCTGCAGCGAGAAGATCGCCGACGAGATCGATCTGGAGGTGCTGGGCAAGAAGGATGCCACGGGCCCCGTCAAGATACGCCAGGCCAACCGCAGAGACTGTCTGACCTGCGGCGGCAGCGGATACCGGGGACGTATCGGCGTCTACGAGATCATGCCGATTACCAACACCCTGAAGGTGGCTATCTCCAGGGGTGCAAGCGCGGACGAGATAGAGAAGATCGCCCTGAGCGAGGGCATGAAGACCCTGAGGATGGGCGCATCGGAGTATGTGCTCCAGGGGATCACCACAGTGGAGGAAGTAAAGCGCATCACATACGAGGACTAGTAGAGCACACAGTACATTTCAAACTCAAACAGAAAGGTATAGTTGACACATGGCAAGTTACAGGTATGAGATCGTCGGAGCCGACGGAAAAAAGAAAAAGGGCAGCATAGAGGCGGCCAGTCAGGACGCCGCCGTATCCGAGCTGCAGGCAGGCGGCAATTTCGTGGTGTCCATCGCCGCACAGAGCGCGCTGAACAAGGACATCAACATTCAGATCGGCAAGGCGGTAAAGCCGAGGGAACTGAGCATCTTCTGCCGCCAGTTCCAGAGCATCCTGCAGGCCGGCGTGACGGTGGTGGAGGCCCTGGGCATGCTGTCGGAGCAGACTGAGAACAAGGCGTTCAAGGCGGCCCTGGAGGATGTCAGGGAGACGGTGCAGAAGGGCGAGACCCTGGCCAACGCCATGGCCCAGTATCCCAAAATATTCCCCGACATCATGATACATATGGTGAGCGCCGGCGAGGCCTCCGGCAGCCTGGAGACCGCCTTCGACAGAGTGGGCAAGCAGTTCGAGAAGGACGCCCATCTGTCGGGAATGATCGTGAAGTCCATGATCTACCCGATCATTCTGATCATTGTCATCATCGGCGTGGTGGCCATCATGATGATTAAGATCGTGCCCACCTTTACGTCCACCTTTGACCAGATCGACGCGGAGTTGCCCGGCATCACCCTTGCGGTCATGGCCGTCAGCGACTTCCTGGTGCACAGCTGGTATATCCTTCTGGGCGTCATCATAGCCGTTGCCGTCTTTGTGAAGCAGTTCAAGAAGACGGAGATGGGAGCCACCTTCTTCGGTACGCTGTCCCTGAAGCTTCCCCTGTTCGGGAACCTGACCATCAAGTCGGCCTGCGCCAGCCTGACCCGCACCCTGAGCACCCTGATGGCGGCGGGCATTTCCCTGACGGACGCCATCAAGATCGTGGAGCAGGTCATCAAGAACGCCATCGTAAAGAACGCCTTAAAGCAGGCGCAGAAGGATGTGATGGAGGGCCGGCAGCTCTCCCAGTCCCTGGAGGAGAGCGGCGTGTTCCCCGCCATGGTCTACCAGATGATCCACATCGGCGAGGAGACCGGCAGCCTGGAGTCCATGCTGGATAAGATCTCCGAGTACTACGAGGAGGAGGTGGAGATGGCCACCGAGTCCCTGATGGCGGCCCTGGAGCCCCTGATCATCATCATTATGGCCCTGGTGGTGGTGCCCATCATCCTGGCGGTGATGATGCCCATGTTCAGCCTCTACAGCGCGCTCGGTTAAAAGGTCATTCGGAGGCAGCCATGTACCTCCTGATGATAGATGCAACAAGTAAACAGTAAACAGTAAAGGAGAGAGAGATTATGAAATTATTTAACAAGAAGGAACAGGACAACAGAGGTTTCTCCCTGGTCGAGCTGATCATCGTTATCGCCATCATGGCTATCCTGGTCGGCATCGTTGGTACTCAGGTAATCCCTTACCTGAACAGATCCCGTCAGGCAAAGGATCTGCAGATCATCAACAGCTTCTGCACAGCAGCTGTTACCGCTTACTCCATCAATGTGGAAGATGCTTCCGCTGCTGACGGTAACTTCTTGGTTTACGGTGCGGATACCGATACCAAGATGCAGGCAGCTATCAAGGAGCATGCAGGTTATGATGATATTGCTGATATTGAATGGTCCTCCAGTGCTGCAGGTGACATTGATAATATTAGAATTACGATCGACTCTGCAAACCACGTTCTTACTGCAGAGGGCGTTAAAGCCGACGGTAGCCTTGTAGCTGACTTTACAGTATCTGCAAGCATCTAATCGAATAAAAAGGGAGGAGCGACAAAGGTCATGCCGGCATATTTCACGGTACTGCTGTACAGCTTCATATTTCTGACCGGCATCGTGATCGGCAGCTTCGTGAACGTCTGCATCCTGCGGCTTCCCAAGGGCGAGAGCCTGATTCCGGGCTCCCACTGTGTAAGCTGCGGCCACAGGCTCGCCTGGTATGACCTGTTCCCCCTGTTTTCCTATTTATCGCTGAAAGGCAGATGCCGTTACTGCGGTGCAAAGATATCCTGTCAGTACCCCATCGTGGAAGCGCTGAACGGGGTACTGTATGTGATCGTTTTCATGGCGAACGGTATCCGCTTACAGAGTGTCATATATTGCCTTATGGCATCTGCCTTGTTAGTGATAAGCGTGGTGGACTGGCGCACCTACGAGATCCCTTTGTCCTGCAATGTTCTTCTGCTGGCGCTTGGGGTCATTTTCTGCATTATCGACAGGGCGAATGTCCTGGAGCACCTGATCGGTCTCGTCAGCGTGTCGGCGGCCCTCTATGTGCTGTATCTGCTCTCCAGGGGCAGGGCCATCGGAGGGGGCGACATCAAGATGATGGCCGCCGCGGGACTGCTGCTGGGCTGGAAGTTGATACTGCTTTCCTTTTTCCTGGGATGTATCCTGGGCTCGGTCATTCATGTGATCCGGATGAAGGTATCCGGCGCGGAGAGAATGCTGGCGATGGGGCCTTACCTGTCCGCGGGCGTACTGATCGCTGCACTGTGGGGGGAGCGGATGATCGGCTGGTATCTGAAGCTGGCCGGACTGTAGAATAAAATATAAAAATCATAGAAGGAAATTAGGAACGGAAGCCATATCGGCGGATGCCGTCTGACTCGAAAAAGCCTTTCGCATCTGCACTTCACGGAACGGTTTTCTGGAGTGAGATGGCATACAGGATGGCATGTCATACAAAGGCACACAAATAAAAATAAGGAGAATGCACATGGCAAAGAAGATTCTGAGTATAGAAGCCGGGAGGTGGTGGACAAAGGTAGTCCTCACCGAACCCTACAAGAGGAACGCAATCATCGACGATCTGTTCTACTTCCGCACCCCGCTGCGGGCGGTGGAGGACGGCTATGTCCGCGACCGCGACCGCTTTGTGAAGGCCCTGAAGGATGAGCTGATCAAACGGCAGATCAATGAGAGGAACGTGATCTTTACCCTGGGATCCACCAAGATCATCACTCGTGACGTGATCATCCCCATGGTGAAGGATAAGCAGCTTCCCGGCGTGGTGGAGACTCAGGCGAAGGAAACCTTCCCCATGGATATCACCACCTACTCTATCGCCTACAAGAAGATGGGCGAGGTGACGGTGAACAATACCAGGTCCCTCAGGCTGCTGCTCATCGCCGTGCCCGACAACCTGATGAATAATTATATGTCCGTGGCCTCTGCGGCGGGACTTAATCTGGAGAGCTTTGAGTACATAGGAAACAGCGGCGTCTCCTTCGCGCTGAGCCACTATAACACGGACGGCGTGGTAGTGCAGCTGGAGGAGAACGTGACCATCGTCAGCATCATTTCCGGCAAGCGGCTGATGTTCCAGAGAGTGGCGCCCAACGGTTATGGATCCACCATGGATGCCATCATGGAGCATTCCGTCCTGGGCGTGAACGACGACCAGCAGGCGTATGACTTCCTGACCCAGCACAATGTGCTGACCAAAAAGCCCAGGCTGTCCGAGATCCTCACCGAGGAGGACGAGAAGAGACAGGCGGATCTGGAGGAGGCCTACGAGGACATCAAGGAAGCCCTGCACTATCACGTGCGCGTGGCAGTCACCGCCATTGAATACTACAGCAGCCAGTCCGGGAAGAACCTGTTCGGCGTGATACGTCTGGTGGGCGACGGCTCCCGCATCAAGGGATTGGATAAGCTGTTCGCGGACGCCGTCAACATGGAGCTTCGTACCGAGCCTGCCGTCAGCATGGTCCGCCGCACGAAGCATGCGGCCATGGAGGACGTGGAGGGCGTGGATTTCACCTCCGCCCTGGGAGCTGCCATCGCCCCCCTGGGACTGCAGCCCAAGGATGTGATCGCAAAGGCATCCAAGAAGACCACCCTGAAGCCGGCCTACGGCGCGCTGGCCGCGTCGGTGTTGATCGGCGGCGCTCTGGTCTTCGCCGGATTCTTCCGCTTCAATCAGGCGGCCCTGGAGCACAACAGGCTGACCGCGCGGATCGCGGAGCTTTCCTATATCCAGAAGGTCTATGACGAAAATACGGCCGTGAAGAACGAGGCCAATCAGTATAAGATGTTCGACTATCTGACCGTGACGGACAACGAGCAGCTGGGAGATCTGATCGCGGGGCTGGAGCAGCAGCTGCCCAGCACTACGGTGATCGAGAGCCTGGTGACCTCCGGCAGCCAGGTGACCATGAACCTGGTCAGCCCGGATGAGATGACGACGGCTCAGCTTCTGTGGAACCTGTATGAGATCCCCTTCATCACCAACGCATCGGTTCCCGACATGACCAAGGTCGAGGACGAGGCGGGCAACGTCAGCTGGAACTACACTGTGATCGTAAATTACCTGCCCCTGGCGGAGGAACCTGTGGTGGAGACACCGGCGCCGGCAGAAGGGGCAGCTGAGGGAACAGACGCGGAAGCGGGAGGTGAGACAGTAAATGAGTAAGGTAAAAGTATCCAATTCGGAACTGAGAATGATTATTTTCCTGTGCGCGGCAGTTATTCTTGCGCTGGCATATTTCTTTGGCTTTAACAATTTCTCCAAGGCGGCGGCCGAGCTGGAGACGCAGAATGATGCCGACCGGATCACCGTGAACAACCTGGAGGCCATGGTGGGCAGAAAGGACGCGGTGGAGAAGGAGACCGCCCAGCTGCGCCAGGACATACAGGACATCATCGCCAAGTATCCCTCCGACCTCACTACGGAGAAGGCGATCTGCATCGTGAAGGATATGGAGGATTACTCCGGCGTGGAGGCGCTTACGATCGCTTTCGGAATGCATAATCTTGTGATGGCCTTCCAGCCCGGCGCGGATGCCTCCGCGGAGCCGCCCGCAGGTTATTACGCTGCGGTGACGGTGAACTACCGGGCTACCTACGACGGCTACAAGAGGATGATCGAGTTCGTGGAGGGCCTGGAGGACAGGACCACCGCCCCCATCGTGTCGGCGACCTACGACGAGGAGCTTGACCTGATCACCGGCGTCATCACCATGAATATGTATACTCTGGAGGGCACCGGCAAGGAGTACGTTGCGCCTCCTTTGGACGGCGCTTCCGAGAAGGGCGTGGAGAGCCTCTTCGGAGGTGGAGAGGGAATCATTTCGCTTCCCGCCGCTCCCGCCGAGGAAGAGTAGGCTCCTGCGGTATTGACTTAACGTATCGAATGTGAGAAGACAGATTGTGCGATTATTCATGCATTGTGTGAGATAGGCAGGTTTGAGATGTTCAGATTGAATCGGAACCGGAAGGAAGAACTGAATAGGAGGAACGGCGGCTTTTCACTGATCGAGGTGGTGATCGCCATGGTGGTGCTGGCCATCATTTCCATACCTCTTCTGAATTATTTTATGGATTCCATGCGCTACAGCGCCATGATGGCGAGAAAGCAGAAGGCGACCCTGCTGGCCCAGGAGGTCACGGAGGCCATGAAGGCCGAGAAAAAGCTGATCCAGTATGACACCGGGATCTATCAGGCGCCGGTGCTGACGGCGGCAGCCCCCGACGGTTACGGGCTGACCATGTCGGGCTCCGGAGCCGCCTTCAACGATTTTAAGATGAAGGGACAGGGGACGGCCCTGTTTTCCGGCGCATACTCCGGCACCAACGGGAATTTCGACATACAGGTGACACTGAAGACGGACACTCCCTCCAGCGATCCCACCAGCCCTGCCGTTTACGGCGTGGACAATACCAGGGACGTGCTGGCGGTGGAGAGCGATCAGCTGGATGCGGCGCTGATGTTCTTCCGGACGGCCAACAACGATTACTGCAACCATACTGCGGGGGCGACCCCGCTCACCGCGGATGAGGTCCGGGAGCATATGGACCGCGTTATCCATGTGGATGTGGATCACGATGCCTCGGACAACAAGTTCACGGTGAAGGTGTACTATACGGTCACCTGCTCCGGTGTGCCGGGCGTCGACAGCTCCAGTGAATTTACCAGCACCTATCTCGCAAATGTTCGTTTGGACGAACTGAAGAACATTTATGTGATCTACAGCTGCAACCCTGCCATTGCGGGCTCTTCCACCGACAATGTCCTACTGGATCTCTCTTCGGCGGCACAGACAAAGCTGCCGCTCTACTTTGAGGAGTCGACGGATTCGCATCAGGTGAGGATGGGACTTTACCTGATCGGCGATGTGGACCATCTGCCCGCCGGCACCATGTATACAGTCAATGCGAACGGAACGGGCGCTGCGCCCAGCACCTATATGGTGTCCGTTCATTCCAATGTCACTGCGCCTAATCAGGTGAACAATAATATCGGGACTGTCAAGAAGCCGCTGACCGGCTCCGTCACTCCCGTCCGCCTGGTATCCATTGTCACGGAGATCTTTGAATCCGGTCATGGGAGCGGCGAGGAAGCGCTGGCTACCGTGACGACCACGAAAGGAGAGCAGCCATGAAGTCAAAATGGTCCCTGAGAGGGCAGAACAGAGGTGCCTCTCTGATAGCAGTAGTGATCGCAATGATCTTTGTGACCATTATCGGTGCGATCATTCTCGGCATTACCACTACGAATATCCAGATGCGCGCCGCGGAGATCTCCTCCAAGAAGAATTTCTACAGCGCGGAGGAATTGATGAATGAGCTGGCCGCAGGACTGAACAATTCTGCGTCCGTTGCCATGCAGCAGGCCTATGTGGATGTGCTGGTGGATTACAGAGACATCGTGATGACCGGCGACAGCATGCAGAAGGCCTTTCAGCAGAGATATATGGAGGAGCTGGAGAAGGTGTTCTGGGACGGCACGTCTCCCAGGAGCAAATCCACGGATCCTCTCGATGCCTCCAAGACGCTCTTTGTGCTGGGCAATTATCAGAAGTCGGTGGTCTACGACGGATGGTGGAAGGCGTGCGCACACAGCACCTATAGCGTGGTGGGCGATTTTATTGCTTCCGATGAAGGACAGTGTCTGTTGACCACGGATGACGAGGCCACCTATACTCTGGACTATGTGGAGGGCGTGCTGACCCTGCAGAATGTGAAGCTCAGATACATCGATTCGCAGGGGTACGAGACCCTGATCACCACCGACATCGCGTTCCACACGCCGGAGCTCAATCCCGACAACGGTCAGATCAAGAGCTTTATGAACTATGCCCTGATCGCGGATGAGCAGATCCAAATGATCATGAGCTCCACCATAAATGTGAGGGGAAGCGCCTATGCAGGTCATGACGGCATTTTGATCGGCAACGTAAATGCCAATATCGTTGGCGACAACATCGTGACCCGCGGCGATATTCAGATAGAGAACGGCGCCAATGCCACCTTTGGAGACGCCTCCAGCCGTGTGTGGGCGGAGAATATAGAGACTGTGGGCGACGCCGCCTCGCAGCTTCAGCTGAACGGGAACTGTTACGTTGCGGATGACCTGAGCCTGAGCGGCAAGGGGAGCAGGGTGACACTGACCGGAAATTATTACGGCTACAACTTCCGGGAGGATTATGATGCTCACGGCGCATCCAACGACAAGTCGGAATTCAGCAGCGCCATCGTGCTGAACGGTGCGAACAGCAGGCTGGACATGAGCGGACTGAGCTACCTGTATCTGGCAGGAAGGACATATATTTCACGAGGCGGTGCAGGCACTACCAATGCGGATATCCCCATGGGCGAGTCCCTGGCCGTCAGGACCAACCAGCTGGCATATAATGTGCCGATCGAGTACCTTGTGTTCGACGACCCTGCCGCGCCCAATGTTCCCACGGATTTCCTGGCGGCTGCCTATGCCTCCTCGGTGGGATTGACGGAGACGCAGGTCACCTCCCGGCTGGATACCACCGATCCGGTGGTCCGCTATCGGTATGTGGACAGCGGCGCGGAGAATTTCCGCTATTACCTGAATTTCAGCTCCGAGCAGGCTGCCAACGATTTCTTCTATGATTACTGGACGGCCAACAGCGCAAGACTGAGCGCCTACGGCTCCAACTATGCGGATGCCATTCTTCTGGGCGGCGATTTGCTGTACAGCATGAACGGCGACCTGATGAGCCGTAACACCGGCGGCGCCTTTTCGGAGACAAGAGTCACCATAGAGCCCACCGACTGGAATCCTTCGGGAATCTACTATGTCTTCTCGGATAAGCTGGCGGTGAACTATATGGCGCTCCAGATGTATCTGGAGGATTTCCATGCGGGGATCGATTCCTCCAACGTGCGTTTCTATAACGGGACGCATGAGATCGACAAGACGGTGGATCCTCTTGTGAGGAACCTGATCGATATGGATCTGATCGAGGCTCCGGGCTTTACGGATGTGAATACGGTCACTGCGGACGGTGAGCTCATTGTGGTGAAGAATGGAGACTACAGCTATATTTCCTCCGCAGCAGGAGCGAACAAGGGCATAATCATTGCCAGCGGCGATGTGACGGTAGTGGGCAATTTCACCGGCACCATCATTGCCGGCGGGACCATTGATTTCACCGGAAATTCCACCGTGACGGCGGATCCGATCATGCTGAACCAGATGTTCCGGGAGGATGCGGCCCTGGAGGGAAGCAGCATCTTCGCGAAGTTCTTTAAGTCGGATGATTCCTCCGACGACAATGAGCTGGGATCGGTGCAGCTGGGAGATTATCTGTCTTACGAGAACTGGACCAGAACGGAAAATTAACGTAAGGACGGACAGAAAGGGTGGTGCGTATGCGAAAGGACAACAGGGGATTTTCCCTGATAGAGATGATTATAGTCATTGCCATTGCAGCGATATTGGTCGGTTCCTCTCTGGTCATGGTCCGTCAGATCAGCTTTGCCAACACGGAAAAGACGACAGAGACGATCGCATCCATGCTGGACAGATACCGTATTACCGCTATGGGCAAGACAGGAAAGTGGTATATCTACATTTATCATCTGAGCGACGGCTGCTATATCAAGGCGCTGGACGGTGTGAAGCTGGATACCTTTGACGCTTCTCAGCTGGACAGCAATGGCACTAAGATATGCGGCGACAGAATTAATATTTATATTGGCAGTGTATCCGGGACCAAGGTGGACGGAAGCAACATCATACGTATCAATTACACCAGAACGGGACTGTTCTCCGCGGACACCAATGTGTTCACCGGAGGCGGGAACGAGGGAAAGATCGTGGTGGACGGCACGGGAACACGCACACTGTCGCTGATTCGGTCCACGGGAAAGAATTATACGGATTAATACGGATATCGGTCATCTTTTTATCTGAAGTATGTTTGAAGGAGGAAACGTGATGAAGCGGGATAACAGGGGAATGACCCTGATGGAGCTTATCATAGCGATCGCCATGTCGACCATTATACTCGGCGCGTCGATCCTGTTCATCAGCAATGCGCTGAGAAGCTACAGAACAGCGTCCAAAATGGTGGATCTGCAGATGGAATCCCATGTGGTGATGGAACAGCTGGGCGTGTGGATCATGGAAGGCAATTATGTGGTGACAGAGGATGACGGCACGGCCAAGGACACGGTGATCCAGGATATGCACGGAGGGCACAAGGCGCTGGTGGTCTACTGCAGGCCGCGTCCCATTGAGACCTCAAGGCTTCCCGGCAATACCGCTGTGGGGGAGGACGGCAGGGTCGTCACGGTCGTTCCGGGCGCTGCGCCTGCGCCTGCGCCGGTGACCACCAAGCGTGTGATCTGGCTGGATACGGACGGACTGTATATGGTGCAGGAGAATGTCACCGATGAGCCGGAGGAAGACTTTGACAATTACCGGATCCCTGCGGATGCCACCGACAGAAAGAACTGTATCTGCCGTTACGTCACGGATTTCGATTATGAGTGGGACGCTGACAGGGAGACGTATATCGTCACCCTGAAGCTGGAAGCGGGAATACAGGAGTATACACTGAAAGACGAGCTTACCATGCGCAATCAGTATGTGGCGCCCGCGACACCGTCGCCGACCGCGACGCCTTAGTCGGATGAAAAAGATATTATCAGTTGTTGGAACCAATAGAGATCAATGGAGCCTTCTAGTAGGACAAAAGTGAGGAATGAGTATGAAAAAGTTTGAGAAGCGGGTGATATCCGTAGCGTTGATCATAGCCCTTATAGCGACGATGATCAATCTGGCACCGGCGGCAAAGGATGCGTCAGTATCCCATGCGGCGCCTCTCAGTGAGGGAGAGGTCGTCAGAGGTGTCGTGGAAAATATCTCCGATCTGCCCCAGTCCAAGGTGGACGACTGGCAGAACCTGGATCGTGGGACGCCCCAAAGGCCCTTCGTGGTCCTGGAGGTGGTACCCTACGAGGAGTACGCGGCAGTGGGATATATGATCGGCGGCTGCGAGCCCATAAATATCGAGAGAAGCATGCCCAACAGATCTATCATGCAGCTCATGTATGAGCTTGTTGCGCTGGGCTTTGCCGACATTACGCTGGGCGAGAAATATATGTTCTTAGATGAGCTGAGCTATTATTACAGGAACGACGAGAAGGCTCAGGAGCTTTTGGGCTCTCCTGACAGGATGGAAAAGCTGATCGGAAACGAGGGCGAATATACCACCCTGACGGATGGATATATTTACGGCTATTACGAGAAGGTGGCACCCGGCACGGGAACCTTTAAGATGGAGCTGAGCGAATATGTGGATCCCGATGCGGAAGAGGACGGCGGCGATGTCTCCCCCGGTGATGTCTCCCCCGGAGATCCCACGCCCGTGCCCACGCCCGGTCCGCTCCTGGTGAACTTTGTGCGGGCCTCCGGGGAGGGCGCCGACTGGATATGGGTCAGCGAGGGGCCTACTTCCATGAACGAGCATGAGGGGTATTATCCCGCAGGCGAGATCCTCTTTGCCTCCGGACTGGTGGATGAGGATCAGGATAAGTTCTACACGCTGCGCCAAGCCAGCCTGGATGACGCCGTTTATTCCGGATATAATTACGGCACCTATTACAAGAATAAAGAGTTCTTCCTGAAGCAGTGCATCGGCCTGGAGGACGATGCGACGGTGGATAATTATTCCGTCGTGGTAAAGACCATCACGATCGGTGATCTGAATAATAATCCGGAGTGGATCGATTACTCGGATCTGATCTATATGTCCGTGGACAGCTATTACGGAAACGGTGTTAAGATGTGGCAGCTCTACAACAGCGTGTGGGAGACCGGCAAGAAGATCACTCCCGATGACGAAAGAAAAGCCAATGTGCTGCCGGATGACCTCACCTGGGAGACGGCCCTGCGGATGTACAACAAGATTACCGCAGACAAAAATTATGCGGGCATCATGATGGATGAGCGGCTGACAAAGGGCAACGATACGGGCAATCAGTTCGTTCACAAAAAAGAAATAGAACTCAAGATGTTCGACTGGAATTTTGATGTATATAAGGATCCTTATGGGAAGGAGGTCACCTTCAGACGGCCCTGCAGCAACCAGAATATCTACAAGCTGGCCGTGATGCTGATGGCCATGGATTCCAACCTGTTCAAGCAGCTCTATCTGAGCGGGGACGATCCGATCGTCAAGGACGGAAAGCACACCCTTCAGGAGGGCGATGCGCAGGATTACTGGGATATAGCCTCTTTCCTGCTCATGAGACCGGGAGTTTTCACATATGATCTGTGGAATTACTTTACCTCCCCTGACATGTGGGACAATTATCATACCTACCTTGAGGTGGCAGGTCTGGAGCATTATACGCAGGATCACCTGTTCGTCTTCAAGAGCAGTGAACTGTCGATGGCGGGCGCGTTCAATGCCGATTTTGGCGCAGCCGAGAGATTTAAGGATTTCCGGGAATTCTGCGAAAAAGACGGCCAGCCCACCAGTCCGGCGGAAGCGGTAAAATATATTCTGAATGCGGGGGACAACGGGCATTACGGCGACGGCATGACCATCAATATCCTGGATATCGAGCCCTCCGTGGGGCTGGATTCCAACACCAATCTGCCCAAGTGGAACCTGAAGGAGACCTACCTGAGGATGCTGATCCCGTCCTTCACGGGCAAGATCAATATTGAGCATCAGACTACCGCTCAGTTCATCAGTATGGCGGAGGATCTGAACGCCAAGTACCAGATGATCTTCATGGGCCTGGACACCGGCGCCTATGCAACGAGGGTGAAGAATGTTACCCTGAGGAACGGCACCTCAGCCAATATACAGGTGCCTGCATGGAATGACCTGGCAATGTACAATGCCGGACAGATCTACGTGCATTTGGGCGATATGATGTTCAGTGCGGAGTACGCACAGGCCAGGGGCAGTGCGGCGAAGGGCAATTACGAGCTGCGGAGCAGGTCCGTAAATTGGATCGCAAATCAGATAGGCACCGTGGACAGCTGGAACTCGGCGCTGATCCGTTTCCCCGGCAATGATATCAGTAAGATCAAGAGGAATGAGCTGGACAGCTTCCTGCTCTCCGGCAGGCCGATCGTTGCGGAGGAGTACCTGTACAATCTTGAGTCCGTGATCGACAGCCAGTCCGTAGTCTATAAGTTCGTGGATGATGCCAAGAAGGACGGCACCAAGCCGCTGTTCAGCGTGACGAGCGCGGCGGGCATTGACGATGCGCTCAGGGCTTCCTCCGCCGACGCGGTGACCTTTATACAGCTTCCCAGCGAGTACAACGGCCGTACTGCGGACGGAAGCAATGTGATCAGCAGTCCCAACTATCTGCCTACCGACAGCGGAAGGGCATATCTGCTGTTCAGCTTCAATGTGGCGGAGGAGGGTTATTCCTACCGCGTATATGTGGACCAGGATAAGGACAGTAAGTTCGACAGCAACGAGATCATTTTCACTCAGGCTGCGAGCTCTGACCCTGACAAGACTCCAAACAACACTTATAAGTATCTGATCGGTCCGTCCACGGTGGGCCTTGTGCAGTGGAAGATCGAGGTCTATAAGACGGATAATCCTTATGTGAGGTTCGTAAAGACAGGGTGCTCCGCAGTGCGCAACAATGCTACGAGTGCCGGCGGCAGCGTCAGCAAGAAGAAGGTAAACGTGCTGCAGATCATGCCTTTTGACTGGCAGTGGGACAGCGCCGATACCCCGTATACGGAAGCGGAATACAATGCGGGCAGACATTCCGAGGGTTGTTCCCACATCAACTGGAGCAAGGACAGTCCTGTGATCAACAATGACGGGCGCCTGGATCTGGAGACGAATGAGCTGTTCCAGTACTATTCCGAGAACCTGGCAGACTACGATCTGACGATCAAATCCATAAGCTGGGCGACCTTCTCGAAGTGTTTTGAGGACGCTCAGGCAGCCGGCAGAGGATTTTCCTACAACTATGTGCTCGGCATTGACGAGGCACAGAACAATCCTCAGAATGCGGACGGTCTTATGGTGAATGTGGCCAACATCGGCGAGCCGGAATATCTTGTACCGCTGGATTCCTTCAACATGTTCGTGATCGGATTCGGCGACACCTACGGCGGAACGAATCTGTCCAATACTGCCGGGCAGGTGGATTACCTCAGGTATTGGCTGGATATGGATAAGAGCATTCTCTTTACCCACGATCTGACCTCCCTGTACAATGTAACGGAAGATGCTGACGGCAATATGCAGCACTTCGGCTTTACGGTAAACGCCCTGATGCGCGACCTGATGGGCATGAACCGTTACGGCGTGGTAAGCAAAATGGCGAACCAGACCGGAAATACCAGTGAGGCGAACCGTCTGGCGGAGTATCAGGCTCAGCATGCCGACAGATATGATACCCTGGAGTGGTACGACGGAAATAGGAGTGTTGCGTCACACGGCTATACCTATTATTCCATGAAGCGTCTTGGCTGGAATAATACGACTAATAAGGCTGATAACTACAATGCGAATTACAGTGATGATCGCGGTTCCTGGCCGATCAAGATGCCGTATAAGTATATGGTGACAAATCCTCAGGGAAGTACTCCGCCTGAAATGACCGGCATGAACAATGACAACGATATCACCACGGTGGTATCTAAGGTGAATGAGGGTCAGGTCACCACGTATCCTTACTACATCAGTGATGATCTGCCGGTGGCGAGGACACACGGACAGTGGTATGCACTGAGCCCGGAGGACCCGGATGTTACCGTCTGGTATACTCTTTCCTACGACGGGGACGACAGTTCTAAGAAGAATCCGAACGGCACCGGCGGTGACGGAACATCGCTGACCTACGGCGTATCGCCCAAGGACGGTATGAACAACTACTATATTTACAGTAAGGGCAACATCTTCTATTCAGGAGTGGGCCATTCTACCATCGGCACAGTGATCGACGATCCTCAGGACATGGAGGTGAAGCTGTTCATCAATACGATGATCGCGGCGTTCAACGCTTCCTATGATCCGCCGATCGTAGAGGTGAATAACAGCGAGTCGTCTCTGACCAAGGCCAACGGCACGTATTTGGAGTACCGCATTGAGCTGCTGCAGGATTTTGACGAGCTGAATCCCACGAACGGCGGCGCTTATTCCAGCAATGTGGTCTACGGTGCAGGCGATACCTATAGAGTGGACTTTACGCCTGTAGACTACAACGTGGTCACCACGGAGCTGAAGTGTACCATTGAGATAGGCACCAGCGGACGTTATATCGACACGGTAAGGACCGCTACCGGTCAGGTGCTCCATGCCAATGAGCAGCACGAGTTCATCTTGAATAACAGACAGAACTACTCACTGGATTACAGCAAGCAGGATCTGAATGATGTTGATACGCGTACCATTACCTTCAAGATCAAGAACAACCGTGTGGCCGGCTATGGCACTACGGATCTGAAGATGTCCATTCAGCCCCTGTTCCCGCTGGATTAATTCTCCACCGGTCAGGGATGCGGGACATGTGGATCAGCTCTCCACCGGCCGGGAACGCGGGCCGAGGATGTCCGCAAAGTGATATAAGTATTAAAAGGCAGAGGCCATTCGGCCTCTGCCTTTTGTAATGATCGGATTCATTCTCCCCGCCAGGTCAATTTTCCCTGCCGGATCAGTTCTCCCCGCCGGGTCAATTCTCCCCGCCGGGTCAATTTTCCCTGCCGGATCAATTCTCCCCGACGGGGGCATCGATCACGGACCTATTTGGGAACCGGTTCCCCTGGGATCTTCCGTCAGCTTCCGCGGCGCTGATCTTTGGCGTCCTTGGCGGCAAGCAATTCCTTGGTCAGTTTTTCGGTGAGTTCTTTTGTCAATTTGGCGGTAAGTTCCTCCGTCAATTCCGCGGTAAGTTCCTTTGTCTTTTTCTCGGTGATTTCCTTGGTCAGTTTTTCGGTGAGTTCTTTTGTCAATTTGGCGGTAAGTTCCTCCGTCAATTCTGCGGTAAGTTCCTTTGTCTTTTTCTCAGTGATTTCCTCCGTCAGTTCCGCGGTAAGCTCCTTTGTCTTTTTCTCAGTGATTTCCTTGGTCAGTTTGTCGGTAAGTTCCTCCGTCAGTTCCGCGGTAAGCTCCTTTGTCTTTTTCTCAGTGATTTCCTTGGTCAGTTTGTCGGTAAGTTCCTCCGTCAATTCCGCGGTAAGCTCCTTTGTAAGTTTTTCAGTAACTTCCTTCGTCACTTTTACCGTTAATTCTTTTTCGATCATGCTTGGGAGCTTGAGCATCGGTTCTGTCATTTTTTTCACCTCCATGCGCATTTGAGGATAATCGGCCAGTATTCTGTCAGCAGCCGAACGAAAGAGGGAAATAAAATCTTTAAACTCTTGTTCGCTTAAATACTTATTGGATGTTTCCTCTTTTAATAATAATATAACTTCATCTACAAATTCTGTCAACTCCTTTAATGTAAGAGGATGTTAGGAGCCGGCTTTCAGTCTTGGACGAAGGCGCAGGATCGAGTACGGCACGAACAGGATAAGGTGTTTTTGACGAATTTCCTCCAATGAATAGGTCTGTATCCTGACAGTGGGAATTTTGTAAATATGCTCACTGTTATCCTGAAACACAACCCGGCACTGCAGGTGATCGGGAAGTGAATTGTTATTTTCCGGATAGATTACGACTGAGCGCGGGAAATGCAGTGTGAGCTCTCCTGTATTTTCATCCATGGTCTTTGTGTGTGTGATCGCAAACCGCACATCATATGCGAACATCCGGATGATAAAAAAGAAAATATGTTCGATTTAAGTGTTGACAAACATATGTTCTCATGCTATCATACATTTAGAACAAATGTTCGCTATAGAGAGTTGGGGATTGTAAAGCCAACAGCAGTTGAAAGGATGGGACGGCATGAGAGCAGGATACAGAGAATATGAAGAGAACGGCAGATGTGAGAGAGAAGCGAAAAGATATGCCAGGGCGCTGCGTCTCCGGAGAGAGCGGCAAAGGAAATGCCTGGCAGGGGCAGCTTCCGCACTGGCAGCACTGGGCCTGATCCTGATCTGTTCCATGTCCTATCAAGGTATCCGGTCCAATGCGAGTGACGGTTTTAAATATTATACCGATGTCACCGTGGGAGTGGGAGAGTCGTTGTGGGAGATTTCCGAACATTATTATGATGAGTCTCACTATGCGGACAGAGCAGATTATATATCCGAGGTCTGCAGCATCAATCACTTAGAGGATGCCGATGACATTACCGCTGGCCAGACCCTGATCGTTCCCTATTATTCTTCGGAATATTTCAGGTAGAGGCCAGGAGCCTAGTCATTGTACTTTTCTCTGAGATGTACATACTTGGCGGCCTGTCTGCGCCGCTCGTCTTCCTGAGCTGCATAGTGCTTTCGTGTGGTGTTTACATCCTTGTGCCCAAGGACATCCGCCACCAGATAAATGTCCCCCGTTTCCTGATATAGTGTGGTGCCGTAAGTGCTCCGCAGTTTATGGGGGGTGATTTTTTTAAGCGTCGTCACTCTTGAGGCGTATTTTTTGACAAGATTTTCTACGGATCTGACAGCCATTCTACGATTCTGGAGAGAGAGGAACAGTGCATTTTCATGTCCCGCCTCCGGTATGATCTTTTCCCGCTGCTTCAGGTACTCCTGGAGTGCAGCCTCCACCTCGTCCCCAAAATATATTACGGTCTCAAATCCGCCCTTTCGCCTGACCTTGATACCGCCCACATCAAAGTTCACGTCTGCTATATCCAGGCCGACACATTCCGACACGCGGATACCGGTGCCGAGAAGGAGCGTCAGCAGCGCCACATCGCGCACCTTGGTCTTTTGATGATAGACCAGTTCCTTTTTGGTGAGCTTGGTCCCGTCCTCCACCTGATCCAGCAGAACGGCTACCTCATTCGGCTCCAGGCGGATGATTTCCTTCTCATGCTGCTTTGGAAGCGGAACAAGGGCCGCCGGATTTTTGGATATCATCTCGTTCTGATAAAAGTAGTTGTAAAAGCTGCGCAGGGCGGCAAGCTTTCTGGCTTTGCCCCGTTCATCATTTGAAATATCCTTTCCGTCCTTCTGATACAGCGACATGTACTCCAGATATTCTTCGATATCCAGTCTTGTAAGGCTGTCCAAGAGCGTGATGGGATAGTCCCTGATATCCGTCCCGGCACAGACCGGGTTCCGCTCATGCAGATATTCAAAGAAAAGGCGTATATCGTATGCGTAGGCAAGTCTGGTCCGCGGAGAGGTATACTCCTCGATCCCGCGGAAGAATGTCCTGCAGAAGGGCGGAAGAGTATCCAGCACGGCGCGCATCTTAAGAATATTCTGTTTGCTCTGTTCATCGTGATAATTGCCCGGATTCATGACTGCCACGGTTCATTTCTTCCTTTCGAGGTTCCTGTCTTCTCTTCAATTTTAACTTTTTTGCGGTGGAAAGACAATAGCCGAATTATATTTTATATTTGAAGGGTTATACTCATAACTGTAGAAATAAGTGTCCGGCGCGGGGAAGCAGACAGGGACAAGCATTGGAAAGGAGCAGGATGAAAATGGAATTTGTGAACAGTGTGACAAAGGATAATCTTATGCGCGCTTTTGCAGGAGAATGCCAGGCTCAGAACCGATATGCTTTTGCGGCATCTCAGGCCAAGAAGGGCGGTCTGTATGTGGTCAGCGCGGTATTTGCCTTTACTGCCTCACAGGAAAAGGAGCACGCAGAAATTTTTTACGGCCATTTGAGGGAGTTGGCGGGTGATACCGTTTTTATTGACAGCGGCTATCCCGTGGATATTTCTGACGATGTTTCCGTCCTTCTTGAGATGGCACAGCATAATGAGTATGAGGAACATGATTCGGTGTACAAGGCCTTCGGAGAAAAGGCGAAGGAGGAGGGATTTCACAGGATCGCCGCCTCCTTTGGGCAGATTGCCGAGATAGAGAAAACTCACGGCGACCGCTTTGGCAGGTATGCCCGGCTTTTGAAAGAGGGCAGGCTCTTTGTATCGGATGTGGAGCAGGAGTGGATGTGTCTCAACTGCGGCCATATTTATAAGGGGCCGGAAGCGCCGGCGGTCTGCCCGGTGTGTCAGCACGACCGGGGCTATTTTATCCGTCTGGAGCTGGCGCCCTACTGATTTCTGCAGTTGGCTCTCTACTGATTTTTCCCTTGCTATATACGCCTTTTGAGTGTAAGATATAAATAAAGGTTATCAATTTCTTTTACTTGAAGGGGAAAAGGATCTTATGAAATTAAAGTGGAACAACAACTATGTCCGCTGGGGAATCACGGCTTTTGTAGTGATAGCGGCATCTATTATTTTTTACTATTTTGTGTTTCATAGCTCGAATATCGTGGCAGGGCTTCGCAGGCTTACCGACATTCTCATGCCGCTGGTCTTCGGTCTTGCCACGGCTTATTTGCTGACACCTGTTCTGAACACTGTGGAAAAGAGATTTCTGATCCCGATTTTTGACAAATTGGAGATAAAGGAGTCAAAGAAAAGAAAATCTGTTATCAGAGGGCTTGGAGTGTTTTTGACCGCGTTCCTGTTCATTGCCCTGATCTATCTGCTGTTCTATATGGTCATCTCCCAGCTGGTGCCAAGTATTCAGAATATTATCGAAAACTTTGACAAATACAGAGGGAATGTGGTGAATCGGATCACCTCCATGCTGGAGGACAATCCGGAGGTGGGAGAGTATGTGCTCCGCATCGTGGACCAGTATTCCGACCAGTTGGATGCCTGGATGAGCCAGCTGCCTGGCAATATCGCCGTGTGGATCCGGACTGTGACCTATACGGCGACCAATATCCTCGGCATGCTCTGGGACTTCATTATCGGATTCATTATTTCGATCTATGTGATGGCAAGCAAGGAAAAATTTGCGGCACAGGCCAAAAAGATAGCCTATGCCTTGTTCGAGTACGATACCGCCAATATCGTCATCCGCAATTTTCGTTTTACGCACCGTACCTTTATCGGATTTCTCAGCGGAAAGATCGCGGATTCCGCGATTATCGGTATGCTGTGCTTTATCGGGGTCACTATACTGCAGACGCCGTATGCCGCCCTGGTCAGCGTGATCATCGGCGTGACGAATGTCATACCGTTTTTTGGCCCTTACCTGGGCGCGATTCCAAGCGCACTGCTGATACTGATCGTAGATCCCATGCATCCGCAGGGATGCCTGTATTTCCTGATTTTTATCCTGCTCCTGCAGCAGTTCGACGGCAATTTCCTTGGGCCGAAGATCCTCGGCAGTTCCACGGGCCTTACCGGCTTCTGGGTGATCTTTGCCATTACGTTTTTCGGCGGTCTGTTCGGAATACTGGGCATGATCATCGGAGTGCCGTTGTTTGCCGTCATCTATGCGGCGATCAAATCCGTGGTCAACACCATGCTTACCAGGAAAAAAATGCCGGTAGCCTCTGATCTGTATCTGAAATTGGATTACGTGGATGCCGACGGATTTCACGATACCGTACCGCCGGATCCGGAGACAAAACGGATATCCCTGAGACAAAAAAGGCGGAAAAAGTCAAATACGAAGGAATAGCTACATATGAAATTTTTGGTGCAGAGAGTGCTTCAGGCCGACGTACAGACAGACGGCCGCGTAATAGGCAAAATTGACCGCGGCCTGCTGGTGTTTGTCGGTATTTCCGCTACGGACACCGAGGAAACGGCGGACCGGATGATCAAAAAGCTGATCGGGCTCAGGCTCTTTGAAGACGAAAACGGCAAGACAAATCTGGATCTGAAGGCAGTTGAGGGGCAGCTTTTAATGATTTCTCAATTCACGCTGTATGCAGACTGCCGGAAGGGAAACAGACCTTCCTTTACCAATGCCGGAGGACCTCAGATGGCAAGTGAGCTTTATCAGTATATTGTGGACCGGTGCCGTCAGCAGATATCGGTCGTTGAAAAAGGTATTTTCGGGGCCGACATGAAGGTCTCTCTGATAAATGACGGCCCGTTCACCGTGTTGCTTGACTCGGAGCAGTTGTTCAAATAATTGGCTGATAAGGTCTATTTTGGATATAAATACCAATAACTATTCGTTAAATTGCCGGTTTTGCGAGGAGTCGCGGAGCTACTCGTTGCAAAACCTCAGTTTAACGAATTAGTTGCAGCTTTTAGATCTATGAACAAAATATCACCAACAATAGAAGACCGCTCAATCTGACGGTTGCCATACCTGACTAAGATCTTATTAAGGTAGCCACCGCCTAGTATCTGTAAACGTCCGGCCTCATCACGTTCACGTACCACTATATGCGTATAAGGCAGAAACCCCATACATCGAAGAATATCAGTAACATTATTTTCCACTCTTTGCCTCCCAGGATCTACTTTTAAGATATTCCCTGACCACATATGTACCATTATCACATAGTACCCGGAACCAATCTGAACGATTGGAACGACACCACACGATTAAGTCAGCATAACTATAAATATCATTTTCTTCACAAAAATCTATAATTTCGCCGATTGCTTTGTACTTATCAGAGACCATGCCAATAGTAGCAATATAATCAGCGCCACCATATGACAAGACATCGTCGACCTTATACTGAACCTTATCCGGATCATCCAGATGACACAAGTAACGCGAATAAGATCTTATTGACTCGACCTTCTCACAACCAATGCCGCCAATCTTACTAAAAACCTCTTGAGCCTGCTCAGGTGTCTTGACAGAATCATACATCAACATCACATGATAATGAGGCTTTTTTAAAGTTCCAGTTCCATCAGAAAGGACATCCTGATCATGCAGCGGAGATATGAAACATGGTATACAGGCTTCAGATAATATACGGGACCAATTATCTGGAGCACTCTCCGGATAAACAATAGTCGCATAATTGCGAGTTCTACCTACTCCACGAGTAGCCAAAAAACCACCACCTTTACAAAAAAATCATGCACGTGAACATTGAACACCATGGGGGTGTCGTAGTGCCCCCATGGTGGTATACCACCATCTTAGAACAGAAAATTCACGCCTATCAGCCGCTTGTTCCCGTGGCGGCATAGCTCCGCGCGAACGTAAAAACATATACCAGGCGTTCGTTTTACCGTTCCTGCAGGAACTTTCTAAAAGTGACGCCAATGCTCCTGCGTCCATGCAGGAGCTTGACTATCGTCCGACCGTGCTCCTATAACGGCGCTAGGCCGCGCCATCCGCACGGTAACCATTTTACTGACTGGTAAGTCAAGCCTATCAAGGTCAAAGGCATGGATTAACAGGAAGAAGTAGGAATCTTGCAAAAGAACTATACCGGAAACCCTACGCTGACTTCGTGTCAGCTCATGCCCAACAATAGTAAATTAAGACGCCGTGGCAGGCTCCTTTGTCGCCTGCGCGTCGTCTGAATTTTTCTGCGGCGGCTGCGTGATGCTTTTAACTTTCTTTTTAGGATCACTAAATTCAGTATAAGTATTATATAACTGACCATACTTCTTAGAGTACCGGAAAAATTCCGCGGAAAGACGTTCTCGAAGAGTAGCCCACATCCGCACAGAAACGAACATATGAGGAGATAGCATGAGAGCAGATAGGAACCAACCCCTCCAACCCATATTTGTCACTTTGCGGTGAATCTCTTCGTATTCCACTACAGATCGCAATTGCTTATCAAGCATTCCGATAAACTGACATATCAGAATGATTTTATAACCAAACTTGCGATGCTGAGTAAAAAAACTTGTCCAGCCGGCACGCTCTTTTCCTTTCCAAGCTCGACAATCGAACAGGAGCTGAGCCTCATCAATTACCAGGAGAATAGAATCCTCTTTTGGACGCTTATCACCAAAAAAAGATCTCGAATAATCCATCAAAAGTTTAGGTGTAAGCTCATAATTTTCAATGAACTTGAACCTAGCACGCCTACTAAATCTCTCCGGGATGTTGACATCAAAATTGCAAATAACAGGCCGGCCATTCCTAAGTCTCCAATAGATATCTATTGCGGCGTGAAGACTTTTGCCGGATCCTGGCGTACCGGTATAGCAGCTTATCATCTAATCACCTATGGCCTTGATCCAACGAAGTACTATAGAATACATATAAAAAATTGCAATCGCCGCCAACCACAATTTCATGACAGTTATAGCCTCGCCAATAGGAATGATCCAATTAATCCAACCCATATATGGAAGATCTCGAAACTCATTAATGTATGGCGCAAACGGACTAGTAGGCAGCACATGCCTTATACCAGACGCTAGGCCATCAAAAATCTCCTGAAAGAACTCCAACATTACATCACCCCCTTATGAACTTATCACGTGTCTGAACAATCAGACCCACAATAAAGGCCAACAATTCAAACCTTCGGATCCAAAAAGCCACTTTATCTAAACTTTTCAGTGAAACCGTATAATCCTTATAAACAATCACACCGTTTTGATAACCTACAGGAAATTTCCATGTAAACTCCGGTGCCTGAGGAGAAGCCTGCAAGCACGCCAAAAAGTTAGCAGCATCAAACGGCAGGCAAAATGGGAAAAGATCCGCCAACGGTAAACGGTACTGATCAATTGGCTTAGTGGAAGCTTCGACTTTAGCCTGGGCATCCACAACTGCATCAGGATCCTTGGTAGTAGGATATATATCCGCATCCTCCAACGCATCCGTAATCGCCTTAGTACCATTCAGCACATCAGTCAAGACATCCGCAAGATCTGCCGGAATGGGAAGCGTAATATCACCGACAAGCTCACCATCAACAACAGTAGTACCAGGTGTCACAAGTACAAGATCTTCATCGAGTACATCAGATCGGAATCCAGAATCAATATGAGCATCAACTTCCACTTCAACTTTATACTCTGATCCTATAAGAGGCGTGCGCCAATAGACCGTTGCAGAAACATCAGCAGCTAAAGAAATAAAAGAAGAATCAGTATGAGGAGAGTAAAAAGATAAACTTGAATCAGACCACAAAATATATCTGAACATAACACCGGCCTCAACATAATAGTAATTAACCCGTCCTGTCACGGAAGGTACTTTCCTAATAGTGGGATATATCACCGAACCATCAGACGCAAACATCAAACCACAATAATGATCTGAATCACCATCATAGAAATAAAACATACTTATCGGAATTGATGAATCATCTCTTTCATCTAAAAATGGAACAATATAATCCTCTATTTGTTGTTCCGTAAAACTATATCCCGATACTAAAGTAAAAACATCAACAATATCCTGCACACTCTTAAGCTCCATATTGATATTACCGCCAGTAATTACAATATTACTGGACGAAACAAACATAGATCGAGCCCAACCTACCATATTATCCCATATAGATTGAGTTATCACTAATTGATTTAGCATATACAAAGAAGCGGCATTATTAGCAGAAATAACGATTTCTTCGACATCATCACCAAACCCAGGCATGTACTCATTCATGCTATCAATGATCAGACCGAACATATCATCATCAGAGAGCTGATGAGCTGCTGCATCACCACCAACAGTCACGCCCAAAGTAAGCAGCAACCACTGCAAAAGTTCCCAAGCACTGTATTCTACTGCTGGAAAAGCTGCTGCCTGCACTTGCACTGATGGAGACAGAATCGCAGAAAATAGCACAACGCACACAAGAAATAAAGAGATCTTCTCCTTCACTCCTGATAAAAACATAAATTATTATCCCTCCTAACAAAAGAGGGATATCAGACCGATATCCCTCCTCCTAATTCTCCCAGAACAGCCTACTTCGTTACCTTCTTAAAGACCTTGATCCCAATACCGATAGCAGCAACGCCGATCATTACAGGAAGCGCTACAGGAACTACCGCCGCAAGAACGCCCAAAAGATCAGATCCGGCATTGCTCATTGCAGTCTTAAGTGCATCAGTAACAGTACTGACATTGTTAGCAGCTTCGGCCACCACAATAGGAACCGAATTAAACAAAGGCATCAATCATCCTCCTCCTTTCTGGATCAGAAGTTTGACCTGTCCTATAACCCAACCAAGTAGATTTAAGACAAGTGACAACCCAAATCCACATAACAACGAATACACGTATATTGATAGAAACATAACCAGATCGAAGCCTATAAAGGAAGAATTTTCCCCAAGAACAGGCTCCGAATTGGCCGCCATGGCCTGCAGACAATCGACGGATGCTTCCGGAACTTCCGGGATGTTATCGCTACCTGAAACCGTGCCCGGTAAATCCATTACCAAGTAAGACTCCGGTAATGATACCGAGAGCAATAACGATTGTTCCGATTCCGTCAAGTAGGAGAGAGCTGAAGTCATTAAGAGTCATACCCGTCTACCTTCATAAGCACGATCTTACCGGAAACCTCCATACAAACGCATTCAACATCCAGAAGATCCTTTGCCGGAATAGAAAAGTAGTCATCCCCTTGAAACTGCCAGATCTGAAAAGCGGTCTGCCCGATCAGACCTTCCTGGTTCGGCTCTGCCGTGCAATATACCAAACGCAACGGCTTACCCTTCGAAGATACAAAATCTCTCACGCCAACAATTAATGCCCTGAATTTCACGCCTTTACCTCCTTTTCTTTACGTGTTTTTCATGATATAATGAAAATTGGCTATTTATACCCTGAGACAGAAACGCTCTCAATTATGCGAGACGGGGCTCCACCCCGGATGTCCGCGTTTTTTATCTGCACCAAACTGCCTCAGAGCTATCAGAAATGACGTTAGTAACGTCACCCTACAAAAACATAGTAACACAGGTAACGTTACAAGTCAACATCAAAAAATTTAAGAAAGGAGAAAACGGTGCCATCTAACAAACCAATTTTTACATTAAGAACTGATAAAATTATACTAGAAAAGTTACACATAATAGCAGACCATAATGGCAGATCAGACAACAAAGAACTTGAATGGATCTTAAAAACACACATTAAAACCTATGAACAGGAACACGGAAAAATTGTTGTTCCAGGAGGATCAGAATGAACAATACAACCTTAGATATCCTGCAGTACTGTAAAGAAAATAACGTCACAAACTATGCAGATTTTTTAATATGGTGCAAAAATAATCGGAAAGACTGGTTCCGAGAAATGTGTGATGAAACATTTGAAAACCATGAAATAACAGATTATTTTCAGTCAATTAAAACTGCAGCTCCGGCAGTTTAAAGAATTATTCTAAAGCACATACAAACGTTACTTGTCAACGCTATTACAAAAAGGAGGATTACACATGCCATCAGATCGGCCCAGAATTGCAACGTATACCACTAAAGATACTGTACAAAAATTCAGAATTATTGCAGCATACAAAGGAAAATCAATGTCAGAATACTTACAAATTATCATCGACGAAGCCATTAATTTATTTGAACAAGAACACGGTGAAATACTAACTACAGCTAAAATACAAAAATAGAATACCAGAAAAACCAGAATTATATAGATGTGAAACCTAAAGCACATACAAAGCCCCCAGCAGCGCAGGACCACCGAGGGCTAATGTAGGTGTTTTTTTATTGCAACTATTCGTTAAACTATTCTTTTGCGCATAGTTAGATCTGTCTCTCCCACATCGCGGTACTGTCTGAAATCTCGTATCGAACATACATTCCAAAAATATGTTTGCTTTTTCAGTGCGGCTGTGATAAAATAATACCGGAAACAGTTGGCGATTTTACGGAATTTCAAAGAATAAGGGTCTGGAGGTATCGAATATATGGGATTCGGAAAGATTACGCCCAAACAGCAGGAAATACTTGAATTTATCAAGGATGAGATATTGAAAAAGGGGTATCCGCCCACGGTGCGCGAAATCTGTGAGACGGTGAAATTGAAATCCACATCCTCGGTACACTCTCATCTTGAGACGCTGGAAAAGAACGGATATATCCGCCGGGATCCTACAAAACCGCGTGCAATTGAGATCTGCGACGACAGCTTTCAAATGGTGCGCACGGAAATGGTCAGTCTGCCCGTGGTGGGAAATGTGGCGGCAGGCCAGCCTATTCTGGCGGAGGAAAACATACAGGATTACTTCCCTGTTCCGGCGGACGTGGTCCCCAGAGGCGAATCCTTTATTTTGAATGTGCGGGGAGATTCCATGATCAATGCAGGCATTTTCAACGGTGACAGGATTTTTGTGAACTGCTGCTCCACCGCCAATAACGGAGATATGGTGGTAGCGCTGCTCGACGATTCCGCCACGGTCAAGACCTTTTACAGGGAGAACGGTCATATCCGTCTGCAGCCGGAGAACGATTCCATGGAGCCTATTATAGTCGATAATTGCCAAATATTGGGAAAGGTCTTCGGCGTATTTCGTTTTTATCGCTGATGCATCCTTTTCCACGGTTTATTTTGCCCCGTTTCTGCAGAAAATGTGCGTGTATAAAAAAATGTATTCTGCATAAATTAATACAGCCGGTCCTGTAAAAACCGTGCAGGAACTTTAAGAGAGAGGTTGAACAGCCGCTGTAGCGGCAGAAATGAGGGAAAATATGGGAAACAAATTTTTGGACGGTACTGCGCTTACTATAGCAATCATCGGTGCCATCAACTGGGCGCTGATCGGTCTGTTCCGCTTTGACCTGGTGGCCTTTATCTTCGGCAATATGTCATGGTTTTCCAGGATTGTCTACACAGTCGTAGGTATCTGCGGACTCTATCTGATCAGCTTCTTTATGCATCTGTCAGACAGAAACAGAGAGACAGTCTGAGGATCGTAGCTGCAACTGAATAAAGCTGCAAAATAAAAAGAAAGTTCCAGGAGCTTTGTCTTGGGACTTTCTTTTTCATGATAAAACTTATTATGATAAAATTTATTATGATAAATTTTATCATGATATAATATAACATGATAAAACTTATCATGGTATCCTGTCATATTTCTTCGGGCAGTATAAATTTCCCGTCTCTCCAGATCCGCTCCAGGTCATAGAGCAGTCGGTTCTCCCTGTCAAAAATGTGTACAATGACATCGCCGAAATCCAGCAATATCCAGTTCGCGGTATCATATCCTTCTATTTGCCGGACAGGGCAGCCTGCTCTTGCGAGCTTCTCTTCCACGTTGTCGCTGAGCGCCTGGATCTGGCTGGGATTGTTCCCGCCTGCTATGATAAAGTAATCGGCGAGCACGGACACCTGGCTGATGTCGATGACGCGGATATCCTCGCCCTTTTTGTCTTCCAGGGCCTGAATGGCTAATTTTGCGGTCTGCAGTGAATTGTTGTTGTTCTTATTGTCCATGTTCCCTCCATGCTCCTTCAACGAGCGGCTGATAGTATTTCAGGGTGATCTCCGTCATGGGATCCAGCTCCTCCTCTGCGTCCTTCAGATACTCCAGCGTATCCTCCAGGATGCGTACTAGGGCTCTGTCCAGATCCTCAAAGGCCAGGGCGCGGATCTGAGGAAGGTTCGGGGCATGCTGCCGTCCCGGCTCAATATAGTCGGCCACGAACACGATCTTTTCCAGCAGGCTCATGTCCTCCCGCCCGGTGGTGTGATTCACGATGGCATTGATGACATCCTGGTCCCGGATCCCGTACTCTTCTCGCGCTAGGTATCCTCCCAGCTTGGAGTGCAGCAAAAAGGGGCATCTCCTCTCCGTCTCCGTCACGGCGATCCCATATTTTTCGCAGAGCTTGAGCTTCCGGTCGTCCGGAATGCACTTTGCACAGTCGTGCAGCAGACCTGCGGCCTGTGCCGCCTCCATGTCGGCGCCGTATCTCATTGCCAGCGCCGCAGCGGTGTACTCCACGCCCAGCGTATGCTCATACCGCTTGGCATCCTGTGCCTTGCGCACCTTTTTCCGGAGCTTTTTCAGCCGGAAGCCGCTGCCGCTCTCCTTCTTATTTTTTGAATGCTCTCTGTTCTTATTCACGGTAAAATCCCTTTTCTTCAATGTAGGTCCGGACGCTGTCGGGTATCATATAGCGGACGCTGGCGCCTTTCCTGAGCATTTCCCGGATCCCGGTGGATGAGATGTCAAGCTGCGGAAAGGATATCAGACGTATGTCGCCTCCGAATTTTTCCAGAAGCTCTGCCCTCTTCTCTTCCAGCTGTTCCCTGGAAGCGCCGTCTCTCATGGCGGCAAGTACGGTACAGCTCGCAAGAAGGCGTTCCGGGCATTTCCAGTTTTCCATTGTAAGAAGACAGTCCGCGCCCTCGATAAAATAAAATGTATCGCTGGGATATTGGGCCTTCAGCTGTTCCATCGTCTCGTAGCTGTATGTGTAACCGCCCCGCTCGATCTCAAGATCAAGACATTTCAGTCTGCTGTTTCCGGCGACCGCCAGCTCCGTCATGCGGAGACGTTCCCGGCCCGGCAGTATTTCCCGGTCGTTCTTCATGTAAGAACGGCCGGTGGGAATGAACCATACCTGGTCGAGGTCCGCAGCATCTGCAGCCCATTCTGCCAGCATCAGATGTCCTACGTGAATGGGATCGAAGGTCCCTCCCATGACGCCTATCTTTCTCATAAATGGCTTTGCTCCTCAAAGTGTTTGATGTTGTTGCTGTACGGCGGAAGCCGAAAATCATTTCGGCAGCTGGATCTTTGGCTTTTCCTTATCGGGCCTGTACAGTACGAATTTTTTGCCGATCACCTGGACGACCTGAGAATGTGTGCGCTCAGCCACGGTCCGGGCGATCTCTCCCGGATCGTCCATGCAATTCTTCAGGACCGCCACCTTGATCAGTTCATTGTTGTTGAAGGCCTGTCCAATCGCTTCGGTCAGCTCCGGTGTCAGACTGGATTTTCCCACCTGAAAAACAGGATCCAGTCTGGTGGCCAGACTTTTTAAATAGGCTCTCTGCTTACTTGTCATTTGCTCGCATTCCCCTCCAATCTCTGCAGCGGGCAGGTTATTACCTGTAATAGTCGAAGGAAAGGCCGTACATGCGCACGGTGTCGCCGTCCTGTATGCCCAATGCCTCCAGCTCCTCCAGAATTCCTGTCTCCTTCAGGAATTTCTGGAAAAAGGTAAAGCCCTTCTCGCTGTCCAAATTAGTGTATCCCAACATTTTTTCGATCCGGGGCCCTTCTATCACATAGACATCCTCCTTGGCGTCATAGGACACGGTGAAGGGCTCCGAGGTGTCTCCGGGAACAGACTGCTCCGGGAAAAATTCCTGCTGAAAGACGGTGACATCTCTGTTCAGTCCGTTCAGCATGTCATTGACCTTGTAGAGAAGCTCCCGAACGCCCTCCCCGCTGACGGCAGATATGGCGCAGACAGGAATCCCCCTGGGCTCGAATTCAGCCCGTATGGCCTCGACAGGACTTTTGTCCGGATCGAATATCGCATCGATCTTATTTGCCGCAATGATCTGAGGACGTTTCGCTATCTCCGGATCGTAGGCCTCCAGTTCGCGGTTGATGGCGTAGATGTCTGCAATCGGGTCCCGGCCTTCCGTTCCGGCGGCATCTACAATGTGGATCATGACCTTTGTCCGCTCGATATGTCTCAAGAATTCATATCCAAGTCCCACGCCCTGGGACGCTCCCTCGATCAGCCCCGGTATGTCGGCTATCACAAAACCGCCTGTCCCCTCCAGATCCACGACTCCCAGATTGGGATTCAGGGTGGTGAAGGGATAGTTCGCTATTTTGGGCTTGGCGTTGGTCACTCTGGACAAAAAGGTGGATTTTCCTACGTTGGGAAAGCCGATCAGGCCCACATCCGCAATTACCTTCAGCTCCAGAAGTAGCTCCAGCTCCCTGGCCGGCTGGCCCGGCTGGGCGTATTTGGGAGCCTGCATGGTGCTCGTTGCATAGTGCTGGTTGCCATTGCCGCCCCTGCCGCCGGTGAGAAGTACGATCCTGCGGTTCTCTCCGGACATATCGGCTATGACCTGTCCGCTCTGCGCCTCCCGGATCACGGTGCCGGGCGGGACTTTGATCACGATATCCGCCCCGTCCTTGCCGCGGCAGTTCTTCTTCCCGCCGGGCTCGCCGTCCCCTGCCTTATATTTTCGGGAGTTGCGGAAGTCGATCAGCGTGTTGAGGCCCAGGTCCACCTCAAAGATCACGTCGCCGCCCCTGCCGCCGTCCCCGCCGTCGGGGCCGCCCGCAGGCACATATTTTTCACGGCGAAAAGAGACGTGTCCGTCGCCGCCTTTTCCGCTCCTCACAAATATTCTGGCTCTGTCTGCAAACATTGCTTCCCAACCTTTCCGAACACTCTCTTAAGCGAAAAGGCTTCAGGCGCTGCCTGAAGCCTTTGATTCCTTCGTAAGAATAAAGCTTATTTCTCCACAGGATACACAGAAGCCTGCTTTTTGTCGCGGCCCTTTCTCTCAAAACGGAGAATACCGTCGACCAGCGCGAACAGCGTATCGTCTCCGCCGATGCCCACGTTGGTACCGGGATGAATCTTGGTACCGCGCTGCCTGTAAAGAATATTTCCTGCTTTTACGAACTGTCCGTCAGCTCTCTTCGCACCTAATCTCTTGGATTCGGAATCTCTGCCGTTCTTGGTGGATCCCACACCCTTTTTATGAGCAAAAAACTGAAGGTTCATGTTCAGCATGTCTTACACCTCCTCGAATTTGACTTGTAAATAATTCTCTCCGTATTCCCTGCTCAGGTTTTCCAGATTGAATACCATAGCGTCTACCAGAAGGACGGATCCTTCCTGCAGCTTACCTTGAAAGTCGCAGCGGATAAGGCCGGAAGTCTCCTCCGTGACCACAGTCATCTTCTCTCCTGCCAACTCCTCCAGGGAATTGACAGTGCCGATGACCAGCGCCGATATGGCGGCGCACAGAATATCCGGCTGTCCTCTCCGGGCATAATCAGCATGTCCCGTGCAGGTAAAACCTCTGTAGACTTGATCGTGATCCTTTCGGACCGTTACAGTCGTCATATCTCTTCCTGTTATGCGTTGATCTTGTCGATCTTGACCTGAGTGTATGCTTGTCTGTGACCGTTCTTTTTGTGGTAGCCGGTCTTTCTCTTGTATTTGTATACAATGACCTTTTTACCCCTGCCCTGCTCCATAACGGTAGCGGTCACACTTGCCTTTGCGGCATCGTCGCCGACCTTCAGGGTACCGTCACTTACTGCGATCACACGGTCGAAAGTAACTGTGTTCCCGGCTTCCACATCCAGCTTCTCGACCTTGATGATATCGCCCTCGGAAACCTTGTACTGCTTTCCGCCGGTTGCAATAATTGCGTACATAATTATGGCACCTCCTATTTATGAATCTGCAGGATCCTGAATCCGCAGGATTCATTTACTCGCTGACTTTGGTGGCGTCATGAGGACACACTTCTACCTAGTCATGCGGCATACTATGATATCTTAACATGAGGCGCCTGAATTGTCAAGCATTTAGTTGCTTCTTCTCAAAATCCTCGATGTACTGAACGATCAGCTTCACGGTGCCCTCCACGCCCAGCACGCTGCTGTTGATGCACAGGTCATAGCTGTCCGCTCTGCCCCATTTCTTGGAGGAGTAATAGTTGTAGTAGCTCTGGCGCTGTTTGTCCTTCTTGATGATCATATCCCGCGCCTTCTGCTCGGTCAGCTCGTACTTCTTCATGATGCGCTTCACCTTGGAGTCCTCGTCCGCATAGATGAAGAGATGGAGCACATTGCTGTAATCTGCGAGTGCATAATCCGCACAGCGCCCCACGATCACGCAGGGGCCCTCGTCGGCGATCTTCTTGATGGTGTCGAACTGCGCAAGAAAGACCTTGTGGCTGATGGGCATATCCACGAAGGAGGACGCGTTGTAACCGAAGGAATAAGTGTCCATTACCAAATTGTACAGGAAAGAGTTCGTAGGTCTCTCGTCATGATTCTGAATCATTTCCTCGCAGAATCCGCTCTCTTTGGCTGCTCTTGTCAGGAGTTCCTTGTCGTAACACTTGATGCCGAAATAT
Organism: uncultured Acetatifactor sp.; assembly: GCA_947627115.1. Classification (GTDB taxonomy): domain Bacteria; phylum Bacillota; class Clostridia; order Lachnospirales; family Lachnospiraceae; genus Acetatifactor. Next base: position 89,741 of record CANQUQ010000004.1, read on the forward strand.
TCCGCAACCTTCTCGCCGATCTCGCGGCCTGCAGAACCGAACTGACGCCCTATGGTGATAACAGTATTCATATACACACCCTCTCTTTCTGTTAGAGTAAAAGCATAAAAATATTCCCCCAGATATATGCTTTTGTTATAGGAACATTATACAACATTTTGAGTTTTAAGACAACAAATTTATATATATTTACCAACAAACCTTGAAAATTGCAGATCTCATAAGCTTTTTAACAGCTCTGCAAAGTACTCCGGCAGCGGCGCGTCCACCTCCACATACTCACCGGTGGTGGGCTGCCGGAATCCCAGTGTCTTGGCATGGAGCACCTGACCGTTCAGCGGGAAGGGTGTTTTTGTCTTTGCGCTTCCGTATACGTCATCCCCCAGAAGCGGGTGCCCGATAGACGCCATATGCACTCTGATCTGATGTGTGCGCCCGGTCTCAAGGCGGCATTCGATATAGGTATGGCCCGCAAAACGCCTGAGCACCCTGTAATGTGTCACGGCGCGCTTGCCGCTGCGCGTGTTTACGGCCATCTTCTTTCGGTCCGTGGGGTGTCTGCCGATAGGTCTGTCGATAACGCCCTCCTCCTCCTTCAATACGCCAACGCAGACGGCGTGATAGCATCTGGTAACGGAATGCTCCTTCAGCTGCGCAGCAATGCACTGGTGGGCGGAATCATTCTTGCAGACAATGACGGAGCCCGTGGTGTTCATATCGATCCGATGTACGATTCCGGGCCGCATCACACCGCCTATGCCGGAGAGCTGATCTCCCAGGCGGTACATTAGGGCGTTGACCAGCGTGCCGCTGTAGTGGCCGGCGGCGGGATGTACCACCATGCCCTTAGGCTTGTTCACAACGATCACATCCGCATCCTCATAGAGAATGTCAAGGGCAATGTCCTCCGGCTCGATATCGGGCTTCGCCGCGTCGGGAAGCATAAAGACGATCCGGTCGCCCTCCCTGACGCGGAAGCTGCCCTTGACGGTCTCGCCGTTCACGGTGACCTGCCCTTCCTTGACCATCCTTTGGATATAAGAGCGCGACAAAGAGTCGATAAGCGCGGAAAGGCACTTATCGACTCTCTCATCCTCCATTTCCTCAGTTATCTCAAAACACAGCTCCTGCATCTACTTCATCTCCCGATAACGGTTCTGCTTGAAGTTGAGAAATTCAAGGTCCTTCTCCTTATAATAGAACAGAAAGAGGAGGAACAAAACGACTGTAAAGACCACGATATAGCAGTCTGCCACATTGAATATGGGGAAATTGATCAGCACAAAATAGATGAAATCCACCACATAGTCCAGTCGGAAGCGGTCGATCATATTGCCGATGCCGCCAGCCATTATGGCAGAAAGCGCTATATGGACGATGCGGAATTTCTTGTCGGCCGGCAGCTTCAGCAGGAAGAACAAAATGCCCGCCATGAACACAAAGCCCACGAACAGAAGAAAGAACTTCTGATTCTGCAGCATACCGAAAGCGGAGCCCCTGTTCTCCAGATACTGCAGCTCCAGGGCGCCCTCGATTATCACGAAGGAGGGCTGATCCTTCAGCCTTTGTACGGCCATATATTTTGTGAACTGGTCAAGGGCAAGAAGCGCCAGCATCACCAGCAGATCGATCAGCAGCATTATCTTATTTTTTTTACGCATGTGCATCCTCGTCACTAAAATAGATTTCACGGATGGCGGCAAGGATCTCCTCGTCCGTCACGGTCCTGTCTATTACAGCCTTGCCGATTTTTTTCAGAAGAATGAATTTGACCCTGCCGGCCTCCATCTTTTTATCTGCCTTTGTCAGGCGCAGAATCTCATCGGGATCGATGTCCTCCACGCTGATGGGAAGATTGAACGGTACGAACATATCCCGCACCTCATAGTATTCCTCCATAGAGAGGAGGTCCCTCTTCCAGGAGATATAGGCGGCAGCCACCGCGCCCAGGGCAACGCACTCGCCGTGGGACAGCTGGAAATTCTTGTATTTTTCTATGGCATGTCCGATGGTGTGGCCAAAGTTCAGCAGCGCTCTATCGCCCTGCTCCGTAGGATCCTTTTCCACGATCGACTTCTTGACGGCGCAGCTTCGCATCAGCATCTCCTGAAGCACATCAAGGTCTCTCTCACAGATCTCATACATTTTATCGATCAGCCACTGATACAGGATCTCGTCTCTGATAAGACCGTGTTTCATCACCTCGGCAAAGCCTGAGAAGAACTGACGGTCGTCGAGCGTCTGAAGGACCGAAAGGTTCACATATACCAGACGGGGCATCTTGAAGGCGCCCACCATATTCTTGTATCCGTCGAAGTCTACGCCTGTCTTGCCGCCGATGCTGCTGTCCGTCTGGGACAGGAGCGTGGTGGGAACCTGAATATAATCCACACCCCGCAGGTAGGTCGCCGCGACGTATCCGGCGGTATCTCCCACTACTCCGCCGCCGAGCGCCACAAGCAGGTCCTTTCTATCAAGGCCCTCCTGTATCAGAAAGGAGTATATGCTTCTGACGGTATCAAGATTCTTGTTTTCTTCTCCCTGCGGGAAAACGTATTTTACTGCCTTAAGACATTTCCCTTCAAGGCACTCCAGCACTTGGGCACCGTAGAGCTCATCCACCTTTGAGTCGGTGACGATGCAGATCCTCCGGTCCTGGCAGCCGAGCTCCGCGAGGGACGGCCACAGCTCCCCGAAGGACTGGGTGAACAGAATGTCATAGCACGGTTTTTTATTGCAGAGGATCGGCATACGCTGGGACATGATGTGTTTTCCTTTCTGAATTTCGGTATATGTCTTTCCGGAAGAGATACCTGCGCAAAAAAAGCCTGCCCAGGCAGGCTTTTGATCAGCTGTTCAGCTGCATATCCAGGGAACCGCCGAATATATCCTGAAAATCTCCCGAAATATCCACGCTGGAAGGGGTGATGATGAATATGTAATGAGAGATCTTCTGGAGATTGCCGGCGATCGCGAAGCAGGATCCGCTGGTGAAATCTATGATCCTCTGGGCGATATCCACATCGAGCCCCTCCAGATTCAGCACCACGGTCCTGTTGGCCAGCAGGGTCTCTGTAATTTCTCTGGCATCCTCCACGGAGGTAGGCTTGATCACGCACACCTCCATTCCGGAGCCGTTGGTCATCCTTCTGGAGGACGACTGCTTGATGGGAGTGATCTTGCCGCTGGGAGCGGTCGGATGTTTCTTGGCGGGACGTTCCTCTATCTCATCGTCCTTTGGCTTTGCGGAAGGCGCCTTGCGCTGTGCGACCGGCTCCTCGTCCTCCTCGCCGTCCAGATAGTCGTCGTCATAATACTCGTCGTCTTCCTCTCCGTTCAGCTTCATGTAGTTTAAGAACTTGTCCATAACACCCATTATCTGATACCATACCTTTCCGATTCCGTCTTATTCCGTGCGGTCTCCTGATTTGTGTAATCTCTCTCTCCGAAAATACCAGTGCCGACCCGCACGCAGGTGGCGCCCTCCTCGATGGCGACGGTGTAATCCCCGGTCATTCCCATCGAAAGAATTTTCATACTAACATTATCAATGTTTTTTCCCTCTATGTCAACAGACAATTGTTTCAATTTTCTAAAATACGGACGGTTCTCCTCCGGATCCTCCGTGTACGGAGCGATGGTCATCAGTCCCCGAATGCGGATGCCCGGCATTGCGGCTATCTGTTCTGTCAGGGGAAGCGCCTCCGCGGGCGGGACTCCGAACTTGCTCTCCTCTCCCGCCATATTCACCTCGATCAGGATATCGGTGACAACGCCGCTCTTTACGGACTCCCTGCTGATCTGTTCCGCCAGCCGCACGGAGTCCACACTGTGGATCAGCGCTGTCTTCCCGATGATGTACTTTACCTTGTTCCTCTGCAGGTGGCCGATCATGTGCCAGAGTATGTCGCCGGGCATCTGCGGCAGCTTGTCCGTCAGCTCCTGCACCTTATTCTCGCCGAAATCCCTGGCGCCGGCGTCGTATGCCTCCCGGAGCGCCTGCACAGGCTTCGTCTTGCTCACAGCGATCAGGGTGACCTCAGAGGGGTCTCTTCTCGTCCTTTCACATGCCTGGGCGATCCTCTGCCGCACGGTATTTAAATTTTCGCTGATCAATAGTCGTGTCACCTCCGATCGATCGCATTGGTAAAGCGGAAATGTCAGGGCTGGACGTTGGGCTGATTGATGAACTGGTCGTCGCTGACGGTCGATGCGTCAAGGGCGATGTAATCATATACATTCAGTCCGTAGCGCGTATTGGATTTTACAATGGCATACTCTTCATTCTGGTACAGGATGTTGATCTGCTTAAAATCGGCGTAGCCCTTGTTCATATTGTAGACGCCGATCAGGGTCGCGCGCCTGCTCACGGTAAAGGTCTCCTGACTGTCCAATTTATACAATATGTCGCCTGTGTTCAAAATAGAACTGTCGAGGTAATATTCCTTGGCTTCCTCGTCAAAATTGTAAAGATCCACCTCCAGCATCTCGCTGGATATACTTCCGTCCTCCAGGTAGCACTGACGCACGATGCTCCCGCGTCCGCCGCTTCCGCCGGGGATCACGTAATCCTCCGGTATCAGGAAAAATTCCTTCTGCACAATGGAGGTGACCGGTATTTTCAGGCCCCTCTCATCCTCTACGATCAGCTCTATGTCCAAAAAGCGGTCCGACAGAAAGGCTGCCATGGAGTTGTTAAAGGACAGCTGCAGATAGGTCTTGCCGTCGCTGTTGTTGAGCAGCCGGACCTCTCCCCAGGATTCGTACTGGTTCTTCAGGAACTTTACCTTTATGTAGCCCTCCTCCTGGAGCTTGGCGCCCCTGTCCGGTTCGATCGGGATGACCAGGGACCAGTTTTCGTCCGAAGCGAGCTTGTAGGCGGCATCGCCGACAGCGATCAGATCGTTGCTCATCAGCGGATGCTTCTCGTACTCCTTCTCCTCGAATATTTCCGCCGTCACATCGGATGCCGTCAGGTCTTCGTAGCCGTCCGTCCAGTACGCAACGGTCCCCGATTCGGGAGCGTAGGCATAGTTGACGATACTGCCGCCGGCGCCGCTGTCCAGGGAGCCGAGATTTTCCATCATATTGGCGTTTGCCAGCTTGAATACGGTATTCTTCAGGGAATATTTAAAATCGTAGGTGCTCTCGAAGTCCCGGCTGTCAAAGCCGTGAGAGAAATTTACGATCTCGTTGCGAAATTCCGCGAGCTCCTTTTCGCTCAGCGTGTTCTCGCCGAGAGCGATTCCCTCCATGCTCTCATTCAGGCGGCCCGTCTCGTCCACGACATACACCAGGTCGTTCTTGGCCACACGCTCTCCCTCGCGGGCGTAATAGTTCACATAGCCGGCAGCCGTGGTATAGACAACGGATTCGTCGCGAAGAGCTATCCCGCGATAAATGTTGTCCGCGGCAAGAGAACCCTCCTGAACCTCGTAACGGCTTATGCGGCCTGTGTGAAAGTACGAGATCACGCAGACGATCACATAGACCAGTATGACACCGAAAATGATCATTCCTATATTCAGGTTGAGAGGCTTCCTGTATTTTTTTATTTTTGTGATCTTGGTGTTCGACACGTCTGCCTCCAAACAAAAGCCCCGGTTTCATCCGAGGCTCTTGGATCAGTCATATTTTGCAGGTCACAGGGATAAGATGATCTTGTCCTTCAGACCGGCGGGAAGCTCGGATTCATCCATGGAAACGCTCAGAATGAAATCCACATCAAAGCTCTTGCTGAGCTTTTCTAATTTATCAATGGCGGGTTCAAGGTCTTTATCATCCATACAGGCAATTGTCAAAAAGCTGTCGAAATACATCTGCTGAAGATCGTGGTCCTGCGAGAGCACTCCGCTTACAAATCCAAGAAATTCGCTGCTGTTCTCGATCATGAACTGAGACACATCCACAAGACGAACCTTATTGTTCAGCTCATACATATGCTTTGCGCTCTTGTCAAGATATACCACATTCCCGGAAATCTCTTTTACTTCGCCGTTCACCTTATCCAGTAACTGCTTTGTCTTGCCCTTTCCTTTTCTGCCGACAATCAACTGAACCATTGGGAAACCCTCCTGTAGTAGTGTATTTTTACTGATACTTCAATTATAAGCGATACGAGCCCAAAAAACAACTGTTAATTGTCTATCACCTCCAACAAATCGGTCATGCTCTCATAGAGCTGATCCGAGGATTCCGCCCTCAGGATAATGGAGATGTAGGGGGAGCCGCTCACGTCCTTCGACAGCAATATCAGACAGTGCCCCGCCGCATTTGTGGTGCCGGTCTTGCCGCCGATGACCGTGACGCCTGCGGGGGACGGGAAGTCGCCCTTCAGGAAACGGTTCGTAGTGGATTTATCAAATTGCTTTTCCTCGCCGTCCCGGTCATAATAAACGGTCTGATAGCTGTTCATCTGTATGATCTCACTGAAGCTGTCATACTTGATGGCCTCGTTGAAGATCAGGTACATATCGTATGCCGTCGTCTTGTGGTCGTCATTGGGCAGACCGTTGGGATTGACAAAGTTCGTGTTGGTGGCGCCCAGTCCCCTGGCCTCCTGGTTCATCATGGCCACGAAATTCTCCACAGAACCCCCGACGCCCTCCGCGATCATCATGGCCACATCGTTGGCGGAGTACAGGAGCAGAATGTGCAGCGCCTGGTCCAACGTCATGGTGTCGCCGGGCTTCAGCCCCAAAAGCTGTGCGCCGGGCTCAGTGATATTTACGGATTCCGTTGCAATCAGCTTCTGGTCCAGACTGCCGTATTTCAGCGCCACCAGAGCCGTCATGACCTTGGTGAGACTGGCCGGATAGAGGGACTCGTGGGCGTTCTTGGAGTAGAGGACCCTGCTGTCCGCCAGATCGAAGAGCACGGCGGCCTCCGCCGCATCCATATCCACGCTGTCCACGGAGATATCGTCCTTTACCACGCAGAGATCTGCCGCAAAGGTATCGGCAGTTCCCGTATCCAGTCCGGACACGGTGTTGAAGCTGCTGATATTGGACATGGAGCTGTAGGGCATGGCGTAGGGCGCTCCGCCGCAGCCTGTGAGCAGGCACGCGCAGACCGCAAGTGCGCACACTGCGATTTTGATGTATTTTCTATCTGTACATTTCACGCCACTCAAAATCTCCTCTTTCCAGAGCCTTGATCAACAGTTCGGCGCTGGCCAGATTGGTAGCCAGCGGAATATTGTACATGTCACAGAGCCTGACCACATTGTTCACGTCAGGTTCATGGATCTTGGGCGTCAAGGGATCGCGCAGAAAGATGACCAGATCCATCTGATTGTGTTCGATCTGTGCCCCCAGCTGCTGTTCACCGCCCAAATGTCCCGCAAGGAACTTGTGGATATTCAGGTTCGTCACCTCTTCCACCAAACGCCCGGTGGTCCCGGTCGCATACAGCTCATTCCGACTCAGTATCCCCCTGTAAGCGATACAGAAATTCTGCATCAGCTTTTTCTTTGAGTCATGTGCGATCAATGCGATATTCATTTGAAATACCCTCTCTTTATATAGTTTTTACTTGCTCTTCCTCGCCTGCAGACGTACATTCAGCACAAAGCCCATCCCCATAAACAGGCTCATAAGCGAAGTGAGACCGTAACTGACAAAAGGAAGCGGCAGACCTGTATTCGGCATGATAAAGGTCGTCACGCCGATATTGAAAAAGCTTTGAAATGCGATCAGGCCCCCCATGCCTGCCGCAATGATACATCCGGCCACATCCTTAGCCTTTCGGGCCACGGAGATACATTCCAACGCAATGCAGAACAGGAGAATGATTACCACAAGGCAGCCCTTAAAACCGAATTCCTCGCCGATCACTGCAAAAATAAAATCACTCTCGGCCTCCGAGATAAAATTGCCGTTCTTTACGGACGTTGTCTCATTGTTCTTGTAACCCTTTCCGTCCAGCATCCCGGATGCTATGGCGGTGACGGAGTTCTTCTGCTGATAGGCCTCTGTGGTGGCGTAGTCGTCGGGATGCAGGAACGCAAAGATACGGTTCTGCTGGAACCCCTCCAGGATCTCGCTGTTCGGCTTGAGCGCCAGAGATATCAGCAGTGCCACGGCCGGTATGGCAATGGCCAGGACTCCGAACACCAGCTTCAGACTGATGCCTCCCGCAAACATGACCACACAGAAAATGACGATCAGCACGATGCTTGTGGAGAGGTCAGGCTGTTCTTCCACCAGATACCAGGGCAATGCTGCGAGCAGCACACTGAGACCTATGATTTTGGCAGTGTTCAGCTTCTCTTTATATTTCATAATAAACTGTGCAAAGAATAAAATCAACAGAATTTTCGCTGTTTCCGACGGCTGAAATTTCAGCCCGCCGATCTTCAGCCATCTCTGTGCGCCGGTGTTGTTCGTCTCGCCCATGAACTGCACCATGACCAGGAGCACGATATTGACGATATATATCACCCAGTACAGCCTGAGCAGGTGAGAATAGTTAAAGAACGAAATGGCCACCATCAGGAACGTGCCGGCCACCACTCCGGCCAGCTGTCTGGACCGGAGCGATTCGTCGGCACTGCCGATGGCAACGACGCCTATGACCGCCAGCGATATTACCATCAGAACCAATTTGAAATCATAATCCCGTAATCTCAGTTTCTTGAACATACTGTCTGTCGTCCCCGTTCATTTGTTCAGGTTCAGATCGGCCGACACCACATCTACAATGGGAATGTTGGCGTAAAGACTGGGCTTGCCGGACCTGCCGGCCTTGGTCCCCTTCGTATTGATCTGAATCTCCATATTGTCGGCATCGATCTTCATGTACTTGGAGATCACCTTTGCGATGTCGTTCTTGATCAGCTCCATCATTTCCGGCGAGCAATTCACACGGTCCGAAATGAGCAAAATTTTCAACCGGTCCTTTGCTATCTGGCAGGAGCTTTTTCTGCGGAAAAAATGTCTCATAATATGCTCCTCCCTATGCTCTATGAAAGATTCCCGTGACCTTGGTCCAGAAGGAGATGCCCTTGTCGAAATTCAGGTACGGCACTTCCTTTCCCTGCACCCGGTTCACCACGTTGGCGTATGCCTGGCCGGCGGGACTGTCGCCGCCCACCAGGGGCTCGCCCTGATTGGTGGCAATGACCACGTTCTCGTCGTCCGGAATAATGCCGATCAGCGGTATGGCCAGGATATCCACCACATCCTGCGCCGACATCATATCGCCCCGGCGCACCATATCCATCCGGAGCCTGTTGATGATCAGGTCCATCTGCTTAAAGCCGTTCGCCTCCAGCAGTCCGATGATTCGATCCGCATCCCGGATGGCCGAGACTTCGGGAGTGGTCACTACCAGCGCCCTGTCGGCCCCCGCAATGGCGTTCTGGAAGCCCTGCTCGATGCCGGCGGGACAGTCCAGAATAATATAATCGAACTGCTCTCTCAGATGATCGATGACCTTAATCATCTGTCCCGGCGTCACGGCCGTCTTGTCCCGCGTCTGCGCCGAGGGCATCAGGTAAAGGCCCTGATGGCGTTTGTCCCGGATCAGCGCCTGCTTTACTCTGCAGTTCCCCTCCACCACGTCCACAAGATTGTAGACGATCCTGTTCTCCAGTCCCATGACCACGTCCAGGTTCCTGAGACCGATATCCGTATCGATAAGACAGACCTTTTTGCCCAGCTTTGCAAGGCCGGTGCCTACGTTCGCGGATGTGGTGGTCTTTCCCACACCGCCTTTACCTGAAGTGACGACAATGACTTCGGAGCCCTTTTGCTCCGGGGAAAACTGATTTTCCATTTTCCGTTCCTCCGCTTCATATTTTGTCGTCCGCCGTGCACGCTCAGAAGCTGCTCAGCAAGTCTTTGGTAAGCGTCTCAAAGATTATCTTATCGTTCTTTACATATGCAATTTTCGGATGTACCTTTTGGCGTATGCCCCATTTGGGCTGTTTGCCCGGTTTGTATTTGAAATCGCCGATCTTAATTCTCTCCGGCTCCATTTCAAGCGCAGCAATAAAAGCTCCCTCCCGGCCGTTCCCGCCGGCGTAGGCCTCCCCGTAAAGGCCGCCCAGGATAATGACATTTCTGGCGCTGATCACAGCGCAGCCCGGATAGACATCCCCCAGCACGATAATGCTGTTCTCCGTCTCCAGGACCTCCTTGTTCTTCAGGCTGCCCTTAAAGAACTGTCCCTCCTCCCCGCCGTACAGCTTCTTTTCCGTGTGCGCCAGGGCCTTGATGAAATTCTTGTTGGTAGATTCGTCTTTCCCCACAATACAGACAATATTCAGGTCGCTGTTCTCGTGGATGGCCTCCAGTATCCGGATCTCCTCCAGAGCCGTCACCGACCTTCCCTCCATGGATAAAGCCATAGATGCCTTGCCGAAAAAAGCCTTCGCCTCTGAAAATTTAAAAGCGATCTCGTTCAGTATGTCCTCAAAGGGGACATCCTGTCCCATATGGATGGATATCCCGTTCGGAAAGCTTTTGATCAGTACTGCCTCTTTCATATAGCCTCACATTCCGCCGCAAAGCGGCTCCTCAAAAATATCCCCTACAATTCATTTGAGATTCCGGCATCCGGCATCTCCGCCGTGCCTGTGATCAGGTCATCTTCCGCCAGACCGTAGTAGTACAGGATGATGTCCCCGGTAGCCTGGGCGGCGTAGTCGGAGGAATAGCCGAAAGGAATCCTGGTCGCAATGGCGATCTCCGGCGCTTCGTAGGGAGCGTAGCACACGAACAGTGCGTGGCTGGGGCGTGACCTTGTCTGCTCTGCAGTACCGGTCTTGCCGGCGACCTCCACCGCCAGATCGCGGAAGTACGGCTTGTTCTCCACCACCTGGCGCATGCCCCGGTGGATGGCGTCCCAATACTGTTGGGGAAGCTCCACCTGATTCCGGATCTTCGGCTCGGACTCCTGCACCGTATTTCCCTGTGCGTCCGTGATCTTGTGGACCAGGGTCAGATCGTAGCAGGTCCCGCCGTTGGCGACGGTCGTCACATATCGCGCGAGAGCTGCCGTAGTGTAGCTGTGACTTCCCTGTCCGATGGCGGACCGCACGGGATCCACGTTCGACACCGTGGGCGGCACCTCGGATATCTCAAGGCCGGACTTGTCCGTAAGCCCGAACATGTCGGCATACTTTGCCAGCGTCTCCAGTCCGGCCGACTCGTTGTAGGTCCCGCTGACGGTGGAAAGTCTGTAGCCCACATCGTAGAAAAAAAAGTTGCACGAATCCCGGATCGCCTCGGTGACGTTCTCGTTGCCGTGGCCCCAATAATTCCAGCATCTTGGGGACGGCTCGATATTGGTATACAGACTGGTACAGTTAATGTTGGTGTTCAGGGTGATCGCTCCCTCCATCAGACCGGCCGTGGCCGTGACCATCTTGAAGGTGGAGCCCGGCGCCAGAGCGTTCTGAGTGGCAAAGTTGATCTGGGGCGATGCCTTGTCTGTGTTCAGCCGGGCAAAGTACTCCGCATTGACGGAGTTCGCCATCATATTGTTGTCGTATCCGGGATATGACACCAGGGCAAGCACCTCCCCGGTGTTCACGTCGGTGATGACGGCGGAAGCGTTGCAGGGATCCAGGGCGAGCTGAGCCGGCGTGATCTCCAGATGAAGGATCCTGTTCATCATGAACTGGTAAGCGCTCAGCCTTCCGGCGAACAGCGCCTCCTCGTCCTCCGCGGGGACTTCGATCAGCTTCTGCTCGCAGAGGATCTGGCAGACCTGCCTGCCGGATATGGTGTCCGACAGCAGCATGTACTTATAGAGCAGCTTTTGAAATTCCGTATTTCTGTCAAGCATCTGGATGATGTACTCTGTCAGCTTCTGAAAGATCTCATCCGATTCGGAATATTTGTCGTCGAGCTCCAGCTTGCTCACGTCGATCCAGTTCTGGGCGATACAATATCTTAAATATTCGCTGAGGCTGATGACCTCGTCCGTGGCCCAGGCGATCTGCGTCGCGTCGGAGCTGTCCACCGCCTCCGACATGATGACGCCCTGTTCATTCAGCATTTTCACGATGCGGCTCTGATAGATCTTGTATTCATCCGTGAGCCGGTTGTAGGGCGTGAGCTTTTCCGTAAGCTCCGCTCTCAGAGCCGAGTAAGTGTCCTCCTTATAGGACAGATATTTCTGATATACCTCTTTCTCCGTATCTCCCGCATTTTCGTCCGCCATGGCCCTCAGGTCGATGACGGAGTTGTTGAACATGGCGAAATATACATCGTAAATAGGGATACGGATGTCCGAGCTGCTTGAGTTCTCCGTCGCCTTGTATTCCTTGGCGTTGAATATCTTGCTGGACACAAGACCGGCGAGCCTCTGCTCCAAAATATTGTAGACGGCCTTGGTCAGCTCGCTGTCGATGGTGAGGTACACATCCTGCCCGGCCTGGGCCTCCTGGCGCTCGATGATCGAGTTCACCTTGCCCATATTGTCCACGACTACCTTCTCGTAGCCCTTCTGCCCCTGCAGAGTGGTCTCCAGACTGGCCTCAATACCGCCCTTTCCCACCACGTCGTTGATGTCGTAAAAATTATCGTCCCGGCCCAGCTGTGCCATCTGTGCATTCAGCTCCGTGAGCTCGTCGGAGGATATCCTGCCCGTGTAGCCCAGCACATGTGCAAAATATTTGCTGTCCACATATCTGCGGATCGTATCCTCCTCGATCGTGACGCCGGGCAGCTCCCCGGAATTTTCCATGATGACCGCCACGGTCCGCTCGCTCACGTTGGTGGCCACCGTGGTGCCGATATATTTTCGGAATGAGGTGAGGTTCATGGCGTAGCGGAGCGTCACCAGCTGCAGCCATTCTTTTTTTGTGTAGCCCTTCCCCTCCACGAATTTGCTGTCGGGATCTTCGGCGTCCTCATATTGGCCGATGGCGAACCCTTTCACCCGGCTCAGATACCTCATGACTTCGTCGGGGGTGGCGGTCCGCTGCTCGTCCTTCAGCTTGTCGACGGTGGCATGTCCGTACACATCCGCAAGAAAGCGCAGACGGCTGGTCCCGTCAACGGTATAGGCAAACTCGCCGTCCTCATCGATCACGATCCGGAAATCGGTGATCACATTGTCTCCGTTCTTCTCTATCATTTTGATGAGTCTGTACAGCATATCGTTCAGACTGGCGTTCTTACTGCGGTTCGTCTCGAAGACATCCTCGACCTTCACGGAATAGGCCAGCTCGTTATATGCGAGAACATTTCCGTTGCGGTCATAGATATTGCCCCTGGTGCTTGCAATATCTCTGGTCTTTTCCACCTCCAGGACGAACTCCCGCAGATACTCCTCGCCGTGAACGATCTGCAGGTCAAAACAGCGGTAGATGAGAACGGCGCCCATGGCGCAGAAGACAACGGTAAAGACCGTAAGTCTGCTGGTCAGTATACTTATCAGCTTGTCCTTTAACTCGTCAAACAAATTTCTGCGCTCTCCTTTTTTCGTAGGCCTCCAGTCTCTTATTCACATTCAGGATCAGCGGATAGAGAAACAGAGTGACCACTATGGTGTACAGCGCTTCCGGCAGTATGATATGTAAAAAATAATAGGTGAACTGGAGCCTGCCGCGAAGCATGAACAAAAGCACATAACATATGATGCCGTAAGACAGATCGCTGGTGATGATCAGCGCTATGGGGAGCTTAATGTCCTCCGGGTAGAATATCCGGCTGAATTTGCCGTTCAAATAGCCGATATACATCAGCAGCAGCGCATAGAAGCCCATGAAGCTCCCGAAGAAGATATCGCTCAGCAGTCCGCAGAAGAACCCGATGATCAGCCCCTCCTTCTCTCCGCGCATAAATCCGAAGGCGGAGGTCAGGACGATCATCAGGTTGGGGATGATGCCCGCCAGAGCAAGACTGTGAAACACGCTGCACTGCAGGAGGAAACAAAAGCATATGAAAAATGTCACTGTGATTTTTCGCAACATCGGCCGTCCCTGTCTTTCCGGTCAGTTGACCGTCTGTTTCCTATCGGTGATGACGAGCACCTCGCCCAGATGTTCAAAATCCACGGCCGGAGTCAGCAATCCCGATTTCGTCAGATTATTTGAATCCATTTCAATGCTGTTTATGTAGCCGATCAGAATATTGGGCAGGAACTTGTCGCTGATGTTGGAGGTGACTACCTTATCTCCCACTGCCACAACATTCTGGCTGTCCACGAGCTGACCGAAGGTGATGCTGTTTTCCGACATCAGCTGGAGGTTCCCGGAAACGATCAGATTATCCTCCGTGGCCAGGGTCATACCGCTGACGTTGCTGTTGTCCGAGATGATAGATGTCACTCTGGCCCAATTGGGGCCCACAGAGGTGATCCGGCCCACCAGACCGCCTCCGGCGATCACATTCATGTCGACGGCAATGCCGTCGTCGGTGCCCTTGTCAATGATAAAGGAGGAATACCAGTTGCCCGAATCACGGCTGATGATCCGGGCGCCCACCTTATTGTACTCGCCGTATTGCTCATCCAGTTCCACCAGCTCTCGGAGCTGGTTCAACTCATACTTGTCCTGCTGAAGCAGGGTATTCTCTTCCGTGAGGGCCGCTATCTCCGCCTTCAGCCGCTCGTTCTCCTCCAGCAGCGTCCTGATCTGCACCAGCTCCTCGGAACGGTCGGAAAGCCATCCGCCCACCTTGCCGATCCCCTGCTGGAACGGCACTACCACATATCCAACGGCAGTGTTCAGGGGCCTGTTGAAAACGTCGGTGCCGAATGTGATCAGCATCAGCAGTGTGCATAGGACTGTCAAAATTAAGAGGAGATATTTACTCGGTATCGTAAAGCTCTCCCCTTTTTTCTTTATCAATGGGCTCATTTACTCATCCCTTCGATCGCATATGCTACGGATTTATAATTGTCGTCCTTAATGATCTTCTCCAATCCGATCACGACGCTTGTGACAGGATTCTCCGTGAGGTTCACCTTCAGCCCGGTCCCCGCCGCAAGCCGCTCCGACAGATGGCATACCTGGGAAGCGCCGCCGGTCAGGTAGATGCCGTGGCGATAGATATCGGCGGCCAGCTCAGGCGGTGTGCGCTCCAGGATCACCTTCACGTTGTCTATAATGGTGTTGAAATGCTCCTCCAGCGCCTCGTCCACCAACCGGGTGGGTATCTCGCGCTCCACCGGAAGGCCGGTGACGATATCCCGGCCGTAGACCACGGCGCTCTTGACATCCTTTTCGTATTCGCTGAGGGACATCTTGACGGTCTCCGCCGTCTTTCCGCCGATGATCAGACTGAATTCCTTTCTCACGGCGGCCCGGATCGCCTCGTCAAATTTCAGCCCGCCCGTCTTGATCAGACGGCTGAGCACGATGCCGCCCAGCGAGAGAATGGAAATCTCCGTAGTCTCATAGCCGACGTTGACCACCAGGACGCCCTGGGAGTTCTTCACGTCGATATCGAGGCCGAGGCCGTCGGCGACCGCCTTCTCCACCACCATGATCTTCTTGGCCTTCACGCCGGCATCGCGAATCAGATCGTAGAATGCTCTCTTCTCCACCTCCGTCACGTCCGTGGGGACTGCGATATAGAATTCCGCGGGCCTGCTGTTGCCCTTCTGCAGATCGGTGATAAAATATCTCACCAGGGTCTCCATGTTCTTGATATCGGCGATCACGCCGTTGGACAACGGGTAGGAAATATGAATATTTCCGGGAGCCTTCTCATACATTTCAAATGCAGAGTCCCCGTAGGCAAACAATGTATTCTTGTTCTCGATGGCGATCATGTTCTTTTCCACCAGAATACTATCGTCGCTCCTGCTGTAGATTTTGATGTTGTTGGTACCAAGATCGATACCAAATGCGTTGTTTGCCAAAGCTATAAACCCCTTTCTGTCGTATGCGCCTGCTGCAATAAATACCGCCGTGTCATCCATCCGTATTTTCACGGTCGAACCAGGCTTTTTCCTTAAAGCTGACATATCTGTTGTCGCCTATGACAATGTGATCCAGCAGCGGAATGTCCATGATCTCACTCAGTCTTCTGACGTTTTCGGTCAGCTCGATATCGGCCCTGCTGGGCGTGGGATCTCCGCTGGGATGGTTGTGGACGAGCAGAATATTGACCGCCCTGCGCTCGACGGCCTCCATAAATATCTCTCTCGGAGAGATCAGGGCCATTCTGACACTGCCCTCGGACAACTGTTTCTCGGCGATCAGCTGTCCCTTGGAATCCAGACAGACGAGGATCACGCACTCCGTGCGCCTGTGCCGGAGCTTTTCCATGAAGTACCCGGCCACCTGGCCGGAGCTGTGGAAGTTCAGCCCCACGCTGGCGGACGCCGTGCTCATCCTCTTTGTGAGCTCCGCCAGACTTTTCAGCTTGACGGCCTTGACCTGGCCGATCCCCTTGATGCTGGTCAGCTCCTCCAGCGTCACATTATGAAGCCCCAGCAGCCCCTCTCTCGGATATCGGGCAAGGCTGAGCACCTGCTCGGCGAGCTGCAGAGCGCTCTTTTCCCTGGTGCCTGTGCGGATAATGATCGCCAGAAGCTCTCCCTCCGTCAGATTTTCGGGGCCGAATCGCAGGAATCTCTCATAGGGAAGTTCCTGAGGCGTATTTTTTGGGTGTTCTCTCATGCGTCTCCTTTCATCCTTCTCCGACGCACACAGAAACCGGTCGCACCGTTTTCGGTCCCGGACGGACCGCAGACGGCTCTACCGGATAAAGCGGTACACTACCAGCGCGATCACCACGCCGATCACACTGGCGATGGTGATGTGGATCGTCAGCCCGAAGGTCAGTACGAAAAATCCGAGATCCAGCACCACCGGCGAGCTCAGGCCGAACGACTGGCCGTAGTTCAGAAAGCTTCCGTCAAAAAAGGTTCCGATGAACCTGCCGATGACAAAGCCGGTCAGAACAAGAAGTACCAATACCCAGTTTATCCTCTTCAAAATATTTCCTCATTCTTTCTTTGGTATTTCAAAATGCGGTATGGCATGTCCGCTGTCCGGGCGGAAATGTACTTCATACGCCTTTATATAGTACCACAAAATGGCAGGACTGTACACAAAAATCATATAATTATTTTTGACGTTTTTCTACAAAATCATCTCTTCAGCGCCTGCTCGGATACGATCCCCGCATCCACCAGCGCCTGCAGCGATCTCAAAATGCCGAATTTTGCGTGCTGCCAGGTGAGACCGCCCTGAAAGTAGACATTGTAGGGGGGCCTTATGGGGCCGTCTGCCGAGAGCTCGATGGAGGAACCGGAGACGAACGTCCCCGCCGCCATGATCACCTGGGAGTCATATCCCGGCATGTCCCAGGGCTGGGGCGTGACGTGGCTGTCCACCGGCGAGCCGGACTGAATTCCCTGACAGAAGGCGATAACGGCCTCCGGATCGTTGAAGGTGATCGCCTGAATGATATCGTGTCTGCTCTCCGCACCGTCGGGGACTACCGCGTAGCCCAGCTGTCCGTAGAGGTTGGCCGCAAAGACGGCTGCCTTCAGAGCGGATGCGGTGACGGTGGGCGCCAGGAACAGTCCCTGATAAAGGTCCTTCAGTATCCCCAGCGAAGCGCCGACCTCCTTTGCCAGGCCGGGCGAGGTCAGACGGCTGGCCGCATTCGCGACACATTCTCCTGTCCCGGCGATATACCCGCCTGTGGGCGCAAGACCGCCGCCCGGATTTTTGATCAGAGATCCCACCACCATATCCGCGCCCACATCGCTCGGCTCTGCCGTTTCCACGAACTCTCCGTAGCAGTTGTCGACCATACAGATAATATCCGGTCGGATGCCCTTTATAAAGGCGATCAGTTCGCCGATCCCCGCCACGGAGAGCGTGGGCCTGGTCTGATAGCCTTTGGAGCGCTGAATGGTCACAAGCCGGGTGCGGTCATTGATATTTTTCCGGATATTATCGTAGTCAAAGCCGCCGTCGGGGAGAAGCTCCACCTGTCTGTAGGAGATGCCGTACTCCGCCAGAGAGCCTCTGGACGGGCGGATGCCTATCACCTCCTCCAGGGTATCGTAGGGCTTTCCCACCGGGGACAACAGCTCGTCTCCGGGCCGGAGGTTGCTGAGAAGGGCCAGCGCCAGCGCGTGAGTGCCGCAGGTGATCTGGGGACGCACCAGCGCGTCCTCGGTGTGAAATACCCTTGCGTATACCTCCTCCAGGGTATCCCTGCCGAGATCGTTGTATCCGTAGCCCGTGGTCCCAAGAAGGCACGCCTCGCTGACCCGGCATTCCTGCATCGCCCGGACGACCTTCAGCTGATTGTACTCTGCCGTTTCGTCGATCTGTTCAAAACGCTTACTAAGTTTTTCCAGGATTCCGGTCCCGTATTCATACACAGCCCCACAAATGCCCATGGAGGCGTAGAGTTCTTTCAGTCCGTCCATTCTGTCTCCTTTCGTCTGTCAAAAGCTGCGGAAGCCGTCTCTGCCCCTGCCGATATTTTCATCCCGGCTGCCGGGGCTGATGCCTGTTTCTTCCAGCCGGGCCAGCATGTATGCCAGGATACGGTCTTCATCGTAAGCGAAATCGTACTTATTCACCCAGATCACATCCCTTTCCCGGCGGAACCAGGTGAGTTGCCTCTTGGCGAAACGGCGGGTGTTCTGCTTGATCAGGGCCACGGCCTCCTCGTAGGTGGTCTCCCCGTCCAGCCATGCAAGCATTTCCTTGTATCCGAGGCCCTGCATGGAGACCATATCACGGGTGCAGCCCATTTCCCGCAAGCGCCTCACCTCGTCTGCCAGTCCCGTCTCCAGCATTTCGTCCACCCGCTGTTCAATGCGCTGATAGAGTCGGTCCCGCGTATCGTTCAGAACAAAGTAACAGGACCGGTAAGCACTGGATTTTTGACGCTGCTCTTCGTTGTGTCCGGATATGGGCATCCCGGTCAGGTGATAAAATTCCAGAGCGCGGATGACACGCTTTTTGTTGTTGGCATGGATCGCCTGCGCGGAAGCCGGGTCCGTCTCTGCGAGAAGCCGGTGCAGGTACTCCGGGCCCTTTTCCTCTGCCAGCCGTTCCAGACAGGCCCTGTATTCGGGATCCTCCCTGTCCGCGGCAAAGTCGATATTTCTCAGGAGCGCCTGAATATAAAATCCGGTGCCGCCCGTCACAATGGGAATGCGGCCCCGGCGATAGATCTCCCTCAGGCACTCCTCGCACCTCTGCTTGAAGATTACCACATTGAAGGGCTCGCGTGGGTCCAGGATATCGATCATGTGGTGGGGAATGCCCTGCATCTCCTCCGGTGTAATCTTGGCCGAACCGATATCCATGTGGCGGTACACCTGCATGGAGTCGGCGGAGACGATCTCGCCGTCCACGGCCTTCGCCAGAGCGACGGAAAGCTTTGTCTTGCCGACGGCGGTAGGGCCCGTAAGGACGATCATGGGAAGCTCCTGCTGTTTCTGATTTCCGATCAATTCACTATCCTCTTAAACTTTTTTTCCATCTCGTGTCTGGTCATGGAGACAATCGTCGGCCTGCCGTGAGGACAGTTATAGGGATTGTCCAGCGACAGAAGCTCGTCGATCAGCGCCTCGGCCTCCGGCACGCTCAGAAGGTGATTCCCCTTGACGGCGGCCTTGCAGGACATGGACGCGATCTTCTCCTCGATGACCCGGATTTCTCCGAAACCGTTCCCGTCCGCCAGCCGGTCCAGCACCTCCAGGAACATTTCACGCTCGTTGCAGCCGTACAGATCCGCCGGCACACTGCGGAGGGCATACTCGTTCCCGCCAAAGGACTCCACCTCAAAGCCCATCCGGAGGAACGTATCCAGGTGTTCCCGCAGGACGGCCTCCTCCTGCCCGGAGAGGCTCACGATCACCGGCGGCATCAGCGCCTGGGACACAATGCTTTTTTCGCGGTACTGCCTCATCAGCCTCTCATAATTCACCTTCTCGTGGGCGGCGTGCTGATCGATCATCAGGAGCCTGTCCTCATACTGGATCAGCCAGTAGGTCTCGAACACCTGGCCTATGACGCGGAAACGGGAACGGTTATCCTGGGTGAGGATCTTTTCCTCGAAGAGATCCAGCTGAGCGGCGTCAGCGAGATCCGGCTGAACTGCTCCGGCAAGACCCGGCTGAGCGGCATCGGCGAGACCCGGCTGAACTGCTCCGGCAAGATTCGGTTGAGCGGCCTCGGCAAGATTCGGCTGAACTGCATCGGCATGCCCCGGCTGAACTGCTCCGACAGCGGTCTTTGCAGGGTTTTCCACCAAATTGGCCGAAAATTCGTCCTTCTTTGCGCGGTCCCATGCGGGATTTTGAATGAAATCCTGCAATTTAGGGCGTTCCGCGGCGTATTCCGTCTCCTCCATGAGACGGAATTCCTCCGCGCGGCGCTTCTCGAAGGGCTCCGGCGTATGCCGCCGTTCCTGCTCGCGTTTTTCCTGCCGCTCGGCGGCTCTCTGCTCCCTGTCAGAGTCCATGTGCGCTTCGGGGATCATTTCCCTGCTGTGCAGGGCTTCGTGCACCGCCTCCGACAGAAAGCGCGCAAGGTCGATCCCGTCCCGGAAGCGCACGTCCATTTTGGTGGGATGCACGTTCACGTCCACCTGCCTGGTGTCCATTGTGATATGCAGCACGCACAGGGGAAATTTATGCTGCATCAGATATTCCTTATAGCCCTCCTCTATGGCCTTTGCCACGACGCTGCTGTGGATGAAGCGGCCGTTGATGAAATAGATCTCAAAATTGCGGTTCGAGCGCACGGCTTCCGGTCTCCCCAGATAGCCCTCGACCTTTATCCCGTCCTGCGACGCCTGAATGGGGATCAGCGCGTTGGCCGCTTCCCGGCCATAGATCCGGTAGACGACTTCCTTCAGGTCCCCGCTTCCTGAGGTGTGGAATTTCAGCTGGTTCCCCACGGACAGCTTAAAGGAAACGTCGGGTCGCGACAGAGCCAGATGCTCCATCAGATCCACGATATAACTGCCCTCGGTGGCGGGCTGTTTCAAAAATTTCCGGCGCACGGGAGTGTTGAAAAAGAGGTTGCGCACCAGAAAGGTCGTGCCGTCGGGAGCGCCCACCTCCTCAAGACCGACTTCCCTGGCGCCCTCCAGAAGGATCCGGCTCCCGGTAATGCAGTCTCTTGCTTTCGTGATCACCTCCACCTTTGACACGGCGGCGATGCTGGAGAGAGCTTCCCCCCGAAAGCCGAGACTGGAGATGCGGGACAGATCCGACGCATCCCCGATCTTGCTGGTGGCGTGGCGCAAAAAGGCCGTGCGGAGCTGATCGCGCTCCATGCCGCAGCCGTTGTCCGTGACGCGGATAAACTCGATGCCGCCCTCCCGTATCTCCACGGTGACGGCGTCCGCGCCGGCATCGATCGCGTTCTCCACCAGCTCCTTCACCACGCTGGAAGGCCGCTCCACCACCTCGCCCGCCGCGATCTTATCTATGGTCTCCGAATCCAGAACATGTATTTGTGCCATCGTTCCCTCCCTGCCCCAGAAACTGTTCTCAGAAAATCTCAGAAATACCGATCTACCATCTGTTCTTGAGCTTATTCTGGAGCCTGTACAGCGTATTCAGCGCATCAAGCGGAGACAACGTATTCACCTCGATCTCCATGAGCTCCTTTATGACATCTTCGTCAGTTACGGTATCAAATAATGACATCTGCGCCAGATCGACCTCGTCCAATCGGGGCTGTCTGGCCGTCTTTCCGTCATCCTTCACATCCACTGTGATGCTTTGTATCTTTTCGATAATATCGTTGTCCGTGAGCTGCTCCACGATCTCCTTCGCCCGGTCGATGACCATGTCCGGCACGCCGGCAAGCTTTGCCACCTGAATGCCGTAGCTTTTATCCGCGCTCCCCTTGATGATCTTTCTCAGGAAGACAATATCGTCTCCTGACTCCTTCACGGCGATGCAGTAATTGTTCACATTGTGCATCTTGCCCTCCAGTTCTGTCAGCTCATGGTAATGGGTGGCGAAGAGCGTCTTTGCCCCCAGGAGCTTCCGGTTGCTGATGTGTTCAATCACGGCCCAGGCAATGCTCAGACCGTCAAAGGTAGACGTGCCTCTGCCGATCTCATCCAGTATCAGCAGGCTGTTGGAGGTGGCATTCCTCAGAATATTTGCCACTTCGTTCATCTCCACCATAAAGGTGGACTGTCCGCTGGCCAGATCGTCGGAGGCGCCCACGCGGGTAAATATCCTGTCCACAATGCCGATATCCGCACTCCTTGCAGGTACAAAGCATCCGATCTGGGCCATCAGAACGATCAGGGCCGTCTGGCGCATATAGGTGGATTTGCCCGCCATGTTGGGGCCTGTGATCACACTGATGCAATGGCTGCCGTTGTCCAGATAGGTGTCGTTCGCGATGAAAAGGTCATTGCTGATCATCTGTTCTACCACAGGATGGCGCCCGTCCTTGATGTCGATGATGCCCTTTTCGTTCAGTTTGGGACGCACATAGTGATTTCTCTCGGAGACAAGAGACAGGGAAGCATATACGTCCAGTCTGGCGATGGCCTTAGCGGTCCTCTGAATACGTTCCAGCTCCAGGGCGACGGAATCGCGGATCTTGCAGAAAAGATCGTATTCCAGAGCGGTCAGCTTGTCCTCCGCATTTAATATCGTGTCCTCCAGCTCCTTCAGCCGGGGCGTCGTATAGCGCTCTGCATTTGCAAGAGTCTGCTTCCGGATATAGTCTTCGGGCACCAGATCCCGGTAGGAGTTGGTCACCTCAAAGTAATAGCCGAAGACCTTGTTGTATTTGATCCGCAGATTCTTGATGCCGGTGCGCTCTCTGTCCTGCTCTTCCAGCTCGGCCAGCCACTGCTTGCCGTCCCTCTTGGCGCTGCGCAGCATATCGATGGTCTCGTCGAAGCCGTCCCTGATCATACCGCCCTCCCGGATCGTCACCGGCGGCTCCTCCTCGATGGAGGAACGAATCAGCTCATAAACGTCCTCAAGTCCGTCGATCTCATTCTCAATGTCTGAGAGCGCCTGCCCCGAAAAGCTCTTTAATACCTTTTTGATGGCAGGGAGCATTTCCAGGGAATTGCGGAACGCTATGAAGTCCCTGGGGTTGGCGGTCTTGTAGGTCACCTTGCTCAGCAGCCGTTCCAGGTCATAGATGGGGTTCAGATATTCTCTCAGCTCATCTCTTGAGATACTGTCTTTGTTCAATTCCTCCAGGGCATCCAGCCGCTGCTCCATCTCCGCCCGGTCGATCAGAGGCTGTTCCAGCATGCTGCGCAGCAGTCTTCCGCCCATGGCGGTCCTGGTCCTATCCAGCACGCCCAAAAGAGAGCCCCTCTTCTGCTTTTCGCGCAGGGTCTCGGTGAGCTCAAGATTCCGCCTTGTGGCGCTGTCCAAGAGCATATATTTGTTGGTCAGGTAGGGATAGATATGAGTAAAGTGGGCGAGGTCTGTCTTCTGGGTGTCATAAAGATACTGAAGCAGCGCGCCCGCAGCCAGCATGCCCACCGGAAATTCGTCAATGCCGAGCCCCGCCAGGGAGCTCACCTTAAAATGCTTCAGCAGGGCCTTCCTGCAGCCGTCGTCGTCGAACATGTGCGGTTCCAGAACATTTACGGAAATGTGGTATTTCTCCCGCAGACCTTTTATATCAAAACCGCTGACGACGAAGGCGTCGTTGTGAATGATCTCGGAGGGCTCGTACTTCATCAGCTCGTCGTTCAGCTTCTTAAGGTCCTCCACCTCGGTCAGATAATAGTCGCCGGTAGTCACGTCTGCCACGGAAATGCCGATTTTGGTCGGGGTGTAGACGATGCTCATAAGAAAATTGTTCCTGGATTCCTCCAGCGACTGGACATTCAGGTTGGTGCCGGGAGTCACGATCCGGATGACCTCCCGTTTTACCAGGCCTTTTGCGAGCCGGGGATCCTCCATCTGTTCCCCGATGGCCACCTTGTACCCTTTGTTGACCAACTTGGTCAAGTATGTATCCACCGCATGATAAGGCACGCCGCACATGGGAGCGCGCTCCTCCAGGCCGCAGGCCTTTCCGGTGAGCGTCAGCTCCAGCTCTCTGGAGGCAGTGACGGCGTCCTCAAAAAACATCTCATAGAAGTCCCCCAGTCTGTAAAAAAGGATACAGTCGGGATACTGTTTTTTCGTCTCCATATATTGCTGCATCATGGGAGTAAGGTCTTCCATGGGAATTTTGTCCGTGTCCGACATCGGTATTTCGCTCCTGTTCTGTGGGTGGATCTGAGTGGCATGCTGCTTATACAACGGAAAGGGCGAATGCACAATCCATTGCGCATTCGCCATGATTTTACCACAAAATCTTGTATTTGTAAATCATCTCAGTTCTTCTTTTCCATGCAACTTTTCTCCCCAGTCAACTTCTCTCCCCAGTCAACTTCTCTCCCCAGTCAACTTCCCTTCCCATTCAACTTCTCTCCCATGCAACTTCTCCCCAGTCAACTTCTCTCCCCAGTCATCTTCCCTTCCCATTCAATTTTCCTTCGGGCCGCTGACTGCATGCCCTATATAGTAGAAGCCCCGGCATTCGTCCAGAGAGACCGGGAGAAGCTTTCCGATCAGCCTCTCGTTTCCGGGAATATGTACGATCATGTTGTTGGACAGCCGTCCCGTGACATATCCGGGCGTGCTCTCGTTTACCTCCTCGATCAGGGCCTCCATGATCTTGCCCCGGTGCTTTGCGGCCTGCTCTCTCGCCGTCTCCTGCACGACCCTTAACAGCCGGTCAAAGCCTTCCTTCACCTGCGCCTCCGGGATCTGATCCTCCATGGCCGCCGCGGGAGTCCCCGTGCGCCTGGAGTAGATAAAGGTAAAGGCGTTGTCAAATTTCACCTTGCGCACCATGTCTATGGTCTGCTCTAAGTCTTCCGGAGTCTCGCCGGGGAAGCCCACGATGATGTCCGTGGTGATGGCGATATCCGGGATCTCCCGGCGGATGCGGCGGACCAGCTCCAGATACTGCTCTGCGGTATAGCGGCGGTTCATACGCTGCAGGATCCTTGTGGAGCCCGACTGCAGGGGAAGATGCAGATGACGGCAGATCTTTTTCGATTCCTTCATCACCTGGATCAGCTCGTCGGACAGATCTTTGGGATGGGAGGTCATAAAGCGGATTCGCCTCAAGCCCTCGATCCTCTCCACCTCCCGCAGAAGCTGCGCAAAAGTCACGGGAACCTCCAGATTTTTGCCGTAGGAATTTACGTTCTGGCCAAGCAGCATCACCTCCGCCACCCCGTCGTCCACAAGGCGTTCTATCTCCCGCAAGATATCCT
Source organism: uncultured Acetatifactor sp. (assembly GCA_947627115.1). Lineage (GTDB taxonomy): Bacteria > Bacillota > Clostridia > Lachnospirales > Lachnospiraceae > Acetatifactor. Next base: position 114,964 of record CANQUQ010000004.1, read on the forward strand.
TCGGCTCTCTGCTGCGCTCCCTTCCTCTCACGTAAGGCACGATACAGTAGCTGCAGAAATTGTCGCAGCCGAACATAATATTGATACCGGATTTGAACGGATATTTCCGTTCCACAGGCAGATCCTCCACGATCCGGTCCGTGTCCTTCCAGATATCGATGATCGTTCCCTGTGTCTCCAGGGAGGTACAGAGAAGCTCCGCAAATTTGTATATATTGTGGGTGCCGAAGATAAGATCCACGAAGGAATAGCTCTTTTTCAGCTTCTCTATCACATCCGGCTCCTGCATCATACATCCGCAGAGAGCGATCTTCATCTTCGGATTCCGGCGCTTGTATCCGTTCAGCTCTCCCAGTCGCCCGTAGACCCGCTGGTCGGCATTGTCCCTGACGGTACAGGTATTGAAGATCACAAAGTCCGAATTCTCGTCCTCCGTGAGCACATATCCGGCCTGCCTCAGGATCCCGGCAAGCTTTTCCGAATCTCTGGCGTTCATCTGGCAGCCGAACGTAGTGACGCAGGCAGTGGGATATCGGTGGTTCTTCTCGAAGAAATCCGTCACATGCCGGCGGCATCTGGCAATAAAATAATACTGTCTTGCCGGCTCCTCTATGGGTGCTTCCGCTGAAATATCAAAACTGTTAAAATCCATATCCGTAACCCTTCCCAAGTATTCTGCACCGTTTCATCATAACACGTCACGGCGGTTCTCTCAATTATATTCTTTTATTTCCCTGCAGATTTTTCCTGACAGTGCCAGTACGCAGATCAGATTGGGCACTGCCATGAGACCGTTGCAGACATCGGCAAAGCTCCACACCAATTCCAGCGAGAACACGCTCCCCAGAAAGGTCACCAGGCCGTATACGAATCGATACCAGATATTGTACCGGATGCGGCCGCCCATAAGAAATTCAAAGGCCCGCTCTCCCTGATAGGCACAGCCGACGATCGTGGCAAAGGCGAACAGCGTGATACAGATGCTGACGAACAGGTCCGTCCCCCTGCTGAAGGAACTGCGGAACACCGCAAGGATCAGCCCCGTCCCTCTCAGGCTGCCATCCGAAGCGGAGGCCGAGCCCAGGACGCCCGATGCCGCCAGGGCAAGACCGGTGACGGAGCACATGACCGCCGTGTCCAGGAACACTCCCGTCATACTGATGTAGCCCTGTCTGACAGGATCGTCCGTATTCGCCGCCGCCGCTGTGATCCCGGATGCCCCCAGCCCCGCCTCATTGGAAAAGATTCCCCTGGAAACGCCCCACCGCAGAGACTGAAAGGCGCTCACCGTCACCGTGCCGAACAGGCCGCCGCTCACTGCGGACGGCGAAACGGCGGCGGCAATGATACCGGCCAGAGCGCCCGGCAGATTCCGTATATGCGTCAGGATCACGAAAAGACATCCAAGCATGTAGAGCAGCCCCATGGCCGGGACCAGGAACTCTGCCACCCTGGCAATGCTCCGAATGCCGCCTATGACGACCAATATGGTCAGTATGCTGATGAAGAACCCTGTCAGCACCCTGGGCGTGCCGAAGGAATACCACATGACATCCGCTATGGAGTTGGACTGTGTCATATTTCCCATGCCGAATGAGGACAGGACGGCAAGCACGGCAAAGGAAGTCCCCAGCAGCCTTCCCCTCCGGCCTCCCAACGCCCGCACACAGGTGTACATGGGGCCTCCCGCCGGTTCCCCCTTTTCGTTCCGGCTCCTGTATTTTACGGAAAGTGTGCTCTCGGCCAATTTCGTGGCCATTCCGATAAAGCTGGTAATCACCATCCAGAACAGCGCGCCGGGCCCGCCGAGGACCATGGCGGTGGCAACGCCGATGATATTGCCCGTTCCGATCGTGACCGCAAGCTCCGTGGCCAGCGCGGAAAAGGAAGAGATTTCCCCGTTCCCGCCGCCCGATTTTGAGTCCCTGCTGACAGCACATTTCAGAGCATATTTCAGGTTTTTCAGAGGAAGAAAATTCATCCTCAGCATCAGGTAGATTCCTGTTCCCAAAAGAAGGAGCAGCAGCCAGGGTCCCCACACCAGATCGTCCAGCCGCTCTATCCATTTCCCTGGATCCAAAACAAGAGACCTCCCCACCGGTTTTCTAAAATATATCGGTGAAGAGGCTCCTTTATGCAGACATCCTAAAAACTTTGCGAAAAAGGCGGAATCAGGCGGCAGATCTCCTCAAATCCGAAGACAAAGCCGGGATACGCCGTACCGTTAGTCAGGGGGGGCATTTTCAAACAGACATTCAATGTGTGCTCTTCATACGGCAGGTATATATTCAGGGTGTTTTCATCGGAAAAATTCCAGTCCGTCAGTATTTTCCCGCCGTTTTGATAACTCTCAACGGTCTTGTCGGAGACGATGCCGTAAATGTAGCCCAAAAAGATCCACAATGCGTCCAGATTTTCCCCTTCGGTCATGCCCATTTCTTCCATGGAGCGGTAAAGGGTGGTCTTCTCCCCGCTGCCCCAGCCTGCCATGTCATATTCGACCATGAGTCCGTACAGGGTATAATCCTGTGCGTCCAGCAGGACATCCATTCTCTCGCCGTAATCGTTGACATACTCAAAATACCATAGGATAAAATTGACTCCCTGAGCATAGTCGTCGCTGTAGATCACATACTGCTTCCAGATCCGGACATTCATATTATTTTCCAGAACGATCTGGGCAATGTTTACGGAGGTCGCCTGATACATGACCCATGCGGGGGGCTCATCGGCCAGATCGTCCAGGAACTTCTGATAGAGATCTCCGTCCGTTGTCATATCCATCTCATGGGAGGAAACATAGTAGCTCTTGCCCTCCGCCAGTCCGTAGGCAAAAGCTGTCATCCGATCGTAAAGAAAGGGCTCGGCCTGGGCGCTCAGCATGGCAATATCCAGGTCCTCACGCTTTTCCAGGTTCGTCTCCGAGCACCGCCGCCGGTCCTGGAAGCCGAACACCATCTGAGGAAGACAGAGAGCAAAGACGATCAGACCTACAAGACCTACGGCACATACAGCGTAAAGCTTTCCATTCCTTCTCTTCATTGCAGTCCGGCCTCCTTCGATCCTGTCGTTTTCTCTCCCGCATCCGTCTCCTGCCCGCGCGTCGGGAAAAAGATCCGGATAACGGTCCCCTCTCCCAGATTGCTGTCGATATTCAGTATCGCATTGTGCATCCTGACGATCTTGCTGCAGAGCGCCATGCCGATTCCCGCTCCGCCCTCCCTGCGGGAACGGGACTTGTCGACCATATAAAAAGCCTCCGTGATCCGGCCGATCTCTTCCTTCGGTATCCCGCGGCCGTTGTCCACCACCTTTACCTCGTAGCCGTATTTCTGCGCCGTTCCCTTCAAGAGGATGAATCGCTCTCCTTCCTTGTCCATGGCCTTCACGGCGTTGTCCAGCAGATTGTAAAAAAGAGACAGCAGGAGATCCCTGTCCCCGTAGATCACGGCCCTGTCCATGTTCACCCTGCCGCGGATGTTCCGCTGCTTCCAGACAGGCCGCATTGTGGTGCGGATATTTTCCTCCAGGGACTTTGTGCCGATCTCCCGGAAGCCCTCCGGGTACTTGTCCATGCTGACCAGCTCCAAAAGCTTATGGGAAAGGCTTTCCAGACGCTTTCCCTGGCTGTAGATATAAAAGTACGCCTCTCTCTTCTCTTCGTCGGACAGATCCACCGAGTTCAGCATATCCGCGTATCCGATAATGGAGGTGAGCGGTGTCTTCAGCTCATGGGCGAACGCGGCGGTAAAATCCTCCTTCTGCTTTGCCTCCAGCGTCTTTGCCTCCATCTGCTCCACGAGCCTGTCGGCCATGCGGTTAAAGCTCATGGCAAGAGAGCCCAGCTCATCGCTGCCTGTGTTGTGGGAACGAAGCTCATAGCTTCCGTCCGCGATCTTTCCCGCCAGCCTGTTCAGACTGCTGATGGGCCGCGTGATATACCGCGACAGAAAATAGACGATCACACTTCCCGAAAAGAGCAGACAGATCAGCGCGGTCCGGTACTGGTTCAAAAGGGCATGCCTGTCATCGTAGATCTCTGTCAGCTCCCTGCACATTCCCAGGTACACCGGGGACGGCCCCACATTGCTGACTGTGGCCGTAAGCATATAGTAGCCGTCCTCCGTCCTGCGGATGCAGTAACCGTAAGTATCCTCGCCGTCCAGCGGGCCTGTCAGTTCGGCCACCTCTCCGTCCAGGCCCCTGCCTGTCACATAGGACTGTCCAAAGCAATAGGAACCGTCTTCCCGCAGCACAAAACAGCGGCTGCCGTTTCGCTCCACACTGTCCGATATGCTGTCCATGGTCCGGTCCACGGCGTAATCGTCGCCGTACTCCTCCACAGAGCGATATCCCATCTCGTACAGGAATTGAAACATTTGGCTGTCGCTGTTCGCGCTCTCGATCTCTCTGTTCAAAAGTCTTGAAAAATTGGAATGAAGCATCCACATTCCGAAAACGGTAAAGACCACCGTCAAAAGAATTACAGTGGAAAAAAACAGTTTGTCCGCAAATTTCATTCTATTTTTCGCCTTCCAGACGATACCCCACCTTATAGACGGCGGTAATTTCGTTGTCCCAGTTCAGCTTCTTTTTCAGGCGCTGAATGTGCAGATCCACCGTTCTGCTCTGCCCCATGTACTCCCCGCCCCACACGTTCTCGTAGATCGTCTCGCGGTACAGGGCGATATTCCGGTTGCGGGCCAGCAGCAGGAGCAGATCGAATTCCTTCATGGTGAGTGCGATCTGTTCCCCGTCCCTGGTGACGGAGCGTGAGGCGCTGTCGATCGTCACGTCGAACACGTTCAATATGGTCTCGACCTTGTGATAACGGCGCAGGACCGCCTCCACCCTGGCCAGCAGCTCCACGATCTCAAAGGGCTTGGTCAGGTAATCGTCGGCTCCCATTTTCAGGCCCTTCACTTTATTTTCGGTACTTCCCAGCGCGGTCAGAAAAATGACAGGCAGCTCCAACGCCCGCGCATAGTCCATCAGATCATAGCCGTTGATGCCGGGAAGCATCACATCCAAAAGGAGCAGATCGAACTTTTCCGCGTCCATCAGATCCGCAGCCTGCTCTCCGTCCGCCGCCCAGGTACAATGGTATCCGGCCTTGCGCAAATTCATTTTGATCAGGTTCGCGATAGGTTCCTCGTCCTCTGCGATCAGAATCTTAAACATGAATGACCCCATTTCTGCACTTCGCAGGCCGATTCCGGCTTCCGCCGCGCCTGCGGTGCATACGATACTGGCTTCTCATACAGTATAAGCCTGGGTTGTATCTTTTTTGTATCCTGACCGGAAAATCACATCGGTCCCCTGTCCCGGAGAAAGGTGTGCCACAGCTTTCTCCTGCATTCAAAAGGAGATGCGTAGCCCTCAGAGTGACCGTCGAACCTGCGGAAGCCCCGCCGATGCTTCGACACGGGTTCCCAGCCGGGAAGTCCCGGACCGTTGGGATCGCCGCTTTTTACAAAATTGGCCACATAATCGATCATCTGTGCGCTCAGGTCGTAATCCGTCTTTTCAAAGGGACGCCAGCATTTATCCATATTTCCGAAAAAATACCACAGGTCTGCCGCATGAAATGCCTTATAGCGGCCGCCGGGCAGCTCCCGGTCAAAAAGGAAGCCGTACACGGGCTGTCTACCCTCCCTTGCATTGCGCCTGGCCCAGCCGTAGGCCAATTCAAAGATAAGATACGGCATAAAATCCTGCGATGTGACGCCGACGATCAGCGGGATGTCCAGATCCGTCCCGTCTCTGCGCACGTTCTGCGGCAGCTGCGGAATGATGACGCCGTCAATGCCGGGCTGCAGATAGTGCATATCGTTGTGCTCTCTGGATACCTTGTACCAGGCTTCCCAAATCACATCGGCGGAAAGCCGCCTGAATTCCTCTTCGTCCTTTGCCCCGGCGCGTCTCTCCACCTCGTTCCAGAATCCTTCGGACTCCGCCTCGGTGTACGGCCGCACGACCTTGGGAATCATGCCCGCGCCGGAAAGCATCACGGCCCCCTGCACAATGCCTTTCAATGCCTGAGTATAGAGCAGATCGGTAACGCACATGGCCCCCGCGGACTGCCCCATGACCGTCATATGAGCCGGGTCTCCCCCGAAGGCCGCAATATTGTCGTGCACCCACCGGATTGCCGTCATCTGGTCATATAAGCCGTAATTTCGCGAGCGGTACAGCGAGAATACGTTCAGACGGTATCCCACCGAAACATAGACGATCCCGCGCCTTGCATACTCCTCCGTGTCGCCGTGGGGCAGCTCGCCCACGGTGCCCGTCTCGTGTCCGCCGCCGTGGATAAAGATCAGGACGGGGCATTTTTCTGCCTGCAGCGGTCTTACGATGTTCAGGGTCAGGGCATTCTCCTCATACAGGAAGGTGCTGCCCCTTCGGAATTCGTCATAATAAAAATTATCGCTGTCGTCCGCCTCCTTCCGGAAGGTATCATACTGAAAACAGTTCCGCTCCGGCCCTGTGGCGTCGCAGATGCCTTCCCAGTGCGTGATCTGCTCCGGGTATCCGAACCGTTCCGCGGCGGCATAGCGGATGCCACGGAACAATACGCCGTTTTCCCTCTCGATTCCCTTTACGGCTCCGCAGGGAGTCTGTACAATACACTCTTTCATCATTATACCCTCCGGCGTGCTTTGATACGCCTATCCATCATTATATCCTTCGGCGTGCTTTGGCACGCCTATGCACTGTTATCCTGTCTGTCCCGGCGACAGCCGCGCTACAGGAGCTCCGCAAACACGGCAGACCTTGCGCCCAGGGTGCAGCGGCTGCCGGAAAGAGCGATATCCTCTCCGAAGCGGTAGACGATATCCCCGAACCTTCCGTCCACCGTCAGCTCCGATGTCTTGTCTGTGGGATTGACCGCCACAAAGATCCTCTCGCCTTCAGAGCTTCTGATGTACGCCAGGGGCTTCCCCTTTGCGCCGTCACAGACAAAATCTATCCCGCCCAGGCTCTGCAGGGCCTTGTGGGCCTGTCTCACGGCGATCAGCCTCTTCACCTCGCTCCTGAGCGAAGACGCGTCGCCAAGCTGCGCCTGCACCGTGGGGCGGTCCGTGTCCGGATCGATAGGAATATACAGTTCGTCCGCCGGCGCATCGGAAAAGCCTGCATTGGCGCTGTCGTCCCATTGCATGGGCGAGCGTGAACCGGTCCTGTTATATCCGCCCTCCACCGAGGCGAGCCCTTCCACATAATTCATGCCGATCTCGTCGCCGTAGTAGATATACGGCGCGCCGGGCATGGAGAGCAGAAAAGCGAACGAAAGCTTTCTGTTGTCTCCGTGTATGTGCCGTGCCAGACGGTCCATATCATGATTGCCCGACGGAATACAGATGAGCCCTCTGCCCTCCGAGCGCCGGCAGCTGTCCGCATACTTTGCCACAAAGGCCGAGGCGTCGCCGTTTCCTTCAAAAAACGGGGCTTCGCACCGGAACAGATCATTGTAGTGGGAGGAGCCGAAATGCAGCAGAAAATCCATATGAAAACCGCCGGCAAGACTCAGCTGCGGTTCGCCCCACTCCGAGATCATGGCGGCATGGGGGAACTCTCTGTCAAGGAAAGCGCGCACATCCTGCCACAGCGCGATGTTTCCTTTGCCGTCCTCGTCGTTCTTTACCAGCGAGCCGGCCATATCCACCCGAAAGCCGTCACAGCCCCTTGACAGCCAGAAGCGCATGACATCCTTGAGCGCTTCGCGCGTGGCCAGGGCGCCCTCCGAATCCATGGGCTGCTGCCACGGGCGTTCGGGCCTGTAGAAGCCGTAATTCAGTGCGGGCTGGTGGGTGAAGAAGTTTACCGCACAGCTGCCGTCCCGTTCGGAAATGCCCCGCAGCGAGCCGAAGCCGCAGGGCTCTTCCCAGATGCTGTCAGTCCACACATAGCGGTCCGTGAACTCATTGCGCTCCGCCTTCATGCTCTCCCTGAACCATGCATGCTCCCAGGAGGTATGTCCCGGCACAAGGTCCAGCAGGACATGCAGTCCCAGCCTGTGCGCCTCACTGAACAGCCGCACAAGATCCTCGTTGGTGCCGTAGCGCGGCGCCACCCTGCAGTAATCCGACACATCATATCCCGCGTCGCCGAACGGGGAGGCAAAGCAGGGATTGATCCAGACTGCCGTGCATCCAAGCTCCCTGATGTACGGAAGCCTGGCCGTGATGCCGTTCAGGTCGCCAACGCCGTCGCCGTTCGTATCCAGAAAGGACTGAGGATAAATTTCATAGAAAACTGCATTCTCCAGCCAGCCGGGTCTTTTTGCCATAAGCCTCTCCTCCTCCGCATATTTACATTATAAATGATTCGCCGATCTATAGCAACAGATTGTTCCGCATGGGCCGTGATGCAGAAAAAATAAGGGATATGCCGCCGCCAGGACAGCACATCCCCTCCTTCCTTTTCTGCCGTCACACGGGCGGCTCTCTATCAGTTCTTCCCCGAACACTCGTCGCAGTCGAAGCCGGGATTGAAGGCATAGAAGTTCTTGGAATTCAGCTTGTCGGTAGTGATCCTCAGGGCCTCACCGAACCTCTGGAAGTGCACCACTTCTCTCATGCGCAGGAATTTGATGGGCTCGCAGACATCGGGATCGTCCACCAGGCGCAGGATGTTGTCATAGGTGGTCCTGGCCTTCTGCTCGGCCGCCATGTCCTCCATCAGATCCGTGATAATGTCGCCCTTGGACTGGAACTCGCAGGCATTGAAGGGAACGCCGCCAGCCGCCTGAGGCCAGATGCCGACGGTATGATCCACATAATAATTTGCAAAGCCGCTCTTTTCGATCTCTTCCATGGACAGATTTCTGGTCAGCTGGTGCACGATCGTGGCGACCATCTCCAGATGTGCCAGCTCCTCCGTGCCGATGTCGGTCAACACCCCTGCCACCTCGCGGTAAGGCATGGCATAGCGCTGGGACAGATAGCGCATGCTGGCGCCCATCTCGCCGTCGGGTCCGCCGTACTGGGAAATGATGACCTGTGCAAGCTTAGCATTGGGCTCCTTGATATTTACAGGGAACTGCAGTCTCTTGTCATAACTCCACATTTATTCACACGCTCCTTCCCAGGGCAGGGGTGCTGCTCCCCATCTCCATTCATTGCCGCAGTCCTCCAGACGAGTGCTCAGAGGATAATATTTCTGGCTGAACTCGCGTTCCATCTGATTTTTCATTCTGTTGTAGTGATTAAAATACTCCATTGCGTTTCGGTCATGAGGATGAGTGTCCAGGTACAGCGTCAGCTCTGTCACTACAAAGTCAACGATTCCGATATCCCGCAGGAGCTGTTCCTTATTTCCCATCATACGCATCTCCTTCCTGTAAAGGGTTTGTTGAGCTCAGGGAAAACGGTCCCGTAGCAATAGGCCTTCTCCAGATCATCGTACATCCTGTCGAATTTCTGCCAGGGCACATAGGCCATGGCTACAGGGAATTTGGCGATCTGGTCGTCACATGAATAATCCTGCATCTTGTTTCCTTTCCTTAAATTTCATTTTTAGTATCTTTACTCCCTATATGATATGTTTCACGACAAAATCTGTGCGCCTGCAGGCAATTTTTGCTGCCGCGTATACACTTCGATCCGCTGCCGCGCGTACACCTCCATTGCACCGTACAGCGGGCCATAATATAGAAAAAAGCGTCCGCCGGCTTCCTGCCAGCGAACGCTCTCCTGACTTAATTATCTATGATACTCTCACCGCTACTCTCACTTTTGCCCTGAACTGTACCTTCCTGCCCTGCACCTTTATGACCAGCACAGTCAATGCTTGTCATCTGGACTCGCCCATAAAGAAAAGTGCGATCGTTCCGGGACCTGAATGTGCGCCGATGGTGGGCCCGATGTGGCTGATCAGAAAATGCTCCATGCCGAGGCGCTCCCTGACCCGGTCTCTCACATACTCCGCATCCTCCAGCGCATCGCCGTGGCTGATAAATACACAGTCGTCCCGGTTCTCCTGAAGGCGGCTGCCAATCTTCTCCTCCATATAGTCGACCAGCGCATTCAGAGACTTTTTCCGGCCCCTCACCTTGTCGATGACGATCAGATGTCCCTCGCTGTCAACGTGCAGCTTTGGCTTGATGGACACAAGCGTTCCCACGATGGCCGCCGCCCTGCTGACCCTTCCGCCTCTGTGCAGATGGAACAGATCGTCTACAGTAAATACGTGGACAAGGTTCTGCGTATTCTCCGTAAGCCATTCCGCCGTCTCATCCAGGGTCCTGCCTTCATCGCGCAGTTTTACGGCCTTATGTACGAACAGCCCCTCGCCGAGAGACGCGCTGAGACTGTCCAGAACGACGATCCTGCAGTCGGGATGCTCCTCCATGACCTCCTGCGCCGCCAGGCGCACATTGTTGTAGGTCCCGCTCAGGCCGGAGGAAAAAGCCACATGCAGTATCTCCTTGTCGGTCTTGATATATTGCTCAAAATATTCCTTTGCTTCTGCCGGATTTATCTGAGAGGTGGTAGGCATTTTCCCCTCATTGCGCATCATGGAATAAAATTCCTTCCAGTCCAGTTCCCGGTCGCGGCCATAGGTCACACCGTCCAGAATATAACTGATCGGCATGCATTCCACGTTGTGTTCCTTCAGGTATTCTATCGGAAGGTCGGTGGTGCTGTCGGTGGTGATCTTAAACATGGCATCTCCTTTCCCTGAGCGGCTTCCTCCTGCCGCAGCCCCGCGTGCAGGAAGCTCCTGCAGCCTGTCCCGTTTTCATCAGTATAGCATCATCCTCTCAAAAATTCAATTTTTCTTTTGCCGTCGACGCTGCGCTCCCGGCGGCAGCGCTATTGCCGATCCTTCAGTGCTCCTGGCAGCCGCCGCCTGATGAGCCTGTTCTTCAGATTTTTCCAATCGAACGGAATCAGCGGGTAGATATAGCTGGAATGTGCCACCGTTCGGTTGCAGCAGACGGCGAGCAGCGCGATAACAAGGGCGGCGATATAGCCCCAAAGGCCGAAGAGCTGCGTCAGTATAAGATTCAATATGCGGAGGAATTTCAGCGCGTAGCCCAGCTCGTAATTTGCCTGGGTGTAGTTTGCGATGGCCACGAACGCCATATATAACATGACCTCCGAGGAGAACCAGCCGCTGTTCACGGAAAATTCCCCTAGGACCAGCGCCGCCAGCACGCTCAGCGGAGTGCTCAGCATGTTGGGCGTATTGACCGCCGCCAGCTTCAGGCCGTCGATGGCCAGCTCCAGAAGCAGGAACTGCCATATCAGCGGAATGTTCGCCTCCTCCTTCAGCATGATGAAGGAAAACCGTTCCGGGATCCACTGAGGATGATTGATCAACAGCAGGAATGTCGGGGTGATCAGGTAGGTAAACAGCGAAATGATGAATCTCGTAAGCCGGAGGTACGTTCCCGTGATGGGCGGGAAATAATAATCATCCGCCTCCTCCACAACGTCAAAGATCGTGGTCGGCAGTATCATGGCCGAGGGAGAATTGTCCACGAGAATGACGATATTCCCCTCCAGCACCTGCGCTGCGGCAGTCTCCGGTCTCTCCGTGTATTTGAACTTGGGAAAGGGATTGTACCATTTCCGCTGATAGATACATTCCGCCAGCGACTCCTGATTCATGGTCAACGCATCTACCGTGATATTTTGAATCTTCCGGCGGATCTCATCGAGAAATTTCCCGCTGACCCTGTCCCGCATATAGCAGAGAACAATGTCCGTGCGGGAACTCCTGCCCGCATTCAGCATCTCCATGTGCAGCTCCGTGCTGCGGATACGGCGGCGGATCAAGGCGGTATTGAATACTATGGTCTCCACAAAGCCGTCCTTGGAGCCTCTGAGCACCTTGTCCTTTTCCGGTTCCTCCACGCCCCTTGCCGGATATGTCCGTGAATCGATGAGCAGGGCCTGGCTGTAACCGTCGACCAGCAGAATGAACATCCCCGACAGGAGCGAGTGGATCAGCATATCGCAGCGCTCCGCAATATCCACCTCCACATAGGGGGTGAACTGCTTGGACAGGCCGTGCATGTCAGCCGGCATTTTATCAGGGGTCATATCCATAAAGAACTGCAGCAGCTTCTGCACCAGCTCGTCTTTGCAGAAGCCGTCGATCAGATACATGCAGGCATCTCTGCCCGCAAAATGAATGACGCGATAGATCACATCAAAATTTTTGTCCACGTCCAGCGTCCTATTGAGGTAATCCATATCCTGCCGTAAATTTCCGGATAAGATTTTCTGTTCTTCCTTTTCCAAAATAAAACTCCCTTTCCGATAAATGCTTGTTCTACGTTAGCATTTACCAAAAGAGAGTTTTTATTCCTGCCGTCAGGTCCCTGTGCTGCCAAATCCGCCGTTGCGCGATTCCTGCACGTCATCGTCCAGAGTGATCCCGTATCTCAGGAAAATGCCCTGGGCAAATCCGGCGCCCCGATTCACCTCAAGAGTCCTTCCCTCGTTGGAATCATTCGTCATCTTGATGAAAATATGACCCTCATTGTCGGAGTCATAATAATCGCTGTCAATGATGCCCACGGTATTATTCATCTGCAGTCGGTATCGGAATCCAAGACCGCTGCGGGGATACAGCTGCAGCACCCAGTCCTCATCCATTCTGACCCGGACCCCCGTGGGAATCTTGATGGTGTCTCCGGGGGAAAGCGTGAACGCAAAGGGCGCATGAAAATCATAACCTGCGCTGCCTTTTGTAGCCCGTCTCGGCAATTCCAGGGCGTTGTACATGTCCATAATATCCTCTTCGGAATACTGTGGAAATTCCTCTCTCACAGCCTCCAGAAAAAGCTCCGGACTCACTTTGAAGAACTGAGCGATTTTTTTCATTTTCATCCCCATTCCGAAGCGTTTTACACGGCGGGATAAAGAGGCGTCTCCGCCTCCTGCGAGAAATTCGCAAATGCGATCTCTCATCTGCCATCAAAGCAATTTGTGACGCTCCGACACAAATTGCCAAACAAAGCTACCACGAATTGACCGGATCAGTCACAACATCCCTTGACATCGGCAGGCCGCTTCACGTCGATATATGCCTGTTCGTAATCCCTGCAATGCAGGACGGGAATCAGCGGATCCGGCTGCTCCAAGGTGCGCTGCACATCGATGACACGCTGATTGGAGCTGCCCTTCCACAACAGCTTGGTGTCACGCAATTCTTCTATATATTCTCCGTCCACCAGCACATCCACATATTTCATCATAGGATAATACAAAATATTCTCCCAGCTGTCGCCGGTGTACAGCCAGATAGTCTTTTCAGGATATTTCTCGCGGATCTGTGCCATCAGCTCCCGAACGTCCAGGCGGTTCGCCGAATGAAGAGGATCCCCGCCGGAAAAGGTGATTCCGGAGATGTAACTCTTCTCCAGCTCTTCAAAGATCTCCGCCTTGGCTGCCTCATCGAACAGGAGCCCCCCGTCCGGGTCCCAGGTGATGGGATTCTGGCAGTTCTTGCAGCAGTGATTGCAACCGGCCACCCACAGCACGACCCGCAGGCCGTCGCCGTTGAGCATATCGTCCTTGGTGATATTGTGGTATCTCATGATTACATGCTCTTCCTTTCCGCGATCTCAGCCATTTTCGCATCGTTCAGCCTGGTGGCTCCGTGAACGCGGGAATAAGAAAGATAACCGTTCATGCGGTCGATCTTGGTCAGATTACGGCTGCCGCACTTGGGACATACATCCATCTCCAGCTCCTGATGTCCGCAGTCGTCACAGTAGGCAAGAGACAGATTCACTCCCTCATAGAAGCCCATATCCATCGCACGGCGGATCAGGGTCTTTATGGCCTCGATATTATAGTCGATGGGGTATTTTACATACTGTATCTTGCCGCCGTTGCTCAGATCCCAGAAACGATTTTCCAGATCCTGCTTCTGGATGGGGGTAATGTCCTCCGTAACGTGACAGTGGAAGCTGTTGCTCACATACTCTCTGTCGGAGACGCCTTCCACAATACCGTATTTCTTTCGGAACTGCTTTACCTGCAGTCCGCACAGGCTCTCTGCGGGCGTACCGTAAATGGCATACAGATGCCCGTCCTCCTCTTTGAATTCATTGATGCGGTTGTTGATATACTCCAGGACCTCCAGCGCGAACTGACCGTCCTCCACCAGCGATTTCCCGTTGTACAGCTCCTGCAGCTCATTCAGGGCCGTGATGCCGAAGCTGGCCGTAGCGGATTTCAGGAGAGGCTTGATCTTGTCGGACAGCTTCAGGTGGCCGCCGAGAAAACCGCCCTCGCAGTAGGCGAGAGGGTTCGTGGAAGCTCTCATCTCTCCGAGATATGCGTAGGTGCGGATATGGAGCTGACGGATCAGGTTCAGATAATAATCCAAGACCTCGTAAAAGTCCTTGCTCTCCTTCCTCGCCCTCGCAAGGATCATCGGCAGGTGCAGAGAGACCGCACCGATATTGAATCGGCCCACGAACACGGGCACATCCTTGTCGTCGGCGGGATGCATGCCGCCCCTCTCATACCAGGGAGACAGGAATGCCCGGCATCCCATAGGGGAGATGATCTTGCCGTACTGCTTGTATATGCCGGCCACATAGCCCTTTCCGGTAAGGCTGAGCCAGTCAGGGTACATGGTCTTTGCGGAGCACTGTACCCCTGCCTCAAAAACGTCCTCAAGCGGCTTTCCGGGCCCGTGAAGATTCTCATCATACAGGAACACGATCTTGGGGAACAGGACGGGCTTCTTGCACTCCTTCTTGCCCTGGCCTTTTCTGCGCACATTCAGCATCGTGATGGTGGCAAGTCTGGCAAATCTTCCGGTGCCGGTGCCGGCCGTCACGGTGATAAAGGGATAATCGCCCCTGCTGCTGGCCACGGTGTTGAACTTGTACTCCCATCCCTGAAAGCCCTGCTCAAATTCCTTTACCACGTCGGCATATGCCTCCGCCTCCGCGGTATCCTTATCAATTCCAAGACGCAGATACTTGTCGATGTTCCTCTTGTAGGATTTCTCGGCGTAGGGCTCCAGAATCAGATCCACGCTGGGCACGGTAAATCCGCCGTACTGCTGGCTGGCCGCGCTGAGCACGATATCTCCGATCACGTCGAACGCAACATCCAGGGTCTTCGGCTCATTGTACCAGATGTTGCCCATCTCAAAGCCGCCGGTGAGCACGCTCTGCACGTCAAAAAGACAGCAGTTCATGGTGTCTCTTCTCGCCGACATATCGTGCACGTAGATATAGCCGTCACGGCAGGCCTGTATTTCCTCGGTAGTCATAAAGAACTTTTGATACAGCTCCTTGTTCAGCTGATTAAAGATCAGGCTTCTCTTTGTGGACACCAGCGCCGAGTCGGTATTCGCGTTCTCCTTGTCGCCGATGTACATGATGGACTGGCTCTTTTTGTAGACATCATCCAGCATCCTGACAAAATCCTGCTTGTAGTTGCGGTAATCGCGGTAGCTCTTTGCCACCACAGGCTTCACCTGCTCCAGAGCGCTTTCCACAATATTGTGCATTACAGGAATGGGAATACTGTCGGAGTCCAGCTCGTCCACCTTGTCAACCACATACTGGCAGATCTTTTCCTCTTCCTCCTGAGTGAACTTGGTCAGGGCCCTGTATGCGCTCTTGCCCACGGCGTTGATCACCTTCTGTACATTGAAGGCCTCCCTGCTGCCGTCCTTTTTGATCACCCAGACCGCTTTCGCCGGCTTGAACTTACTCCCATAATCCACATCCACAGTGACCGCCTGGTCAAAATTACTGCTCATTGACTCCATCCCTTTCCGTAGTTTTCTGATCCGCAGATAACGAAACACAGCATGATTACGTCCCAAATGGTTCACCATGCCGCTTGACACTAAATATAGATATTAATTTTCTTCATCCTCAATATCTTGTGCCCGATAAATACAAGTATAGTTTAGAATCCTCTGCTTGTCAACGAATGTACGTTAGAAAAAATCACCTAAATTTACAGGTAAAATTTAGGTGATTCTCACAAAGATCATTCTTTTTCATCGGGAGCCTTCTCTGTCTGGCCGTCATAAGCGGGATCGGGCAGCTCGGCCCGCATCCGCATGGTGTCAACGATCTGCGTCAGCCACTCCTGATACTGTTCCCTGACGGAGACCGGACTCACCACCACGGTCTCCCGGCCGATTCCCGCAAGCCAGCCGAAGAACTGTCCGCTGACCGCCACCTTTACGCGGATCCGGAAGATTCTGTCCGTCATGGGACGGATATCCGCATCCCGTCCGAACCGATCCAGCACCACCCCGACAAGCCTGTTGGGAAATTGCAGCGTGACGGCCTGCTCCTCCCCGCTGAACATGCCAAAGGTCTGGTTGGTGTAAACGGCCGGATCCCGCCTGGCGAACTGCTCCATACCCTGTCTCGGTGTATTCAGCACCTTCACCTGGCCCATCTTGTCCACCCGGTAATGCTTTATAATTTCATCCCGGCTGTCATAGGCTGCCAGATAATAGTTATCCTCCCGCCAGATCAGCGCCCAGGGACTTACGCACCGAAGCTCCTGGTCTCTGGGGACCAGCTCCTTTTTCAGATTCCAGTCCAGATACCGAAAGCTGATCTGCTTATTTTCCTGAATTGCCCTGTGGATGTTATCCACACTGTAATATATGCTCTCGTTCTCCGTCTTGATCCGCCCTGCAACGTACACCTGACGCTGCAGCTTGCCCGCATCGTACCTTCCCGCCAGCTGTTCCAGCTTTTTGATAAGGCTGCGGGATTTTCTTGTGGTGATAAAGCGCGAAGACTGCACCGCATCCACCAGCAGCTTTAATTCCGCCAGCTCAAAATCGCGTCCGCCCATATAATAGCCGCCGCCCTGTCTGCTGTGGACCTGTATGATATCGTACCCAAAATCGGTAAGCCTGGCGATGTCATCATAAATACTCTTCCGCTCGGAATGTATTCCGTTGGAATCCAGATACGCAATAATGTCGGCCGTGCTGACCGGATGATTCTCGTCTGAATTTTCTGTCAGGAGCTTTATGATATAAAGTAATTTCAGCTTCTGTCCCGCCGACTTTGCCATGTTTCAAAGACCTCCAGAATGTCATAAATCATATGCAGATCGCTGATCTCATAGTCAGGACGGCAGGGCGAATCGTTCACCGCTGTGTCAGGACGGTACCAGCAGGTGGCGATCCCCGCCTGAATCCCCCCTTTGATATCGCTGGTAAGGGAGTCGCCCACGATCAATATCTTGGATCTGTCCTTCTCCTCTATCCGCTCCAGACAATAATCAAAAAAAGCACTGCTCGGCTTCGGTGCCCCGACCTCCTCGGAGACGAACAGTCCGTCTAACGTTTCCAGCAGTCCGGACAGCTTCAGCTTCCTTTTCTGGATGGAGACATTACCGTTCGTCACCGCGTACTGACGGACGTATCCCGAAAGAGACTTACATACGGTCAGCGAGTCGTCTATATGGGAGAACACGCTTCCCAATGCCTCCTCGTATTCCTTTTGAAATTTTTTCACGTCAATATCATGGATATCAAGCTCTGTGAACAGCTTTTCAAAGCGTCCCGCCAACAGCTCATCCCTTGTCACTTCGCCACGCTCATGTCTTTTCCAGAACTCATCGTTGATCTGAGAGTAACGTTCGATCTGTTCCTCCGTGATCTCCCGCCCCGTCGAACGAAAGCATTTCGTGATAGCGTACCTTTGAGAATATAAAAAGTCCAGCAGAGTGCCGTCCACATCCCACAGTATGGTCGTAAACCGATACATTTCTTCCCCTCATTTATATGTATGGCGACGGTTCAGGCCTTCCCGTCCGGCTCGTTCTCCGGTTCGGGTTCGGCCGCCGCTTTGGCATTTTTTCTCTTGGCCAGGGTCAATCCGATGGCGACCGCAATGCCTGCAACAATAAGAATGATCACCATCAACACGATATAGGACAGAAATGAGTTCAAAAAGCTGATCAGATTACTCATGTATATGCCTCCGTATCTCTCAATGCATATTGAAACAATTGCCGTTTCCGCATTTTAAGTATAACAACACCCATATTTTACGTCAAGTGGGCATCCCACTCTCCCTTTTCCATAAAGTGCTTTGCCTGAAGATTCGCCCTGCTGATGATCTCCCCGTCATATCCCATGAGTTCCAGCAGTCTTATGGCGTTGCGGGTGGTGGCCTTCCCGTTTAGGAGCCTGTAATTGAATACCACATCGCCGTCCTTTACTTCCTCCTCAAAGTGATAGTTGTCAAATTTTTCACGGAGAAGCTCTGTCAGCTCGATATCATGGGTGGCTGCAAAGCAGAGGATCCCCCTGTCGCCCAGCGAGGAAAGGATCTGTGTGGAAGCGGAAATGCGCTCCACCGTATTCGTCCCCCTCAGAACCTCATCTACAAAGCACAGGACCGGCCGCCGGCCGGCGCATGCGGCGTCAAGGATCCGCTTCAGCGCCTTGATCTCCACAATATAGTAGCTTTCCCCGCCGCAGATGTCGTCCCGCAGGGCCATGGAGGAATATACATAGAAAAGCGGTGCCCTGTACTCCCCGGCAGTGCAGGTATGAACGGTCTGCGCCAGAACGGCATTTATGGCGGCCGTCTTCAGGAACGTAGATTTGCCTGAGGCGTTGGAGCCTGTGAGCAGCACGCCCCTCTCGGCGGATATGCTGTTCTTCACGGGGCGCTCCAGCAGCGGGTGATATCCGTCCTTCATGACAAATTCCGGCTTGTCCGAAAAGACCGGAGTACAATACCCCTCCGTCAGGGACTGTCTGAAAGCCCAGACGGAAATTGCGGTCTCCAGGAACCCCGCCACGGTGATGAGCCCGTCCACGTCTTCTATATGGCCTCTGAGATGCCTCAGCATACTGTTGAATTTGATCAGGTCCACATGAAACACCATGCGGATATAGTCCATGATCACTTCTACGGGATTGCCCGAAGCATTGGTGCTCCCCCTTCCGGGAGACAGGACCCAGAAGGAGTTGCGGCGCATGGCCCGCATGGCTTTTCCGTGGTTCTTCAGTCTCTCCCACTCCTCTGTGCAGACGGGAACCGGATGCTTTTCAAGTTTTTCGCAGACATCGATAAGCCTCATAATATAAGCAAAGCTGACAATATAAGGATCTATTTCGCCCTTCTCCTTAAAGTAGGAGGCGATATTACTGCCGGCCAGCAGCGCAATTCCCATGATCGCAAAAGGGACATTGAACCAGAGCAATGCCACAAGCGGCAAAAACAGCAGATCCCGCAGAATGCTCACGCTGCTTCTGCGCTCCCCCAGATAATCCAGATTGTCCAGATAATCGTACAGGGAAAATTTCCCCGTATGACCCAGCTGCCGCATGGCAAGCTGTACCCGCACTCTCTCGTCCGTATGCTGCCCGAAATACTGTACGACTTCCTCCAGATGGTCGAGCTGCGCCTTTTCGCGGCGCAGACTTCTCAAGGTATAGTACAGATACTCCTCCCCGGTGGCGGAAAGGGTATAATTCATTCTCTTAAAGATATCGTCCATTCCCAGATCGTTCCAGGTAATGTCATCGATCTGTCCGTCCTCGGAATGTCTTTGGCAGTAGCTGCCCATGCGCTCAAAACGCTCCGGCGCGTACTTCTTCTCACGCAGCCTTTCACAGCTGCCGTACAGACTCTCCGCAAATCTTTTTTCTTCCCGATGCGCCCTGGCTGCCTCCAGCAGAAATATCGCAAGGAGGGCCGCCGCCAGAGCCGCGACAAAAACCACATATTCCATTTAAGACCACCTTACTGTTGAACTTGTTCCCCTTAAGCGAAAAGGGCAGGCACGCCGGAATCGCTCCCAACCGCCTGCCCTCTGCAGCCTGCCTTCAGATTCCTTCCCCTTAAGCCACAAGGAAGAACTTGATCAGGAAGATCGCAGACAATACGTATGTCAATACGGAGACTTCCTTCGCCTTGCCGGTGAACAGCTTGATCACGGTGTAAGTGATCAGACCGATGCCGATAGCATGTCCGATGGACCCGGAGACCGGCATGGCGATCAACATCAGAGCCACGGGAACGGACTGGCAGATGTCGTCGAACTGTACATTCTTCAGACCGGTGATCATCAGAACGCCCACATAGATCAGGGCCGCGGAAGTCGCTGCAGCAGGAATCACGGCTGCGACCGGTGAGATGAAGATGCACAGCAGGAAGATGATACCGGTGGTCAGAGCGGTCAGACCGGTGCGGCCGCCCGCCTCAACGCCGGATGCGGACTCCACAAAGGTGGTGACCGTGGAGGTGCCGGTAGCGGAACCGACTACAGTACCTACCGCATCCGCCAGCAGCGCTTCCTTCATCTTGGGCATCTTGCCGTCCTTGTCAAGCATTCCCGCACGGCTTGCCGTACCCACCAGGGTCCCGATGGTGTCGAACATGTCGATGATGCAGAACGTAACGATCAGCGTCACCACGGTGAACCAGCCGATCTGGGCAAAGCCGCTGAAATTGAACTTGAAGAGCGTGGTATCCACCATGTCCTTTACGGGAGGCACAAAAGACTGGGTGGTCAGTGCCGCAAAGGGATTGGTGTTGAGAAAAATCGCCTGTCCTGCCCAGTTGATGACGCTGGCCACCAGCATACCTAAGATCACCGCTGCCTTCACGCCCTTCTGAGCCAGGATCACGATCACGAACAGGCCGATGAACATCGTAGCTACCGTGAGGACCATGGTGGGATAACCGGAGCCCATGGTATCCCTTGCCAGCGTAGCGGTCAGGGAGCCGAAGAAATTGCTCATGGCATAAAAAGGACCGCCCGTCTCAGAGTAGACGCCGGCATTGGAGCCAAGGCCGATATTCATCAGCATCATGCCGATGGCAGGGGCAATTCCGAGGCGCACTCCGAGGGGGATGGCGTCAACGATCTTCTCACGCACATTGAGTACGGAAAGGACGATGAAAATACAACCCTCGATCAGGATGATGCACAGAGCCGCCTGGAAGGACTCCACGTAGGTCAGACCGGTGATGGAAACGATATTTCCTACCACCAGTGCAAAAAAGCTGTTCAGTCCCATTCCGGGCGCCATGGCAAAGGGCTTGTTCGCCGCGAAGGCCATCACGAACATACCGATGGCGGAAGCGATGCAGGTGGCCATGAACACGCCGTTCCACAGAGAGCTTCCCACATCAAAATTGGTCAACAGGTTCGGATTCAGGGCGATGATATATGCCATCGTCATGAATGTTGTAAGGCCCGCCACGATCTCGGTCCTTACATTGGTCTTGTTTTCTTTGAGCTTAAAGATTTTTTCCAGCATTTTTAACTCCTTCCTATGTAGTTTACTAGAAAATCTATTGTCAGCGCCCTTTATCCAATAAGGCGCTCTACAATCTCACCGCATTTTTCGTAGATGCTTTCCGCGCTGCAGCCCACGTTAAATTCACCGTTGCGGTAAAGGATCTTGCCGTTTATCATCGTCATGCACACATTGGACTTGCTGCCGCTGTACACGATGTTCCTGGGTATGTCGTGAATGGGCTGCATATTGGGCTGGTTCAGGTCGATCATGATGATGTCCGCATATCTGCCCTTTGCCAGGACATCACATTTGGACAGATGCATGGCCTTTGCCCCCTGCACAGTGGCCATGTTCAGCACCTGCAATGCGTCGATGCCCGCGGCGTCGCCTTCCTTCAGCTTGCTCAGGCCCGCCACCAGGAACATTTCCCTGAACATGTCCAGACAGTTATTGCTGGCCGGGCCGTCGGTGCCGATGGCCACCGGTATTTTCTTGCGAATAAACTCCGAAACGGGCGCGATGCCGCTGGCAAGCTTTGTATTGGAGGCCGGATTGGTGATGACATAGAGCCTCCTTCTGCGGAACACGTCCATATCCGAGTCCGTCAGATGAACACAGTGATATCCGCCGCCGCCGAATTCAAAGAGGCCCATGCTGTCCAGGAAGACTGCCGGCGTCATGCCGTACTGATTCCTGCACTCCTCCACCTCCCTCTCGGTCTCCGACAGATGCGTATACACGGGAGCCCGATATTTATGGGACAACTGTGCAAGTCTGTACAGCAGCTCCTTGGAGCAGGTATATTCCGCATGAAAGCCCAGCTGATAACTGATCAGGGACTGCTTTTGATTCCACCGAAGATACTCCTCCTCTACCTGTTCAATGGAGGATGTAAAATTATTCAGGCCGCTGGTGAGCACACACCGCATTCCCATTTCCATACATGCACGGGCAACGGTGTCCGGTGTCAGATACATATCAAATACAGCGGTGATGCCGGAGGTCAGATACTCCAGGACGGCCAGCCTGGTCAGATGGTAAATATCCTCTCCCGTCAGCTTTTTCTCCAGAGGAAAGACCTTTTCATTCAGCCATTTCTGAAGGGGGACATCGTCCGCATAGGAGCGCAGAAAGGTCATGGCAGAATGGGTATGGGCATCCTTGAACCCCGGCATCAGCAGATTCTCTTTACAGTCGATCTCCAGATCCCAGTTGATCTTGGGAAAATCCTTATCCCATTCGGACGCCAGTTCCTCCGTGTCCGCCACATAGGCGATTTTTTCGTTCTTTATCCAGACCTCGCCCCAAAAGACCGGCCTGTCCTTCTCCATGGTAAGGATCCTTGCATTGTACAGTCGGATATTCATTTGATGGCCTCACCTCCAAAGCTGTTGGGCAGAAGCTCCTCCAGCGAATACTCCCGATAGTCAGAGACGCTCTTTGCCACGATCACGGTAAACTCCGGTCCCGCGAACTCATTCAGGACCTGCCGGCAAATACCGCAGGGAAAAGCATATCCCGTCGGTTCCCGGCCATCCGGTCCGCCCGCCACGGCAATGGCACGAAAGCTGCGCTTCCCCTCGCTTACGGCCTTGAATACCGCCGTCCTCTCGGCACAGCAGGCCGCCCCGTAAGAGGCGTTCTCGACATTGCAGCCGGTCACGATCTCTCCGTCCTCCGCGAGCAGCGCGGCTCCTACCAGATAATTCGAGTAAGGGGCATAGGCATTCTCCCTCGCCCTCAGTGCCGCCAGAATCAGTTCGTCCCACATGCGGCCTTGCCCCCTTTCCTATTCCAGCCGTTCTTTTATCCTTCATAAATGTTCAGACGTTTGCATCTCTTCCGTTCGGATCGTTCGTCCGGCGGTAAATCCTTTCACAGATCAGCCATCTGTCTCACGGATTCCGTCACCAGCTTCTTGAAATTGGGCGCCGCCCTGTCGGCCGCCTCCTGCACCTCCTCATGGGTGAGAGGAGCGTCGGTCATTCCGGCCGCAAGATTGCAGATGCATGAGACGCCGCAGACGCGCATTCCCGCATGATTTGCGGCAATGGCCTCCACCACCGTACTCATTCCCACCGCGTCGCTTCCCAGCACCCGCAACGCCCGAATATCCGCCGGCGATTCAAAGGAAGGCCCCGTAAGCTGAGTATACACGCCCTCCTGCAGGAATATTCCGTTGGCCTTCGCCGTATTCCGGATAATATCTTGAAGTTCTCTGTCGTATACCGAGCTCATATCGGGGAAACGTGTCCCCAGCTCGTCAATATTCGGTCCGATCAGGGGATTGGGCGCAAAAATGGCGATGTGGTCCCTGATCAGCATCAGGTCTCCGGCGTGGAACGAAGTATTTATACCGCCCGCCGCATTCGTCAGGAACAGGATCTTTGCACCAAGCAGATGCATGAGCCTCGCAGGCAGTACCACGTCGTTTACGGGATAGCCTTCGTAATAGTGAACCCTTCCCTTCATACATACCACCGGAACATCATCGACATATCCGAACAGGAACCTGCCGGCATGTCCGGGCACGGTGGAAACAGGGAACCCCTTGATATCACCGTAGGGGACCTCGCATTCCACTTTGATGCCGTCCGCATAATCCCCCAGTCCGGAGCCCAGCACAATGGCGACCTTCGGCGCAAAATCCGTCTTCCCCCGAACGCAGTCGCGGCATTCCAACAGCTTCCGGTAGATTTCATTCATGTCAAATCTCCTCCTCGTCCTTCAGGAAATATTTGGCACGTCCATACACTTTTATATTATCTTGTAAAGGCTGGGATTGTCAATGAATTTATATCCTGAGAATGGATAGCTATTTACGGCCGATTACATGCAATCAGCCTTCAGTACCCTTGTCCAAAACCCCACCACATTGTAGACGATCGATAAAAGCAGGAACGCATAGGCGCCCCTGCTTTTTATCGCTGCTTTTATCTTTTTTCTGCCGCGGCATTTCTCATGCGTCAAATAATAATGCATACCATTCCGCCGTTGCTGTCGTTTACGATCTTTTGCATTGTATCCTGCAATTTTAACTGGCTTTCCTCTCCAATCACGGCTACTTTTGCAGTGATTCCGTCATTGACAAGCTGTTCCACCGTTTTCCCGAAAATATTGGTGTCCCATATTCCCTTTTCCTTATCGGTCTGGTTGATATAGGCGATCAGGTCGTCGGCCTGCTGCTGGGAGCCTACTATGGGAGCGATCTCCGTCTCAATATTGGCCCGGATCATGTGGATGGAAGGACTGGAGGCCTTGATCTTGACACCGAATTTATTTCCGTGCTTGATAAGCTCCGGCTTTTCCAGAACGATCTCGTCCTTATCGGGAGTTACCACCCCGTAGCCCTTGATGCGCACCATGTTCACCGCATCCAGCACTTTGCTGTACTCGTGCTTCATGGCCGCAAAATTCTTCAGCTTGCTGATCAGCTGGTATTCGTCCCGGATAGGTTCTCCCACCATCTCCGTCAGCATCTCGTAATAATATGCTTCCTCCACATCCAGCTGTATGCGGATCACGCCGTCGGAAAGACGTACCGCATCGGTCTTACAGCGCTTTATGTACTCGTTCTCAAGTCCGATCGGTCTGTCCAGCACATCCCGGATCGTGCTGTAATCCTTCATCAACCCTTTGATCTCCGCAACAATATTCTGCTTCATGCGGTTTTCTCCGGGAAGCATTTCCACCCACTTTGGCATATAAAATTCCATGGCTGCGATGGGGAACTCATACAGGACATTCTCCAGCAGCATGTTGATATCCTCTTTTTTCAGCTGCTCACAGTTCACCGCCACGGCAGATACGCTGTATTTTTCGCCTATCTCCGCCACCGTTCTCTTTGCCTCGTCCGAGTAGGGCTTCTGGCTGTTCACCAGCACGAGGAAGGGCTTATGCAGACGCTTCAATGCCAGTATAGTCTTCTCCTCGGCCTCCAGAAAATTTTCCCTCGGAATGTCGCCGAAGCTTGCGTCCGTGGTGATCACCAGACCGATGGTGGAATGATCGTTCATGACTTTGTCCGTGCCGATCTCCGCCGCCTGAGTGAACGGGATTTCATAGTCGAACCAGGGCGTCTTTACCATCCGCTCCACGTCTTCTTCCATATGCCCTGCGGCGCCCTCCACCATATAGCCCACACAGTCGATGAGCCGCACGGACACCTCGATATCTCCGTTCAGGGTGACTTTTGCCGCCTCATTGGGAATGAATTTCGGCTCCGTGGTGGTGATGGTCTTGCCCCCTGCGCTCTGAGGCATCTCGTCCTGAGCCCGCACCTTCGCGTGCTCGTCTTCCATATAGGGAAGCACCAGCTCCTCCATAAAGCGCTTGATAAAGGTCGACTTCCCCGTGCGCACCGGCCCCAGCACTCCTATGTATATCTCTCCCCCTGTACGCTGCCTGATATCGTTGTACAGGTCATATGTATTCATAGAATAATTTTCCATACAAAGACCTCCTGCATATACTGTTATAGTATATGTGGGAGGTCTTGGATAAATTACAGCTTCCCGACTCTGCCGCCGCTCGGCGGATCAGGTACTCTATTTTCATCCGCTCTTCTTTTCTCTTTATCTCATCACTACCCGCTTAAAGCTCTTCTTGCCCCGCTTTACCACAATGCCCTCGCCCGAAAACCGCTCCGGCCCGTAGGAAGTCCTGATGTCCGCCACCTTTTCACTGTCCACGGTGACGCCGCCCTGCTCCACGGCACGTCTGGCCTCGGAACGGGAAGCGGTAAGCCCCGCCTTTACCAGTACGCCGAGAATGTCTATTTTCCCGTCCAGGAAATCCGCCTCCGTCAGCTCACAGGTGGGCATTTCCGCCGCATTGCCGCCGGCGAACAGTGCCCTTGCGCTCTCCTGGGCCTTCCCGGCCTCCTCCGTGCCGTGCACCAGCTGGGTCAGCTCGTAGGCAAGGATCTCCTTTGCCTGGTTCAACTGGCTGCCCTCCCAGCTCTCCATGTCCTTTATCTGCTCCAACGGCAGGAAGGTCAGCATCTTCAGGCACTTGATCACGTCCGCATCCGCCACGTTCCGCCAGTATTGGTAGAATTCGTAGGGGGAGGTCTTCTCCGGGTCGAGCCATACGGCGCCCTTCTGCGTCTTGCCCATCTTCTTGCCCTCGGAGTTAAGGAGCAGGGTGATGGTCATGGCGTAGGCATCCTTGCCCAGCTTTCTGCGGATCAGCTCCGTGCCGCCCAGCATGTTGCTCCATTGATCGTCGCCGCCGAACTGCATGTTGCAGCCGTACTTTTCGTAGAGCTGAAGGAAGTCGTAGCTCTGCATGATCATGTAGTTGAACTCCAAAAAGCTCAGCCCCTTCTCCATGCGCTGCTTATAGCACTCCGCCGTCAGCATCCTGTTCACGGAGAAATGAACGCCGATATCACGGATAAACTCAATATAATTCAAATCTCTCAGCCAATCCGCGTTATTTACCATGATTGCCCTGGAATGCTCCTCATTTTCTCCGCCTTCTCCGAACTCGATGAAACGGCTCATCTGCTTCTTAAAGCACTCGCAGTTGCGGTCGATGGTCTCCCTGGTCATCATGGTGCGCAGGTCGCTCCTGCCGGAGGGGTCGCCGATCATGGCAGTGCCGCCGCCGATCAGCGCGATAGGCTTGTTCCCTGCCATCTGGAGCCGCTTCATCAGGCAAAGCGCCATGAAGTGTCCCACATGAAGGCTGTCCGCCGTGGGATCAAAACCGATATAGAAAGTAGCCTTCCCGTTGTCGATCAGCTCCCTGATCTCATCCTCGTCCGTGAGCTGGGCCAGAAGGCCGCGCTCTTTGAGTTCCTCAAATACTGTCATTTTCCTGTTCTCCTTTTTTCCGCATTGATTACGTCGCCCGTTCGCAGCACAGACTTCATGCTCCGCTCAAAAATCAGAAAATCGTTCGCATGATATCCTATCCCGCCGCGGTGCCAAGCCGGTACACAAAAAGACCCGTCCTTATTGCTAAGGACGAGTCCTAAACCCGTGTTACCACCTTACTTCCCGCATGGCTCGCGCCCTGCGGCTTGGCAGGTATCCATCAATACCCCGGCAGATATCGGTGCCTCCGGCAAAGCCTACTTTGTGCCCTGTCCTCACGATGCCGCACATTTCAGCCCGCTGCTTAGGGATGTATTTCCCTCCGCCCTGCTTTGCGCCTCTCACCGTCCGGCAGCTCTCTGTCAGCCCGCAGCCAAGGTACTTCTTCCCATCATCGCGTTCAACGTATTATGATTTGACATTATACAGGCGCTTACGCCTGATGTCAAGCCAAATTTGCACTCCCTCCGACCTACGGGATTTGAATTTAATCTCTATTTATTTACCATCAGCTTCACCATGGCCTGATTTAAGCCGTCCACCGTGAGCTTATACATGGGGAACAGTTCCTTCACCGCCGTCTCCGCCTCCCGCCAGGGCGCACGTCCCGGCGCCATCTTGGGATTGAGCCACACCACCTTTTTGTAATGGCGTTTCACCAGCTGCAGCCATTCCCAGCCGGACAGTCCGCCGTTGGGCCCCCGGTAATTTCCGGTGTCGGAATAAAGCTCCTCCGGCGCCATGGCGGCGTCGCCCACGATGATCACCTTGTAGTCGCTGCCCACATTTCGGAATACCCACTCCGTGTCCACCCAGTCCCCGTTCTCACACTCCGGGGTCTTGTAGAGCTTGCTGTAGATACAGTTGTGAAAGTAATAGGTCTTCACGTCCTTGTAGTGATTGGATTTATGCACCGCCTGGAACAGGTCGTTGAGCAGGGAGCTGAAGGGAATCATGGTGCCGCCGGAGTCCATGAGGAGCAAAAGCTTCACCGCGTTCTTCCGGGGCTTCTTCATCACGATCTGCAGGCAGCCGCCGTTGCTGCAGGTCTTATCCACCGTGCCGTCTATGTCCAGCTCCGTCTCCGGAATATCCAGCCTGCTGGAAAACTGACGGAGCTTGCGGAAGGCCAGCTGGAACTGCCGGTTGTCCAGCACCCTGTCGTCCCGGAAATCCCGGTATTTCCTTGCACCCACCACGGAAAAGGCGGACTGATAGCCGGTCTGGCCGCCCACTCGGACGCCGCCCACGTTTCCGCCCATGTTGCCGAAGGAGGTCTTGCCCATGGTGCCGATCCAGAAGCTGCCGCCGTTGTGCTCCTCGTTCTGGTCCTTCAGGCGCTGCTTAAAGGTCTCCTCCACGTCCTCCTTGTCGATCTGAAGATCCTCCATCTGATTCAGATGGGCCCTGGCCTCCTCGTGGGCAAGCTCCAGCATGTCCGACTTATCCAGCCAGCGCAGCATCTCCTTTCCCACTTCCGTCTCCCTCTGAGCAGGCTTAAAGCATTCCTCAAAGGCCATGTCATATTTGTCAAAATCCGTCTCGCTCTTCACCAGGATCATCCGTGCCACATAGTAGAACTGTGTCAGGGAGCTTCCGCAGAGCCCCTTGTCCAGAGCCTCCTGCAGGGTCAGAAATTCCCCCAGCGTCACATGAAGTCCTTTTTCTCTCAAGGTCTCAAAAAATTTTGTGAACATATCTGCTTACAATCCCTTCAAACCTTAAGCGTCACCGTCTCCGGCATCACACGTCCGTACCCGGCATCACGTATCCGTCTACGCCATCACATCACTGTCTTTGTCATCACGTTTTACGTCCCGCGTCACAGGTTCGTCTCGTGACGCACCAGCTCCAGATCCTCGTCCTTCTTTACCACCACGCCCACAAAGGGCAGCTTCGCCCGAATCTCGTCTGCGGAGATACCGCCGATCTGCAGGGCGTTCACCCAGTCGATCAGTTCGGAGGTGCTGGGCTTCTTTCGGATATCCCGGATAGCTCTGATATTGTAAAATACCTCCATGGCGTTCTTTAAAAGATTGTCCTCCACGTTGGGATAATGTACCCTGACGATCTCCTCCATCAGCTCCGGACCGGGGAAATCGATATAGTGGAAAATGCAGCGGCGCAGGAACGCATCCGGAAGCTCCTTCTCCGCGTTGGAGGTAATGATCACGATGGGACGCTGCTTTGCCTTCACGGTGCGCTTTGTCTCATGGATATAGAACTCCATCTGGTCCAGCTCCCACAGAAGATCGTTGGGGAATTCCAGATCGGCCTTGTCGATCTCGTCGATCAGAAGCACCACCTGGTCGTCGCTGTCGAAGGCTTCTCCCAGCTTTCCCAGCTTGATATAGCGGGCGATGTCGTCCACGCCCTCTACGCCGAACTGACCGTCGTAGAGCCGCTGGATGGTATCGTACACATACAGCCCCTCCTGGGCTTTTGTGGTGGATTTGATATTCCAGACGATCAAACGCTTCCCCATCGCCCTGGCCACCGCCTCGGCCAGCATGGTCTTTCCCGTTCCCGGCTCGCCCTTGATCAGCAGAGGCTTCTTCAGCGCAATGGCGATGTTGACACTAGCCATCAGCTCCTCGCTGGCCACGTACTCCTGCGTTCCATAGAACGCTGTTCCACAGAACGCTGTTCCATAGAATGCTGTTCCGTTAACTGTTGCTTCGTTGGCTGCTGCTTCGTTGGCTGCCGTTCCGTTGGCTGCCGTTCTTTCCGTTTCCGGAGCCGCCGCTTTGGCGGTCCCGCCCTCCCGGTCCTGTGCCTGATTTTGTTCCATATCTCCCATGCTCGCACGCACCTTTCCCTTGAAATCCGTTCTTAATTATGTTACGATATTCCTGTTTTAAAATCAAGGAGATTATTTCACAATCTACAGTGCAGGAATCTACAGCGGCAGGAGGCAGAGGTCAGGACAGATGATTACAAGCTTATTGGAAAATAAAGAAACGGTTTCCTTCGAGGTGTTTCCGCCCAAGAAGGACGGCGAATTTGATAAGGCATACGAGACCCTGTCGGCCTTGGGAGCGCTTGCGCCCGACTACATCAGTGTGACCTACGGCGCAGGGGGCAGCCGTGCCGGAAAGACTGTGGAACTGGCATCCTACATTCAGAATACTCTTGGGATCGACGCCATGGCACACATGACGTGCGTGGGAAGCAAACGGGAACAGCTTCTCGATGTCTACAGGGACTTAAAGGCGCACAATGTGACGCATGTGCTGGCTCTGCGCGGCGACCGCCCCAGGGACATGAGCGACGAACAGTTCGCCTCCAGGGACTTTGCCCACGCAAGCGATATGATGGAGTTCCTGAGAGTGAACACGGATCTTCACCTGGCCGGAGCCTGCTATCCCGAAAAGCATTTTGAGAGCTTCAGCATGGAATCCGACCTGAACAATTTAAAGAAAAAACAGGAAGCGGGGGCCGAATTTTTCATCAGCCAGCTCTTCCTGGACAACGACTATTACTATTCTTTTCTGGAAAAGGCCGAAAGGAAAGGGATCACCGTTCCCATCTGCGCCGGTATCATGCCCATCACCTCGGCAAAACAGATCGGCACTTCCATCACCCTTGCCGGCTCCAGTGTCCCCAAGGCCATGGCGGACATTCTGGCAGCCTACGGGGACGATCCCGACGAGATGCGCAGGGCCGGTGTGGATTACGCCATCCGGCAGATCCGCGACCTCAAGGAGAACGGTGTGCGCCATATCCACCTGTACTCCATGAACAGGCCAAAGACCACCGCCGAAATCGTGGCGGGGATCCGTTCTTAAGACTCCCACTGCACTTCGGACACCTCGATCTTTTTATCCCTGAGCATAAGTTCCTTCACTGCCTGAGCGGCGTTCTTTCCCTGGAACAGGATCTGATTCACCTGCTCAATAATGGGAAGCTGCACATGATACTTCTCGGCAAGAGCCATCGCCGCTTTGGCGGAGTATACGCCTTCTACCACCATCCGGACCTCCGCCATGGCCTCCTCGTAGGTTTTTCCCTGACCGATCAGGATACCTGCCCTGCGGTTCCTGGAGTGCATGCTGGCACAGGTCACGATCAGATCTCCGATTCCCGTCAGACCGTAAAAGGTCTCAAATTTTCCGCCCATGGCGGTTCCCAGTCTTGCGATCTCCGTCATTCCTCTGGTGATCAGCGCGGCCTTCGTATTGTCGCCGTAGCCCAATCCGTCTGCGATTCCGGCTGCAAGCGCCACCACATTTTTCAGCGCGCCGCCCAATTCCATGCCCAGCATGTCAGGGCTCACGTACACGCGGAACACCTCGTTCATAAAAAGTCCCTGGATATATTCTGCGGTTTCCTTGCTCTTGGCGCCCACAACGATCGTGGTCGGAATTTCCCTGCCCACCTCTTCCGCATGGGAAGGGCCGGACATGACGGCCACATCCGCCTGAGGGATCTCCTCCTCTATGATCTCGGAGAGCGTCATCAGCGTCCTCTCTTCTATTCCCTTTGCGACATTGAGGATCTTCTGGCCCTGCGCCACCAGAGGGCGGAAACGGGCCGCGGTAGCCCTGGTATAGGAGCTTGCCACCGCAAATACCAGAAGCTCCTTCCCCTCCGCCGCAGTCTTATCGTCGCCTGTACAGAGAATATCATCCGGCAGGATCACTCCCGGCATCATCTTGTGCTCCCTGTCCTTTGCCAGCATTTTCACCTCGGCCTCCAGGGCGGACCAGATCGTGACCTGGTGTCCGTTCCTGTGAAGCAGCACCGCCAATGCGATTCCCCAGCTTCCTCCGCCGATTATACTTACCCTAGCCATGCTACCTCTTTTCCGCAGAGGCCTCTTCCTCCGCTTTTTCTTCCCCGTTATCAGTGACATTCTCTTTATTTTTCCTGGTGAGATAAGTCTTTCTCTCGTTTCCGTGTATCAGGCGCACAATATTTTCTCTGTGGCGCCAATAGGCCATCGCCGTCAGAAAGGCCGTCACCCCGTACATTTCAAAGAGCTGCATCTGCGTCATGTCGCCGAACACGCCGTGTTGCCCGCAGAACACCATCTGGATCATAAAACAGGCATAGAACAGAAGGGAACCAAGAGACACCAGATGTGTGGCAAAAAAAGTCCCGAAGAAGACCAGGACGCCCATGATGATAAAATAAGGATGGAAGGAGAGGACCATCCCCGCTGTGGCTGCGATCCCCTTTCCCCCCTTAAAGCCCATGTAGAAAGGGAAATTGTGGCCGAGGATAGCTCCGGCGCCCGCATAGAGGCACAGCAGATAGAGAATCTCCTCATGACTCCTTCCGAAGAGCAGACGCACGGCCACCACGGCCAGAATGCACTTCAGACAGTCTCCCAGCAATACAATGACCCCCGCCTTTGTCCCAAGGACCCGGAGGGCATTGGTAGTGCCGGCGTTCCCGCTTCCGTGCTGACGGATATCGATTCCGTGTGCCTTCCCGTAAAAATACGCCGTCTGAAATAGACCGAATACGTATCCGATCGCAAGACAGATCAGTCTCAGACAAATGCTCCTCACCATTGGTTCTACCGCTCCTTTTCGTTACGTTCTCTGATGATGAACCGAAGGGGTGTCCCGCGAAAGCCGAAGGTCTCCCTGATCTGGTTCTCAATATACCTCGTGTAGGAAAAATGCATCAGTTCCTTATCGTTCACAAAGATTACGAAAGTTGGAGGCTTCACGGACACCTGGGTGATGTAGTAGAGCTTGAGCCGCTTGCCTTTGTCGGCAGGTGGCTGCTGCATCACTACGGCCTCCGCCATGATCTCATTCAGCACGCCCGTCGCCACGCGCATGGCGTGATTCTCACTGACCATGTCAATAGTCTCGAACAGTTTGGGCAGCCGCTGTCCCGTCACTGCCGAAATGAACAGGATCTCCGCATACGGCATATACGACAGGGTGGCACGCACCTTCTCCGTCACCCGATAGATGGTCTTGTCGTCCTTCTCCACCGCATCCCACTTGTTCACGGCTACGATCACCGCTTTCCCGCGATCGTGTGCGATACCTGCGATCTTTGCGTCCTGTTCCGTGACCCCCTCCACGGCGTCGATCACCAGCACCACGATATCGGCTCTCTCCACGGCGCTGACAGTGCGCACTATCATATATCTTTCCAGGTCTTCCTTGATCTTGTTCTTGCGGCGAAGTCCCGCCGTATCAATAAAAATATATTCCCTGCCGTTATACCTCACTTCGGTATCCACAGCATCTCTGGTGGTCCCGGCAATGTCCGAAACGATCAGCCTGTTCTCTCCGAGCAATTTGTTGATCAGGGAAGATTTTCCCACGTTGGGCTTCCCTACAATGGCGATCCTAGGACGCTCGTCATCGACTTCCTCTCCCGCGCTTTCCGGGAAATGGGAAACGACCTCCTCCAGCATATCGCCCAGACCGAGGCGATTGACCGCCGAGATGGGGTGGGGATCTCCGATGCCGAGATTGTAGAACTCGTACACATCCGGCATCAGTCTGTCAAAACTGTCCACCTTGTTCACGACCAGCACCACCGGTCTGTGGGAACGACGAAGCATGTCCGCCACTTTTGCGTCCGCATCCACCAGCCCCTGTCTCACGTCCACCAGAAAAATGATCACGTCGGCAGTGTCCATGGCGATCTGCGCCTGACTGCGCATCTGCGACAGGATCACATCCTTGCTGTCCGGCTCGATCCCGCCTGTGTCGATCAGCGTAAACTCCTTGTCGAGCCAGGTGACATCCGCATAGATCCGGTCTCTTGTAATACCCGGAGTATCCTTTACAATAGAAATATTTTCTCCTGCCAGTGCGTTGAACAGAGTGGATTTCCCCACATTGGGACGGCCCACCACCGCAACGATCGGCTTGGTCGTTCTCTCAGCCATTCTCTCCTCCAAATATGCGTTATGCAGGGGCCGCAGGAACGGCATCGGATTCAAGTCAGTCCTGCTCCAGGATCGCCCGCACAAAGTCATGCCCGCTTGATTTTACAATAATAATCGGTACTTGTAAAGCTTTTTCCAGCTCGCCCACCGACAGATCGTCCAAGAGGACATCCTCGCCGCTGCGCAGGACATTCTCCGGGATCAGCAGCCGCTGTCCCAGTCTTTTCCCCGACAGCTGGTCTATCAGATCCCCGCCTGTGAGCAGCCCGGAAACAGTGATCTTCTCTCCGAAGAACACGTTGGTGATGGGATATACATGAACGGTCAGACCGGGGCAGTACCGCGTCAGCTCCTCTGTCATTCTTTTTATGTAAGGATACGCCAGCAGACCTGTGGCGGCCGACAGCTCCCCCTTCCTTTCCTCTGAGGGCAGGGAGCCGTTCCTGCAGCGCTCCTCCAGGGCCTCGTAAAATTCATCCAGCATCAGCCGCAGCATGCCGACTCCGTTCTCAAGCTGAAGATAACCGTCATAGCGCGCCGCCTCCGGCACCTCCCTGCCGGCCATTATATACCACTCGTCGCTGGCGTGTATAAAATGTATGCCGAACCTCTCAAAGCATTGCCTCTGATACCTTTCGATCAGGTCGATGACACCTGCCGCCTCAGATGCGGAAAAGGGTTCCAGGGGGTACAATCCCTCCCGATATCTGGTCAGGCCCACCGGAACGACGGAAACGCTCTCCAGATTTGGGATGTATTTCATCAGCTCCCTGATACTGTATTCCAGCTCCGCGCCATCGTTCAGGCCCTTACAGAGAACGATCTGGCCGTTCATGCAGATACCGGCCTCGTTCAGTACGTCGACCTTTTTCAACGCCTCCCCCGCAAATCGGTTGTTGAGCATCCTGCAGCGAAGTTCGGGATTCATGGTATGAAAGGATATGTTGATGGGCGATAATCTATAGCGGCAGATCCTGTCAATGTCACGGTCCGACATGTTGGTCAGCGTGACATAGTTGCCCTGCAGAAAGGAAAGCCGGGAATCGTCATCCTTGAAATATAATGTATCCCGCATACCGGGAGGCATCTGATCTATAAAGCAGAACACGCACTTGTTGCGGCAGTGCCTGTATTCATCCATCAGACCGTTCTCGAACTCTATGCCCAGATCCTCGTCGGGCTCCTTGTCCACCTCCAGCAGCCATTGTTCCCCGGAAGCCTTTTCCACCAGCACTTCGATATAGCTGTCCTGCACCAGGAAACGATAGTCGAAAATATCCTCGATGGGCTGACCGCCGATGGACAGGACCCTGTCTCCGGCCTCTATTTCTAATTCCGCGGCTATACTGCCGGGCGTCACTTTTTTGACGGTGTGCGATTTTTGCATGAACTGTTCTCCCACAGCGCTCCGCTCTCTCCGCATCGCTTTGACACGCCGTGCGCAAAGCCGCTGTCAGTTATACTATACAAGAAATTTCTTGACGTGTCACTACCATAATGTATAAAATAAATTTGGAAATACAGTATCTACTATGGAGGATCATCATGCCCAATTTACAGGAACTGGAAAATGCAATGCCGGTAGCTCCGCTAAAGATCGTAGCACTGCCCTCCGCAGAGCGCATGGCACGCCGGATCAACGGTTATCTGGTCAATTTCCGCAAGACCGTCCACAACGACAAGGTGAAGAACGATCCTGCGTTCCACGGCTATATCGAAAGCAACTATCTTGTGAACGTCTCCACGCCCCGTTTCGGAAGCGGCGAAGGCAAGGCGCAGTTCCATGAGAGCATCCGCGGCAAGGATCTGTTCCTGCTGGTGGACGTGTGCAACCACAGCATTACATACAATATGAACGGATACACGAATCACATGTCGCCGGATGATCACTATCAGGACTTAAAGCGTGTCATCGCCGCCTGCAACGGCAAGGCCCACCGCATCAACGTGATCATGCCGTTCCTGTATGAGGGCCGTCAGCACAAGAGAAATGCCAGAGAGTCACTGGACTGTGCCTATGCTCTGAGAGAACTCAGAAATATGGGAGTCAGCAATTTCATTACCTTCGACGCCCACGATCCCAGGGTCCAGAACTCCATCCCGCTGAACGGCTTTGACAATTTTACACCGCCGTACCAGTTCATCAAGGCTCTGCTGAACTCGGAATCCGACCTGATCGTGGATAAGGAGCACCTGATCGTCATCAGCCCGGACGAGGGCGCCCTGGACCGGGCGATCTATTTTGCCACCGTTCTCGGAGTCGACACGGGCATGTTCTACAAGCGACGCGACTACTCTACGATCGTCAACGGAAAGAATCCCATTGTTGCGCATGAATTTTTGGGAGACAATATCGACGGCAAGGACATTATCATCATCGACGATATGATATCTTCCGGCGGAAGCATGCTTGATACCGCAAGACAGCTGAAGGCCATGAACGCCCGGCGCGTTTTCATCTGCTGTACCTTCGGCCTCTTCACGGACGGGCTGAGCGCTTTTGACAAGGCCTATGAACAGGGTCATTTTGACAAGGTGGTCACTACCGATCTCACCTATCTTCCCCCGGAGCTCTACACCCGGCCTTATTTCATCGAGGCGGATATGAGTAAATTTCTGGCCTCGCTGATCGACTTTATGAACCACGACGCATCCATGTCCAATATTCTTGCCACCACAGAGAAGATCCACAGCGTTCTGGAGGCCTACAACAACCGGACGGATGTGGAATTCGATGAGGAGTGACGCAGCATCCTATGCTTTTTCCGTGTACTCCGGGAAAGCCACGGTCGTCTTGAACAGATCTCCGTCCAGAAAGATTTCAAAGCTTCCCCCCTGGGCCTGAATCAGGCTCTTTGCAATGGATAATCCAAGGCCGCTCCCCTCTGTGCTGCGGGAGGAATCTCCCCGTATGAAACGCTCCGTGAGTTCATCCGGCCGGATATTCATCTGCTGTTTGGAAATATTCTTAAAGGAGACTTTTATTTTCCCTTCCGAGCGGCTCATATCAATGTAGACTCTGGTCCCCTCCAGGGCATATTTGCAGATATTGTTGAACAGGTTCTCCATCACCCGCCACATCCTGCGGCTGTCCGCATAAATGTAGGCCGGCCCGTCTCCCTCGTCGAAGACGATCTGCAGCTTCATCTCATCCAGCTTTTCCGAAAATTCGCCCAGACTCTGATTGATCAGCTCCGCCAGATTCAGCTTTTCCCTGTTCAGCTCAATATTACCGGAGGAGATCTTTGACGCCTCCACCAGATCGTCCGTCAACTGCTTTAATCTCTGGGCCTTACTGTCCAGTATCTCAATATATTCTTTTGCGGGCTTCTCTTCGATCTTCAGACGCTTCAGCAGATCCACATAACTGATAATGGAGGTCAGCGGGGTCTTGATGTCGTGCGAGACGTTGGTGATCAGATCCGTCTTGAGCTGCTCGTCCTTCATGCTGGTGAGAACGGCTTTGCGGATTCCCTCGCCAATGTTGTTGACGGCGTCGGCAAGCTCTCTGTTTGCACCGTGCAGATTTTCGGTCTGCAACACAAAATCCACCTCGCCGCCCCGGATCCTGTCGATCCCGTCTACGATCTCGTTCTGCTCTGCGCTGCGCTTGAACAGCAGCATTCCCACGATACCGTCAAGAACGATCAGCGCTATCAGCACGGCGACGGCAATGACCCGTCGATCCCACAGCCTGTAGGCAGCCACAAGGCCCAGCAGATTGGCGAACAGGAAAAGATTATAGGGCAGCAATGTGCTGATGACGGAATTTCGGTGCCTGAAGACAAAACGCAATGAGTTGCTCAGGGTCCGATATATCCAGTGGATAAAACTGTCCTGCCATAGATTCCAGGCCTTTATCCGCCTTACCAGACTGTACAGGATCAGACAGGTCGCGGCGCTGACATAGACTCCGTAAAGGCTGAATACCCCATAGTGATAGAATCTTGTGAGCTGAATCCCCAACATTTTTGTGGGCATTACTCCACCGGTGGCGGCAATGCCGGTGAGCAACCGATATCCGAGAAATCCGGCATATAGCAGTGCGGCGCTCAGCAAGATCAAAAATTCTGTCCAGAGATGATCGAACCGATTCAAATACCGTATTTTTTCTCCCTCGTCGGTATATGCGGTCCCGGCCGTCACAGACATGTGTACCGCCAGTCCCAGCCACACCAGTGACAGAAGAACGATCAGAGAAATGATCCGGCTGACGTTGGGAATAATCTTGTCGTAGATCTGATTCGCATTGTAAAAGGCATCGTTCTCTACCCCATAGCCCGTGTCGACTCCGACCCATATGTGCGTACTGTCCGGATAACCGTACTCATAACGCCTCACATATTCATACATTTCCTGCTCGCTGATCTGCGTGTTCCCGATAAAGACCAGACTGTCCGGATAATATGCCAGATATCGCCCGTACTCGGCGAAGTACTCCGTCACATCGTCATCGCTCATGCTCTGCAGCTGGGGCATATTGGTATATGTGCATATCCCCGTATCCGTAGATATGCGGACCATATACTTTACGTTGCTGCCGTCCTCGCTGTAGGCCGGGTTGCAGAGCCGGTAGCGCTCATAATTTTCAGTCAGACTCTCGACGGTCTCCGCCACATTTTGCTGCAGCCGTATATAATCCACCCAGTTGTCGACACAGTCTGTAAGCTGACGGGTTCCGTCCAGCGTGTCATAGCGGCAGTTCAGCATGGGGAAGGAGACCATCAGTCTGCCGTCCTCCTCTCTGTTGAGGACGATCTCATGCAGGTCTTCGCCCATAATGTAGGAAAAGACCATATCCTCCAGCTGCTCCTCCGTAAATTCCTCCATCATGCCGTTCAGGATGCTTAACTCCTCCTGCGATTTTCCTGCGGCCGTATCGCTCTGCTCCGCGGGACCTTCCTCCGGGACATCCTCCGCTTCCGGTCCGTATCCGACCTCCGGCTCCGAAGTGATGCGATAAAAGCCGTCGAAGGCCAGCTGACCGTACTCGTCCGTCTTAAAATTTTCCGGGTAGATACAATAGCCGAAATAATTGACAAAATCGGAAATGCTCATAGTGCGCTGTACGTATTCGACGCCGTGCTTTCCCCATTTTATCAGGTTGTCCAGCTCGTACTGAGCCGTCACGGCACACCCCTGGTCCGTCCCGATCTGAACGGCATAGGCAGTTACGTCAACGGACTTTGAGGGATCCAATTTGCCGTCCGTCTCCAGCTGCCCCTTGATCACGGCCAGCTGAACAATATCGGAGACAGCGCTGTGGAGCAGATCGTTAAAAATATCCGATTCCTCAAAATCCTGGCCGGCCTCTATCGGGAAAATACGATACACCTGTGTCCCGTCTATAGACTTCACGGCAATATAAGAGTTCAGCAAAAGACCTGCCACTGCCGCCATGATTGCCGCAGCCACCAGATGCTGGAGCAGACCGATTAACATTCTCCTTATCGTTGACCTGTTCATCTTACCTCACATTTTCCGTGGCGCTTTACTGCCTGTCCACCTTATATCCAACGCCCCATACCACCTTGAGATATCTGGGCTCCTTGGGATTGATCTCAATTTTTTCACGTATATGACGGATGTGTACGGCGACCGTGTTGTCCGCGCCGATGGCATCCTCGTTCCAGATGCTCTCGTATATCTGATCGATGGAAAAGACCCTCCCCTGATTTTTTACGAGTAACAATAAAATATTGTATTCGATCGGCGTCAGCTTCACCGGCTCATCGTCCACCGTCACCTGCTTCGTCTCGTCGTTTATCACAAGTCCGCCCACCTGATAGACGGATTTATTCTCCATGCTCAGACTGCCAAGAGAGGTATATCTCCGCAGATTGGACTTTACTCTGGCCGCCAGCTCCAGAGGATTGAACGGCTTGGTAATATAGTCGTCCGCGCCGATGTTCAGCCCCAGGATCTTGTCGGTGTCCTCGGATTTCGCGCTGAGCATAATGATGGGAATGCTGCTGTACTCCCGGATCTTTAAGGTGGCGCGGATACCGTCCAGTCTTGGCATCATGATATCCATGATCAGAAGATGGATCTCCTCTCTCTTCAGCAGCTCAATGGCCTGCTCTCCGTCATACGCCTTAAAGATATGATATCCGTCCTGCTTTAAATAAGTCTCAATCGCATCCACAATTTCCCTGTCGTCATCACAGACCAGTATATTCGCCATACTTTCTCTCTCCCATAGCCCTTTACCGTTTCGATATTTCAGTCCAGCATCAGGAATGCTGCCAGATTTCCCCTTCTTCCGCCGCTGGCACGGTGCGAGAAGAGGTACTTGCTGTTGTGGCAGGTGCAGATATCCGTAACGGAGATCCTCTCCATTGGGATGCCCGCCTGTCTCAGGATCACCAGATTGGCCAGCCACAGATCCAGCTGATATTTGCCCGGCTGCCTCCCCGGTTCTATCAGCTTCGGGAGCCCCTCGGAAAGACCGCGGCGGTATATGCCCCTTTCCAATGCCTCCCGCCGGATCGGCTCCGACTCCTTCTCCAATGTCACGAACCGCTCCGCGACATCCTCGCTCACCTCGTAGCATTCCTGGCAGATAGAGGGGCCGACGGCTGCATACAGCTCTGCGGGATCGGTCCCAAAGGCTTTCCTCATCTCACTGACCATGCACTGCCCCATCCGCCCCAGGGTCCCCCGCCAGCCGGAATGGGCGAGACCGATCGCTCTGTCGGCGCAGTCCACGAACAGCAGCGGCACACAGTCTGCATAGTAGGTCACCAGGGCAATGCCCGGCTCGTCTGTCATAAGACCGTCCACATCCCGATAGTCCTGGGATCTGACAATGCCCTTTCCTTTATCGTCCCCTGTCACACGGCGGATATTCGTGGTATGCGTCTGCTGGGACGCCGTCATATCCTCCGGACTGCAGCCCAGAACGCCGGCAATGCGCCGATAATTTTCATCCACGGCTTCCTTTCTGTCGCCCCTGTTGAACCCAAGATTCATGGACGCAAACTCGTCCGTGCTGACGCCACCCAGTCTTGTGGTGATCAGATGACGGACCACGCCCGTCCTCTCCAGCATGGGAAAGGTCAGATATTCCAGCTCCTCCCCCGAAGCAAGCCGGACACTGTTCTGTCTTATCACTTCGCCCGAAGCTCTCGGTGCGCGCTCGATCCGATACATATTTCCTCCGTTCCACTTACCTGTACACATGCGGGAAGGCATTTGGGATCCATTGGATGCTCTCCCCCTGAATGGCGACCACGTCGTAGCGGATTCCGACATTCTCGTTTATTCCGTGACTGTACCGGTAGCGATCCGCCGCCTGGCAGATCCTGCGCTGCTTTTTGTGATCCACGGCCTCCGCCGCACTGCCCGCTCCGGTACCGGACCGGTACTTCACCTCTACGAACACAAGATATCCCCTGTGATATCCGATCAGGTCTATCTCGCCGGCACTGCTCCTGTAATTTCTTTCCACGATCCGCATCCCCTGCCGCTCAAGGTACTCGGACGCCAGTCTCTCTTTCTCCGCGCCTAATGCTCTTTTGTTCAAACGTCATCCCTTCATCTTGCCCTTGATCTTGTCCATGGAATCGACAAAGATCAGGATCTCGGCCACTACCTCGTACAATTCCGGCGGGATCATTTCACCGATCTCCAGCCGGGAAAGGGTATCTGCCAGCTTGTCGTCCCGATGGATGGGGACATCGCTTTCCTTTGCCTTCTCGATAATTTTTTCCGCCAGGATGCCCCGACCGCTTGCCACCACCTTGGGGGCCTGATCGGAAGGATCGTACTCCAGCGCGATGGCCTGTTTCACTTTATTCTTCTTCGATCTGTCGCTCTCGCTCATGTCCTTCCTCCGCTCAGGTCCTTACATCAAAGGCATATTGTGACAGCAGCATGCCCTTCTCCTGCCGCAAAATAGGTGCCAGACCGCTGTTCTCCTCCTCTGCGCCTTCCTCCCTGGCGATCATGGAGAAGCTGCAGTCATATCCCCGTTTCGCCAGCCGCTCCGTCAGGATATCCATATGCGCTTCCAGAAAATCCAACATCTCATCATCACGCACATAAAATTTGGTGTTCACCCTGCTCTGCTCCAGAGTGACATAGACATCCACAGGGCCCAAATGCTCCATGTCCAGATGCAGCAGGGCACTGATTTTTCCCTCGTTCTCCGCCAGACTTTTTTTGTTGGCATAGACATACAGATCGCCATGCGCCTCCCCGTCGCGCAGGTGCAGCGGAAGCTGTATATAGGCGTACATCTGATTGAGCTGGTTCAGAAAATCAATGTTCTGGCTCATGGCTACGGCAGTCCGGCAGGCGGTGCTCTGCGCCTGCCCGCCGGATTCCAGCGCCTGTGTCAGTGTCTTGAGCTGCCGGTCCAGGCGCCGATACAGATCGTCGACCTTTCCCTCCTCCGCCAGCTCCTCCGGCTTTATTGTCCACAGCTCTTTCAGCTGCTCTGACATCAATTCCCGGAATTCTTTGCCGGAGAAGATCCTGTGCAGGGTCTGCACACCGTCCTCCGCCGTCCTGGCAGAAG
Source organism: uncultured Acetatifactor sp. (assembly GCA_947627115.1). Classification (GTDB taxonomy): domain Bacteria; phylum Bacillota; class Clostridia; order Lachnospirales; family Lachnospiraceae; genus Acetatifactor. Next base: position 157,406 of record CANQUQ010000004.1, read on the forward strand.
CCATCAGCTTCCCCGCCAGTGCAAAAAGCTGCTCCGTCCCCAATTCTCCCTGAGCGAACTGCCGGAGCTGTGCCGTGAACTGTGCCGCTTCCCCGTCAGACAGCGGAAGCTGGGACAATACGGAAAGCAGCTGCCCGGAGATCACCGTCCTGGCATTTGCGGAAAGATCGGTCGCCTGCGTCTGCGTCCCGGATATGATCTGTCCGTCCGCAGTTCCCGGCGACGGTTCCTGCCCCGGCAGAATTTTCGCCTCCCCGCCGTCATCTGAGGCATTTAAAAGTATTTCCGCTGCCTGCGCGGGAGTTTGGCCCACCCGGATATCCGCCTCCTGCACCGGAAGATTTCCGGCAGAGAGCCCGTCTGCCTCAGACGTGACCGGCAGCCCGGCCGCAGTCTCCGGCTCCGCCTCCAGAGGTGCGGAAGGCATCTCCGGCAGCGCTGCGGGGATCTCTCCGGCTCCCTCCTGCACCAATTCGAACAATTCCTGATACAGTCCGGACAGCCCCTGCAGATCCCCCTCCGCCAGCATGCCCTCCATGGCCTCCGGCAGCGCCTGCAGTACGGTGTCCATTCCTCCCAGCAGCTGATGGGTAAGATTGCGATAGGAAATCATCTGATCTACATTTTCCTGATTGACCGGCAGCCCCAGCTTGTGAAGATTGACCACATCGGTCACTTCCGCCTGCGGAAATGCGTTGATCTCACGAAACACCTGCTGGAGCGTATTGCGGTCTACGGGAAGTCCCGCCTCCATCATCTGTCCGGTCATGGCAACAGATGTCTCGTTTACGGGAAGTCCTGCCATATCAAGTGCCTTCATCACATTGATGTCTGAGGAAACATTTTCGAACAGAGGGCTCAATGTCAGTGAGCTTCCGTTGTTTCTGACCTCGAAGGTCATGTTCTTGCCCACCTCCAGATTCATGTTCCGGTCCACCTTTGCCTGCAGGACCATATCCTCCGACAGCCTGATCTGAACGTCGCTGCCGTTCCGGGACAGGACCTCCCCATGAATCGTCTGACCCGGCACCAACGACCGGATCTGTCTGTTTATATCGGCTGTGGCAGACGGGCTTTGTCTGACTCCCCTTGTATTGTCCTCGATACGCCTGTCTCCGAAAAGTTGTGACAGTCTCATATAACCTCACATTCTGCCGCCGTGCGGCTCATTCCTTCTTATATGAAATTTCCGATGAAGCTCCTGCGGTGTATAGGCGTCGGACCGTATTTTTTCAAGGCCTGAATATGGGCAGCGCTCCCGTAGCCTTTGTTGGAGGCAAAACCATATTCGGGAAAGACTCTGTCATACTCCTTCATCAACCGGTCCCTGGTGACCTTTGCGATGATGCTGGCGGCACCGATCGTAATGCTTTTGGCATCGCCCTTGATGATAGGCACCTGGGGAACGGCAACGCCCGGAATGGTCACTGCGTCGTTCAGCAGGATATCCGGCGCCGGAACCAGTTTGCCGACCGCCTCCCTCATGGCCTCATAGGTGGCCTGAAGAATGTTGATCTCATCGATGCGCTCCGGCGTGCCATAACCCACCGCGCAGGCCAGCGCCTGCTCCATGATCACCTGATACAGCTCCTCTCTCTTATTTTCGGACAACTGCTTGGAATCATTTATATACAATATACGGCATCCCTTTGGCAGGATCACAGCGCCGGCCACCACGGGGCCGGCCAGCGGTCCCCTCCCCGCCTCATCTACGCCGCAGATATACTCGCACTCGCCGTATTGTTCCTCATAGACCCGCAGGCTTTCAATGCGCGCCTTCTCCCGTTCCAGGGCCGCCAGACGCTTTTTCGCGCTCTCCGCCAGCTGCCGTACTCCCGCTCTTTCATCCGTCCCGTACATATCTATGAATTCAGGCAGCTCATCCTCACGAGCTGCCTGAAATTTCTCTCGTATCTCCCTCATGCTTTCTCTGTTTCCCATACCGTATCTCCCATTTCTCAGAAAAAATCTGCTCTTCCTACCGGTGCCGCAGGATACCGAAACGCGACAGAGGCCAGATGCGCATCCAGGCCCGCCCAATAATATCCTTTCGATGTATGTTGCCGACGATCTCCGTGCGGCTGTCCGTACTGTTGTTTCGGTTGTCTCCCATTACAAAGTACTCATCCTCGCCCAGCACGATCGGCTCCGAAGCGATTCCCACATTTTCCGCCTTGATCACCTCTCTTCCGTACCCTTCACGCAGCACCTCGCCGTCGATGTAAATATTTCCCAGTTCATCGATCTGGACCTTTTCTCCGGGCAGTCCGATAATACGCTTGATATAGTACGTATCCTCCTTATGCCGGAAGGGAAATACAATAATATCGAACCGCTGCGGATCCCGGAAACGGTATGTGATCTTATCCACAATAAGATTGTCTCCGTCGTAGAGCGTAGTCTCCATGGAGGCTCCCTCCACCTCCGTTCTCTGTCCTACAAAGGTAATGACAAGGTACGTGAGAAGCAACACGCCCAACAAATACAATAATGTACTTATCATTTCTTTCATCACTTTTTTCATATCACGAACCGTACCCTTCCATGTATAAGACAGCTATGCTCGACCGACCGGTCGTCTCTCCAATGTCATTCTTCCAAGGCGGCCGCTCCTGAAATCATCCAGCAGGATGCCGGCTGCCTTCTTCCTGTCCAGCCCTTCCCCCTTTGTGAGGCATCCCCTGCTGCGGGCGATGTGCTCCAGGACCGCCTCCGGCGCCGTTCCCGGCTCTGCTCCGTAACGCTTCTCCAGGGCATCGGGATAAAGCTCCTGAATGACCTCCAGCAGATCGCAGGCCAGCTCCTCCAACAGAATGATCTCATCGTTCATGGAGCCGATAAATGCCAGCCGCATCCCCACCTGCGGATCCTCAAATTTCGGCCATAGGATACCGGGCGTATCTAAAAGCTCCAGGTCCTTATTCAACCGGATCCACTGTTTTCCCTTTGTGACTCCGGGCCTGTTGCCCGTCTTGGTGCAGGCCTTCCCGGCAAAGGAATTGATAAAAGTAGATTTTCCCACATTGGGAATGCCAACCACCATGGCCCGGACAGGTCTGTTCACAATGCCGCGTTTCCTGTCGCGCTCTATCTTCTCTCTGCAGGCCACCTGCACAAGACCGTTGATCGCTCTGACCCCCGCACCCGTCCTGGAATTGACTTCAAGCACAGGAATGCCCTTCTCCTGAAAAAAATCGATCCATTGCTTGTTGCAGACCGGATCGGCCAGGTCGGATTTGTTCAGCAGTATGATCCTCGATCTGCCCTCGCCCAGCCGGTCGATATCCGGGTTCCGGCTGCTTATGGGGATCCTGGCATCCACCAGCTCGATCAGAAGGTCTATCAGCTTTATGTTTTCCTGCATCATCCGGACTGCTTTCGTCATATGTCCGGGATACCAATGGTATCTTGTATCCGATCTATCCATATCACTTCACAAATCCCATACCGCGCTGTTCACAAACGGCACAGAACCATACCTTTCCTACAATATCCTTCTCCTGCACCGGCCCGATGTTGGCAGAACGGCTGTCCTCACTGTTCCCCGGATTGTCGCCGATACAGAAGAACTCTCCGCTGTTCAACGTGATCTCGTTGGATGCAATGCCGGGATCCGTGAGTTTTTCCGTGACCCACTCGCTCTCCAGCCCGTTCACATACAAGGCGCCGTTCTGCACCACAACGCTGTCTCCCGGCACTGCTATCACCCTCTTGACATAATAATGCGCGTTTTCATTGCCGTTCGGCAGAAAGACCACCACATCGCCTCTGTGCGGTGAGGACAGAATATACAGGAACCGGTCGATAAATATCTGCTGGCCATTGTACAGGGTGGGCTCCATGGACACTCCCACTACATTGGTGGTCATTCCCAGATAATAGTCCAAGACAGCGGCAATAAAAATGGCCGTCAAAATTCCAAAGACCCAGCTGAAGATCTCCCGCAGGACTGCAGAGCTGATCGTTTTCTTTTTTTTATAGAAGCTCAGACCTATAATTTTTGCCATGAATCGTTTTCCTCCGGGACCTGCCGGATATATTCCTCTGCTCCATATGAGTATATCATAATGCTCCATACGAGTATATCATAAATTCAGAGAGATGAAAACAGATTTATTGTCAGTATACAGGCAGTAAAAAGGCTGCTGCTCCGGTAGAAAGATCTTTCATCCTACTTTTGCACCAGCCTCTTATGACCGCTTATTTTACAAGCTCTTTTACCTTTGCCTTCTTACCCACGCGATCTCTTAAGTAGTTCAGCTTTGCACGTCTTACCTTACCTCTTCTGACTACCTCGATCTTCTCCACATTAGGGGAATGCAAGGGCCATGTCTTTTCCACGCCGATACCGTTCGAAGTCTTTCTCACGGTGAAGGTCTCCCGGTTGCTTCCGCCCTGGCGCTTTAACACGACACCCTCAAAGACCTGGATTCTCTCCCGGTTGCCCTCCTTGATCTTGCCGTATACCTTTACGGTATCGCCCACCGAAAAATCGTCGACCTTTTCCTTGAGCTGTCCGGCTTCGATCTCTCTGATCACATCACTCATAATGAGCCTCCTTATTCAAAATTGGATGTTCTTAATACTTTCATGGGCGCCTCAAAATGAGTTCGCCTGCGTAACAGAGGACCATCTCGTTTTCGCAACACTCAGATTTTACCATACGGCGGCGTGAAATGCAAGTGTTTTCAACAAATCTGAGCCAACTTGGGCGTTCCCTCCGTCCATGTCCCGCTCCTGCGGCTGATTGTCCGCAAAATGTGGAGAGTCCTTTTCTCCTTTTCAAAGTATATCTGTCGCAGCCGATATATGAACCAAACACAATGTCTAGTATAATAAAGAGCGTTCCGGATGATCCGGCGGCAATGCTTTATCGCTTTTTATTCCATCATTTTCTTTCGTTTTTTTCAATCCTTCGATAGGGGCAGCCGTCAAATGCGTTAGATGCTATCCGCGTCTCGTTCGGCAGCTCCAAGCTCGTCAGGCTTCTGCATCTCATAAATGCGTTATCGGCTATCTCCGTCACGTCCTCCATCTCCACGCTGACCAGATTGCTGCACTCTGTGAACAGATCCTTATCTATTGAGGCAACACCCTTCGCCACATATACGCTCCTTACCGCATCCTTGGGGATTTCTTCCAGCATTTCTCCCTTTGGCGTCTCGCCCTCATCTGCGCAGATGACCACCGCGCCGTCCTTAAAAAGCCAGATATTGCTGCCGCTGTAACCCCATGATGCGGCGTTCTTAAAAGTTACCTTCGGCCTGTCGCCGTCTTCGTCCGCTTCTTCCTTGTCTTCTCTGTCTTCCGCTCCTCCATCTTCTTCCTCGGTCTTTAAATCTCGATTCCTGTTGTCTTCACCGCCATCCGAGCCGCACCCTGCCAGCATCCCGCAAATCATCAGCGCAAGCATCAACAGCATCCATTTTTGTCTCGGTTTCTTTTTCATCTTTTCCACCCGTATTTTTGTATACTTGTGCGAAATCCTGCATACGCTGATTCCATTGCTCTTCACTTTCATATCAATCGGTCCTTACTGTATGCAGCCCGAAAATGCCGAAGCCCTTCCGACAGACACGCTTCCGCTCGATTCCGCACGTATCATAGCTAAGCCCGATAAGGACCTCGCTAAGTACCGACGTGCTCAACGGTCTGTCAGAAGGGCTTCACAGGATCCGCAGATGTCCGGTCGTCCTACCGTCCGGCGACAAGAGAGGAAAAGCCGGAAAGAGTCTGCATATCCTCCTCCGTGAGCGCCTGCTTCAGCTCATCCGTGTACATGAGAAGGATCGTCACCTCGTCCCGCTGTATTTCATCTTTCGCGGAAATCGGACGCTCGCTGTCTGCCTTTCTTGTCCTGACCCACTCCAGCAGGATTTCCTTGGCATTTTCCCGGAACAAAAGCTCCTGAAATGCATCCGAATTCCGGCGCAGAGACTGCACGGCGACCTCGGAATCGTCCGCCGCAAAGAGGTCGATCAGGAACGGATAGTCCAGAACGGCCTGCACCAGCTCCTCATCGGTCAGGCTGCGCAGGATATCCTCATCGACAGAACATGCGCGGATCTTGTCCTCGACGCTGCCGAGCTGCTCCCATTCCGGGTCGCCAGGCAGTACCTTATATACACTCTTCGATTCCGGTGCATCCGTCCGGCGCATGGCCGGCAGCCGATACAGAAGGATTCCCGCTGCCACCAGTATCAGGAGCACTCCCGCCGACAGGATAATTTTCCGTTTCCTCATCCCTGACCACCTTCCCTTTCCGCACGGGACCCGTGCCGCAATGCAAGAGCTCCGCTGTCGTCTGTATATCGTCTTTATAATTATAATATATCAAATTATCGTTCGCTGTCAAGCGGTCCTGCCCGAAACCGACTCAGGAAGTCTCTGACTGCCTCTCCATCCAGCAAAATCGGTCCCCTGCCCGGTACAGTCCCAGCTTTTCCTGAATGTGCGCGGCAGCCGGATCGCTCTCCGGCACATGCACGTAGGGGACACGGCCGCTCTCCAGGACACGGTCGATACAGTAAGCCTCCAGAGAGGCGGCGAGCCCTCTCCCCCGGTATGCCTCCTCCACATAGAGCATTCCCACGCTCCCCACACTGTGCACTCCGGCGAAGCCCACCAGCTGCTGCTCCGCAAAAGCACCGTACAGCGCCCCGGCCAGCAGTCTGTCCTTCCCGTACGCAGGGCTTATTGACGGATACCGGCTGCAGATATATTCCAGATTCTCAGGGCCCAGCCTGCGGATATCCTTATGTCTCACCGGCAACGGCTCCCGCCGGGTATACAGGAATTGACTGCATTCACAGATCGCGGCAAAGCCTTTCTCCCGGAGCGAACGCTCCGCGAGATCCCGGCTGACAAAATACCACCGGGCATCCTTAGGACATTCCTCCAAAAGCCGGAGACCGGCCTCCGGCGAGGAGGCCTTCACCATACACACCCCGTGATCCCGGTCGCAGACCGCCGCGTCCTCCCCCGAAGCATATAGGATCTCTCCCGATCCCGCGGAAAGGGATTCCATCAGATGGATATTATTCCGCTTGTCCCTGGACAGCCGCCGGATCAGACATTGCTTTTGGCTGTATTTTTCATAGAGATCCGGTCTTGCGCACATGGTCCTCTCCACGGACCGTTCCAGCCGCCACCTTGTCACCTCCGCATGATTTCCCGTCAGGAGCACAGACGGCACCGTCTTGTCCCGCCAGACCCTTGGCCGTGTGTACTGGGGATACTCCAGCAGATCGTTGTGAAAGCTCTCCTCCTGTGCGGAAGACCCGTTCCCCAGCACGCCGGGTATCAGTCTTGCCACGGCATCTATGATGACCATGGCCGCCAGCTCGCCGCCGGTAAGGATATAATCCCCGATGGACACATAGTCTGTGACCACTTCCTCCAGCACACGCTCGTCAATGCCCTCATAGTGACCGCAGAGCAGGATCAGCTCCTCCTCCCCCGCAAGCTCTCTTGCCAGCCTCTGGTCGAACGGACGGCCCTGGGGCGTCACGTACACCGTGCGCACTTTTCTGTCCCCGGAGACCGCTCTGCAGGCATCGTAAACAGGCTGGGCCTGCAGCAGCATCCCTGCCCCTCCACCGTAAGGGTAATCATCCACCTTACCGTGCTTCTCCAGCGTGTAATCGCGGATGTTCACCGTGTCCAGAGATATGATTTTGTTCTCCGCCGCCCTGCCGATGATGCCGGACATGAGTCCTCTCTCGATCATCTCCGGGAACAGGGTCAATACATGAAATTTCATCACGGTTCGTCCAACAATCCTTTCAATATGAGGATCCTGATAAATCCCTTCTCCACGTCCACCTCCAGAACGCACTGCTTGATGGCAGGAAGCAGCAGCTCCCTGCCGTCCGACAGATCGATCACATACACATCGTTCGCCCCGGTCTCCATGACGCTTTTCAGCACGCCGATGGGCGTACCGTCCTCATCGCGGACCTGAAGTCCCTCCAGATCTGCGATAAAATATTCGTCGCGTTCCAGGCGGACGGCATTTTCGCGGGCCACAAACAGGGAGCATTTCCGATACCGCTCCACATCGTTTATGCTGTCCAGCCCCTTAAATTTCAGGATCACAAATTGTTTGAAAAATTTGACGCCCTGGATCTCCAGAGGCATTCTTTCCCTTCCCGTATCCAGCAGGACCTCCTTCAGCCTTCTGAAGCGCTTGGGATCGTCGGTAGTGGGAAAGACCTTTACCTCACCGCCCAGCCCGTGCGTTGACGTAATGATGCCCACCTGAAAAAATTTTTCCATATCTTCCTCATTCCGCTCAAAATACGCTAAAACACATAAGGAGGAACAGGGAATGTTCCTCCTTTTATGTGCTATACGATCTCAACATCTACTCTCTTGTTGTCTTTGGTCGAAGCCGCTTTGACCACGGCGCGGATCGCCTTGGCGATCCTGCCCTGCTTTCCGATGACCTTGCCCATATCGGACGCAGCCACATGCAGCTCGATAATTGTGTTCCTGCCCTCAGTCCTCTCGGTCACCAACACCTCATCGGGGTTGTCCACAAGCGCTTTCGCAACTACTTCCACCAATTCTTTCATAGGCCACACCTCCTGAGAATCAGAAACTATTTTGCAATGCCGGCTGCCTTAAAGAGCTTGCCGACTACCTCTGTAGGCTGAGCGCCGTTCGCAAGCCACTTCTTTGCCAACTCTTCATTGATCTTGAAGGTGCTGGGATCGGTGCTGGGATCGTAGGTACCGATCTCTTCGATAAATCTGCCGTCTCTGGGAGAACGGGAATCAGCCACGATGATTCTATAAAAAGGAGCCTTCTTCTGTCCCATTCTTTTCAATCTGATCTTTACTGCCATTTTTTACCTCTTTCCGCCGCATTTGCGGCTCTTAATGTTATAGTTTATGAAAAAGGATCCACGGCTCCTGCGCCGCACTCCCTGTTCACCGAAAGGTCTTGTCAGAAGGGGAATCTGCCTCCCATGCCGGGAAGGCCGCCGAACATTCCGCGGCCGTGCTTTCCTCCGCCGCCGAACTGCTTCATTATCTTCTGACTCTGCTCGAACTGTTTGATAAAGCGGTTGACCACAGCGATATCCACGCCGGCGCCCCTTGCGATCCGGTGTTTTCTCTGCGGATTCAGCAGCTTGGGATTTCTGCGTTCTTCCTTTGTCATGGACAGCACGACGGCTTCCATCCGCTTCAGCTGTCCTTCGTCCAGCCTGGATTCAAGGTCCGCTCCCTTTATGCCCATTCCGGGCAGCATTCCGAGAATGCCGGAGAGTCCGCCCATGTTGCGCATCTGCTTCATGCTCTCAAGATAGTCCTCAAAGTCGAACTTTCCCTTTTTCATGCGCCCCGCCATCTCGCGGCCCTTGTCTTCGTCTATGTCGATGTTCTCCTGGGCCTTTTCGATGAGCGTGAGCACATCGCCCATGCCCAGAATACGGTTCGCCATTCTGTCCGGGTAGAACTGCTCCATATCGGAGAGCTTTTCCCCCATGCCCACAAAAAGTATGGGCTTTCCCGTGACCGCCTTGATCGAGAGGGCGGCACCGCCTCTTGTATCGCCGTCCAGCTTGGTGAGGACGACCCCGTCGATGCCTACCTTCTCGTCGAATTCCTTTGCAACGTTCACGGCATCCTGTCCGGTCATGGCATCCACCACCAGAAGCGTCTGGTGCACGGATACCTTCTCCTTGATCTCCTGCAGCTCTCCCATCATTTCTTCATCGATATGAAGACGGCCGGCTGTATCCAGGATCACCACATTGTGTCCGTTCTTCTCCGCATACGCAATGGCTTCCCCTGCAATCTCCGCGGGGCTGTGGTCCGTTCCCAGGGAGAACACGTCCACCTCCTGCTTTTTGCCGTTGATCTTAAGCTGCTCCACGGCGGCGGGCCTGTAGATGTCGCAGGCGACCAGCAGGGATTTTTTGCCTTTGGTCTTCAGCTTTCCCGCGATCTTGGCTGTGGCGGTGGTCTTACCTGCGCCCTGAAGGCCTGCCATCATGATCACCGTGACGGCCTTGCCGGGCTGCATGGCGATCTCTGTGGTCTCACTGCCCATCAGCTCGATCATTTCCTCGTTGACGATCTTGATCACCGTCTGTCCGGGATTCAGGCCGTTCATCACATCCTGACCGACGGCCCTCTCCTCCACCGCATGAATGAACTGTTTCACCACACGAAAATTCACATCCGCTTCGAGAAGCGCCATCTTGACTTCCTTCAGGGCTGTCTTGACATCCTCCTGGGTCAGACGGCCTTTGCTTCTCAGATTCTTGAACACATTCTGAAGTTTTTCCGTTAAGCTCTCAAATGCCACCTGACACTCCTCACAGCTCCTCTAAAAGCTCACGGGACAGATCCCTGATCCTTCGGAGCCTTTCCTGCACATCGTCCTGTCCGGCCTCCGGAGACGTAAGCCTCCCGATCTCTCCCACCGTCTCCTTTGCTCTGGCAAAGCGTTCCACCAGATGGAGCTTGCTCTCATAATCCTGCAAGATCTTATCGCAGCGCCTGATAAGATCATGTACGCCCTGCCGGGTAATCCCATGTTCTTCGGCGATCTCGCCCAGGGACATATCGTTCTGGACGGCATCCACATAAATACAGCGCTGATGCTCCGTCAACAGCTCTCCGTAAAAATCAAAGAGCATTGTCTGTTCATATATCTTATCCATATTCTTCTCTTTTGGTGCCGTCAGGTATCCTTCACACCGGCACCTTGAATATAATACTGCATGGCAGGGTGCGTGTCAAGTATTTTTTCTTTACACTTACCCTGCTCTCAGTTTATTACATTCTCTCGCTGAAGATGCTCTTGTACCCCTCGCCGAATATCTCCGTGGCACCGGTCACAATGGTAAAGGCCCGCGGTTCCTCCTGACGGACGATCTCCTCCGCCTTGTAAGCATGCTGTTTTTTGATCACGCACATGATCACCCGCTTTTCTCTGCCGCTGTATGCGCCCCTTCCCGACAGATAGGTGACGCCCACATCAAGCTCGTCCAGCAGCCGGTCCACGATCTTTTCGGGATGCTCGCTGATGATGAACAGAAGCTTTGCGCCGTCCCGGCCATAGAGCACCAGATCCAGCAGCAGGGAATTCACCACCACTACCAGACCGGCGTACAGTGCGATGTCGATATCCCGAAAGACCAGCGCCGAGCATGCCACGATCAGCGCGTCCGTGATCAGGAACAGAGAGCCCGTCCTTAAATGGGGAAATCTCAGGCGCAGCAGCTTGATGATAATATCCGTGCCGCCGGTGGTCGCCCCCGCTTTGAACACCATTCCCAGTGCGACTGCAATCATGGCGCCGCCCGCCAGGGCCGCCAGCAGCGGATCATGGGTCACGGCGCCGAGGGAAGTCATCCGGTTGGTAAAATAGGAGGTCAGAGCGGTGCTGTACATTGTCGACAGGATGAATCTTAAGCCGTATTTCCAGGTCCCCACGGCCAGAATGGGAATATTGATGAGCAGCATCCAGGTGCCTGTCTGCAGTCCGGTGACGCGGTTCAGTATGACGGAAATGCCGGTGACGCCGCCGGGAGCCAGCGAATTCGGATCCAGGAACAGTCCCACCGCCGCCGCATAGATCAGCGATGCCGCCGTGATGGCAATATAGTCCCACACTCTGCGCCTGAGCGTCTTTCGGGCTTCGTAACGGATCTCCTTCTCCTGTTCTGAGTTCCCTGTAAATCGTTCCGTCATCATTTAACTTTTCCTTTCCCACAAAAAATCCGCACAGTATATTATGCGGATTTTTGTGGGAACTATTTTATTTTTCCGACGGAACTCCTCATCAGATGACCGTGCGCACCTGCTTTGGCTTGTAACCGCCCTTCTCCAGAGCGTCCATGATCTGCTGCTTGTGCTCCGTGCCGAAGGTCTCCAGTGTAATGCGCAATTCTACCGCAGCATTCCGGTTGATGGACACGAACTGATTGTGCTCCAGCTTGATCACATTGCCATTCACATCCGCAATGATTCCGGATACTCTGTACAGTTCGCCGGGCTTGTCGGGAAGCAGAACGGAAACGGTAAAGATCCTGTCCCGCATGATCAGCCCCTGCTGCACCACCGAGGACATGGTGATCACGTCCATATTTCCTCCGCTGATAATTGACACTATCTTTTTATCCTTCACGTCAAGATGGCGAAGCGCCGCGACCGTCAGAAGTCCCGAATTCTCCGCGACCATCTTGTGATTCTCCACCATATCCAGGAACGTCACAACGAGCTCCTCATCGTTCACGGTGATAATGTCATCCAGATTTTTCTGGAGATAGGGAAAAAGCTTTTCGCCGGGCGTCTTCACCGCCGTGCCGTCGGCAATGGTATTCACCTCCGGCAGAGTGGTCACACTGCCGGCCTTCAGGGATTCCTGCATACAGTTCGCTCCCGCCGGCTCCACGCCGATGACCTGAATCTTGGGATTCAGGAGCTTGGCCAGCACGGATACGCCCGTGGCCAGTCCGCCTCCGCCGATAGGGACCAGAATATAGTCCACCAGAGGAAGCTCCTTGACGATCTCCATGGCTATGGTCCCCTGGCCGGTGGCAACGGTCAGGTCGTCAAAGGGATGAATAAACGTATAGCCGTGTTCTTCCGCCAGCTCGTATGCCCTTGCGCACGCCTCGTCATACACATCGCCGAAGAGCACCACCTCCGCGCCGTAACTCTTGGTCCTGTTCACCTTCATCAGAGGCGTGGTCGTCGGCATCACGATCGTCGCCTTTGCGCCGTAACACTTTGCGGCGTAGGCAACGCCCTGGGCATGATTGCCGGCAGACGCCGTGATCAGCCCCTTTGCCCGCTCCTCCTCGGACAGGGTGCTCATCTTGTAATATGCGCCCCTCACTTTGTATGCCCCCGTGAACTGCATGTTTTCCGGCTTCAGATAGACCTTGTTGCCCGTCATGGCGCTGAAATAGTCGCTGAATACCAGCTTTGTCTCCAGCGTCACACGCTTTACGACCTCACAGGCCTCCTCAAATTTTTCCAGGGTAAGCATCTGTCCTTCCATTTATCCCTCACACCTTTCTTATGTTTTTATTCCCCGCAGGGTTGCGCCGTCCCGGAACCGCTTTCGGGAGCGATATCGAACAGCGCGTTCACGAATTCGTCGGAGTCAAATTTCTGCAGATCCTCTATGGTCTCTCCCACACCGATATATTTCACCGGCACCTTAAGCTCCGATTGGATTGCTACGGCGATGCCGCCCTTTGCGGTGCCGTCCAGCTTCGTCAGCACAATGCCCGTAAGCTCGGCGACCTCGCCGAATTCTCTCGCCTGCACCAGCGCATTCTGCCCTGTGGTGCCGTCCAGCACGATCAGATTCTCTCTGTGTGCGTCCGGAAATTCCCTGTCAATGATACGGTTCATTTTTCGGAGCTCTTCCATTAAATTTTTCTTATTGTGCAGTCTGCCCGCCGTGTCGATCAACAGCACGTCAACGCCCCGCGCCTTTGCAGCGCTCACCGCGTCAAATACTACGCTGGCGGGGTCTGCGCCCTCGTTTCCGCCGATCATGGGGACATCGGCACGTCTCGCCCACTCTGCCAGCTGTTCCCCCGCCGCCGCCCGAAAGGTATCGGCCGCTGCGATCAGGACCTTTCTGCCGCTGCTCTTCAGCTTGCCGGCCAGCTTGCCTACAGATGTGGTCTTTCCCACACCGTTCACGCCGATCAGCATGATGACGGACTGCCTGTTCTCAAAGTCGTAAGCGGTCTCGTCCACCCGCATCTGCTCCTTGATCCCTTCTATCAGGAGCTGTTTGCACGCCTGGGGCTCTCTGATGCGCTGCTCCTTCACCTGGGTCTTCAGTCTCCCGATGATATCGGCGGTGGCATTGACACCGATATCTCCCATGATCAGGATCTCCTCCAGCTCCTCGTAAAAATCTTCGTCAATCGCCGAAGATCCGCTGAACACGGAATCCATGCCATGTACAATATTGTTCCTCGTCTTTGTGAGCCCGTTGCGCAATCTGGCGAAAAACCCTTTTTTCTCTGCATTTTTTTCATCACTCATGACTTAACGAGACCTCCTAGTCGTCCAATTCCTTGTCGATCAGATTTACGCTCACCAGAGTGGATACACCCTTCTCCTGCATGGTGATTCCATACAGCCGATCCACCTGTTCCATAGTACCTCTTCTGTGGGTGATAACAATAAACTGTGTATTCTTCGTCAGCTTATGCAGATATTTTGCAAAACGGCCTACGTTGGAATCGTCCAGCGCCGCCTCGATCTCGTCCAGAAGGCAGAACGGCGACGGCTTCAGATTCTGAATGGCGAACAGCAGACAGATGGCAGTCAGCGCCTTTTCGCCGCCGGAGAGCTGCATCATATTCTGCAGCTTCTTTCCGGGCGGCTGTGCGATGATGCGGATGCCGGCCTCAAGAATATCCTCATCCTCCATCAGCTCCAAGGTGCCCTTTCCGCCGCCGAACAGTTCCCTGAACACCTTGTCGAACTCCCGGTCGATCTCTGCGAACTTCTCCGCGAACTGCTTTCTCATGGCGGTATCCAGCTCCAGTATAATTCCCTCAAGCGTCTTCTCCGCCTCCACCAGATCGTCGTGCTGAGCCTTCAGGAAATGGAAGCGTTCCATCAGATTCTTATAGTCCTCGATGGCGTTCACATTCACATCGCCCAGCTTTTTGATCTGATCCTTCAGGGAGTTGATACTGCGCTTCATCTCCGACAGATCTGTCATATTTTCGTCCCGCATGGATGCCGCATCGCTCAGGGTGATCTCATATTCGTCCCACATGTAATTGATCTGGCTCTCCAGCGATTCCTCAAGACGCTCCTTCTGCGAATTCAGGCGGTAGACTTCCTTGTCCAGCGCTGACATATGCTCCGCCAGCTCCTCACGTCTCTGAAAGAAGGTCTTCTGCTTTTCCGACAACTCTTCCTTGCGGGTCACAGTCTCCTTCAGCCGGCCTTCCGATTCGTTCTGAACGTCATATGAGGAGGCGATCGTCTTCTCTATCTCGATGATGTTCTGCTGCTTGCGCTCCACCTCGCGGCTGTTCTCTTCCAGGGCATCCAGGATCTCCTTCAGCTCGGCGCCTGACCTCTGGAGCTCTCCCGCGATCCGATCCACATTGGCCTGTTTAAAGCCCTGCGCCTGGCGCATGGTCTCCACCTTCATGTCCCACTCCGACACCTGTGCGGCAGCCTCTGCTTCCGATTTCCGCTGCTCCTCCATCTCCTGCTGCTGCTTTACGATCAGCTCCTGTGTAGTCTTCTCCAGGGCTTCACTGTCAGTCAGTTCCTTCCGGATAGCCTCCTTGTCGCTCCTTATCTGGGCAGACTGCTCTTCAATTTCCTTCTCCTCCAGCTTCAGAGATGCGGCTCCCTCCGCTTCCTCCTCCATGCGCTCCCTTGCCTGACTGATATTCAGGCGGGCGGTATTCTGCTCAATAGACTTTTTCTGGATATCGGCCTTTAACGTCTCCAGCTCCATCCGAAGTCTGTTCCTGTCCGCCTTGGTCTCGTCAATTTCCCGGTCGATCGCATCCACATCGGCCAGCAGCCGTTTGACACGTTTCTCAAGCTCTTCGATCTCGCGGCGCCGTCCCAGGAGGTTGCTGCTGTTCTTGAACGCGCCCCCGCTGATGGCTCCTCCCGGCACCAGCAGTTCCCCCTCCAGAGTCACCATACGGATGCCGTACTCATACTTTCTCGCGATCTTTACCGCATTGTCCACGTGATCGATCACCACGATGCGGCCCAGCATGGCTTTCGCCACGTCGCTGTACTTCCTGTCGATCTGCACCAGTTCGTCGGCCATGCCTATGGCGCCCTTCTCGTTCAGCACCTCCGGGGTCTTAAATTCCTGGGGGTTCGTGATGCTGGTCAGAGGAAGGAACGTCGCGCGGCCCAGCTTATTTTCCTTCAGATACCGGATCATCTTCTTGGCGGTATCCTCATCATCGGTGACGATATTCTGTATGTTGCCGCCAAGAGCCGTCTCAATGGCGGTCTCGTACTTTTTCTCGACCTTGATGATATCCGCCACGACGCCGATAATACCCTTGACCTTTTCCTTTTGCTCCATGACCTTCTTCACGCTGCCGCCGTATCCTTCGTAGCGCTCTGTCAGGCCGGACAAGGTCTCCAATTTGGAGCGTTCCATATGATAAGCGCTCTGCGTCTCACGCAGCTTCGCATCTTTTCCCGCCAGCTTCTCACGCATGCCGCCCAGCTCCAGCTCAGCGGCGGCTTCACGCTCTGTCATGACACGGAGCTCCTCCGTGACGGTCCGGAACGCTTCCTCAAGCTTCTTCAGATTCTCCTCCCTGACGGCCTCGTCGGATTTTGCTCTCAGAAGCCGTGAATTCAGCTCGGCCTTTCTGATGTTCACCTGCTCCATCATGGTATCGAAGCGGCCCATTTTGGATTTGATGGCGGCGCGCCGGTTCAGCTCTCCGATAATGGTATTTTTTCCGGCCTCGATCTGCCCGTTGAGCTCCTCAATCTTATTCTGTATATTTTCCAGATCGGCCCGCAGCCTGTCCGCCGTCGAGGTCAGCTCCTGCACCTGCGTATCGGTCTCTCCCTTTTCCCGGAGCAGCGCCTCTTTATCTTTCTCCTTTGCAGCGATCTCCTCCTGAAGGGTATTTTTGCGGTTGACCAGGTGGGTCGCGCTTCCTTTTGCCGAATTGATCTGTTCCTTCAGGACATTTCTTTCTCCCTCCAGCCTGCCGCGCATGAGTCCGGCATCGGTCATGCTGCTGCGCGCCTGTTCGATTACTTCGTCCAGACTCTCGATCTCATTCTCGATCTGCTGATATTCTTCTTTAATGTTCTCATATTTTTCGCCTGTCCCCGCCAGGTCTTCACTGGCAACAGCATACTTTTCCTCTGCCGCCCGAAGCTGCTCCCGCAAACGTTCGTTTTCCAGCAGGAATACGTTTACGTCCAGGGCCTTCAACTCTTCCTTTTTGCGCAGGTACGTTCTGGCCACCTCGGACTGACGCTCCAAAGGGCCTGTCTGACGCTCCAGCTCGGACAAAATGTCGTTCACGCGGACCAGATTCTGCTTCTCGCTCTCCAGCTTCATCTGTGCCGCGGCTTTACGGCGCTTGAACTTCACAATACCTGCCGCTTCGTCAAAAAGCTCCCTGCGCTCCTCCGGCTTTCCGCTTAGGATCTTGTCGATCTGTCCCTGGCCGATGATAGAATACCCCTCTTTGCCGATACCGGTGTCGTAGAAGAGCTCGTTCACATCCTTTAACCTGCAGGGGACGCCGTTCAGGAGATATTCACTCTCTCCGGAACGGTAAAGCCGTCTGGCCACCGTCACCTCATCAAAATCTATGGCCAGCTGATGATCGGAATTGTCCAGCGTGATAGCCACATAAGCGTAACTGAGCGGCTTTCTGTTCTCCGTTCCCGAAAAGATGACATCCTGCATGCTGGCTCCGCGCAGCTGCTTTACACGCTGTTCCCCCAGCACCCAGCGAACGGCGTCGGCCACATTGCTCTTGCCGCTTCCGTTGGGCCCCACAATGCCGGTGATACCGTTGTGGAACTGAAAATTAATTTTATTTGCGAACGACTTAAATCCCTGTACTTCAATGCTTTTTAAATACATGTCCTCTATCCCTCAGAAACAGCAGCGCATTGTATGCCGCCTGCTGTTCCGCCGCCTTCTTTGTCCTTCCCCGGCCCTCGCCGAGCGTTTCTCCGTCCATGCTCACCGAAGCGTAGAATGTCTTGTCGTGCTCCGGTCCGCTCTCTCCGAGCATATTATAAATGACTTCTTTTTTAAATTTGCCCTGTACCACTTCCTGCAGGCTGCTCTTACTGTCATAGAACAGCTGCCTGTCCTCCAGGTCCGTCAGGACAAAACGGTGGATGAAGTCTTTTGCTTTTTCCAGGCCGCCGTCAAGAAATATGGCTCCGATGATCGCCTCCATGACATCCGACGTAATGCTGTCTCTTTTTCTTCCCCCCGTGCTCTCCTCGCCTTTGCCGAGCCGCAGATATTTTCCAAGCTCCAGCTCCTTGGCGCAAAAGGAAAGCGCAGGCTCACAGACCATTGCGGCTCGCTGCTTTGTCAGCTCTCCCTCCGGCACATCCGGGAGCTCCCGAAAAAGGAATTCGCTGGTCACCAGCTCCAGGACCGCATCGCCCAGGAACTCCAGGCGCTCATAGTTCCCTGCCTTATTGATCTTCTGCTCGTTGCTGAAAGAGCTGTGCGTAAGAGCCTGCCTCAAAAGCGACTCGTCCTGAAAGCAATAGCCGATTTGCTCCTCCAGCATTTTTAGGGTATACATTTCCTGCATTTTTCCTGTTCCCTCCGGGGCAGGTGTCTCACCGAAAACAATAGCCCCAACATAAACAATAAACGAGCAGTACGCCTGCCTGTGCTGCGCATAGCGGACTGCTCTCAATGACAGCAAGTGACTTGTCTATTCAGTTCATCGCGCTCTTGATCAGCTCCACCGCTTCCTCCACAGTGGATATCTTCTCTGCCTTCTCGGCCGGAATCTCAATGTCGAACTCCTCCTCGATGCCCATAATGATCTGGAATACATCCAGGGAATCGGCGCCGAGATCATCCATAAATGTTGTCTCCAGCGTGATTTCGTCAGGATCCACATTCAGTACCTCTGAGATCACTTTCTTCAGCTTTTCAAATTCCATAACGACTCCTCTTCTCGCTTAATTTCCCGGAACGATCTGTTCCTTGATCTTTTCATTTATATTCTGTTCCTTAAACGCAATACACTGCAGAATAGAATGCTTGATTTCTATGGCCTTGCTGCTTCCGTGCGTCTTGACCACCAGACCGTTCAGACCAAGAAGCGGAGCGCCGCCATACTCCTCCGTACTGAAATCCTTCAAAGTGCTCTTAAGTGCCGGCTTGACCAAAAGCGCCCCTATCTTGCTGCGAAGCGAACCCATCATGCCGGATTTGATCTTGGCTATCAGCGCTGAGCTGACACCCTCCATCATCTTCAGAACGATATTTCCCGCAAAGGCCTCGCATACCAGGACATCCGCCGCGCCCATGGGGATATCCCTGGCCTCCACGTTCCCCACAAAATTAATTTCCGGGCAATTCTTCAGGAGAGGATAGGCCTCCTTCGTCAGGGCGTTCCCCTTCTCCTCCTCCACGCCGATATTCACAAGCCCCACTCTGGGATTCTTCACACCGATGACGCTCTCCATATAGATACTTCCGATCTTGGCGAACTGTAGCAGATGCGAGGGTCTCGCATCCACATTGGCACCGCAGTCCAGCAGAAGGCTGACACCCTTGATATTGGGAATAATGGGAGCAAGAGGCGGCCTCTCCACGCCCTTGATGCGCCCGACAATGACCTGACCGCCCACAAGCACCGCACCGGTGCTGCCTGCGGAGACCAGCGCATCACACTGCCCCTCCTTCACCATATTCATACACTTCACGATGGAAGAATCCTTTTTTGTGCGGATAGCCATCACGGGAGGCTCACCGGTGTCGATCACCTCCGATGCATGCACGATCTCCAGCCGTTCTGCGTCATAAGTATATTTCTTCAGTTCTTCGCTGACGGCAGGCTCCTGTCCGACCAGAAAGACCTTTAGCCGCTTATCTTCGCAGACAGCCTCCACTGCACCTTTCACGACCTCCTGGGGTGCGTTGTCTCCGCCCATGGCATCTACAGCCACATTTATCCGTTCCGCCATTTGCTTTCTTCCTTCCGTTCCGTTGTCACCTCTGTGTCTTACACCTTATTTTAATATACTAGACCACTATATAAAAATCAAGATGTTTTTGGGCAGAAAAATACTCCTTCAGACACCTGAAGGAGTACATAGCGCCGCTGTATTTCAAAATACATCAATCGACATCCACAATCTGCTTCTTGTTGTAAGAACCGCAGGCCTTGCAGACTCTATGGGGCATCATAAGAGCGCCGCACTTGCTGCACTTTACCAGAGTGGGAGCACTCATCTTCCAGTTGGCACGTCTCTTGTCTCTTCTGCTCTTGGAAGATTTATTCTTGGGACAAATGGACATATCGTTACACCTCCTTATAGCGATTAAAGATATCTTGTATCACTGCCATACGCGGGTCGGGAACGAAAGTATCGCATCCGCAGTCCCCCATATTCAGATTCTGTCCACACTTGGGACAAAGTCCCCTGCAGTCTTCTCTGCACAGAATCTTTGCAGGCCAGTTACCTATGATCTCATTGTACACGAACCGTTCCACGTTGAGCTGGTAGCCTTCCATAAAGCTCTTATCGTCCGCATCCTCGTCCTCCTCCCTTTCAGGGGAAGTGACCTGCCTTTGAAAAGACAACTCCATCTCTACGGGCACCTCTGTCAGACATCGGTCACAGACAGCCGAAAACTTAAGCTTCAGCGTCCCCTCGATCCGGGCCTTTCCTTCCTCAAGATTGGTAAAGGTAAAAGATACCGGGGACTTCTCCGTCACCGGGAAAAAGCCCTGACCGTTGTCAAACCCGGTCATCTCCAGAGGAACTTCGGCCTTCTCCACCCAGTCTTCCTTTGTCAATACATCGGACAAATGAATCAGCATCTTGTCTCCTATGTGCACCGTTTACGTGTCGCATGATGTTCGCACACTGAAACATTATACATAGAGGAGATCTGTTTGTCAACTAAATTTTATTTTTTATCCCGGCCGCCAGCTTCTCATAAACGGCGTTCTCCTCCGGTCCGCATTCTGCATAGACCTCGCAGATCCGATCGATCTCCTCCCTGTCCGTCAGCAGGTCCTCCGCGATCTTCTCCGGGCTCTCCCCCTTCTTCAGCTTGCCGCAGACCTGACGGATCAGAAGATGACGCTCGCCCTGAGTACGACCGCGCTCCATGCCCTGTGCCAGGCCGCGCTCAATACCCTGTGCCAGGCCGTCCTCCACGCCCTCCTCATATCTTACCTCCAGCGCGTCATCCATGTTGAACTGTGTGTACAGCATATTTTGTACCTCCGTCCCATGCTCCCTTACGAAGTCCGTAAAGATCCCCTCCCGGATGCTGTCCTTCACCGCAAGGGTCACTGCCCTGTCCCGGTCCAGTCCCTC
>CANQUQ010000005.1 GCA_947627115.1 uncultured Acetatifactor sp.
CAAGGCTTTTGGAGGATTTTATTAAAACACTGTAACCTCTGTTGAGAGGTCATAATTTGCTGATATTCAAATTTATATTTATAGACTTTTCAACTCTTTTATGAATTCAGGAAAAACTGTCTGATCGGCCATAAATTCAAATTTGAGAATATGGCTTCCTGCATCACCCTGTATATCACCGGATATTTTTATATGTCCTGATCTGTCGCAATTGAACTCGACCTTATTACCATATCCTATTTCAACAAATGTTATTTCTTTTCTCTTAAACAAAATCATATCTTCAAGAGCCTTAATAAATTTCTGTAACTCCTTATAATCATATTCACAGCCATCTGCAATGCCAGTGAACACGCCTGATTTCACCTTAATATCAAATGAACAATTATAAGGATTCCTATTTTTTTCGTCATCAACAGAGTGGCGGAAATTTGTGATCTCTATATAATTACCGCAGTATTCAAGTCTTGCTTCCATAGAGCATATCACCTCTAAACATCGATCTGTTGAGGAAGTATAAGGATAGAATAGCAACTAACAAACGAGATTTGCCATGCGCTTATTCTCTTTTTGCCATATAGATTTCTTTATCATTTTTATCTATTTCAAATTCATTCGATGATATCCGGATCAATTTCGTCCCTACCGGCATATCAATATATTTAAAAATATCTCCGTCTAATTGCTGCCACACTGTTCCTACCGCGAGCAGCGAAAAATTTTTAGGGTCTGAAAGGTATTCATCTTCCTCATCGCCGGACACAAAGAACCAGCCGCTGTCGTCTTTGTCATGGGGTTCGTTTCTTTCCATATACCCCACTTTCCAGCCTTCTTCCGTTATCCTTCTTGAAACAATCGCATATAACCTGCAGATGTTCATTCTGTTCTTCATCACAGTATGATATTTTTCCCTGCCGCAGAATTCCTGAAGTTCCATCTCTGTGATTTCCATATCCGTTTGGATATTGTCAATATTTCCGTCCCAGATTGCCTTATCATCTGCCTGGCGGGTCAATACTGCGGCTAATTTGAGCATATCCGTTTTGTCGATATCTAAATGCTTCTCCGCCGTTTTGACGAGCTCTTTCCCCTTTTCACCATAGAGATACACCTGCACCTCTCCGGTATTGTAGAGTGTCAGCTTGACCGCGCCCAGGTTATCGCTGTCGTTATAGAACATCATAAAAAATGGGAACCGGTCATTGACGAACCAGTCAAATTCCGTACCGTTTTGAGCATTCATGTAAAATATGGCACCGTCGTCCTCCAAATCGCTCTCTTTTACATAAGGTAAGTATAAAGCCATATTTTCATCCATGATCTTTCGGATTTCATTTAATATTTCGTTCATGGTCCGGCCTCCATCAATTCCGTTCAAAATCCCGAATCACTGCTCTGTCGGGTCATGGTGAAATTATAGCACACAGGGAAGAACGCTTCAAGATGTGCGCCTATTCCCTGCTTCTAACTCTTTTATTCTTCTATCGCTATCTTGGTCTGTAATAATCTGTATTCCACCACCCAAATAATAAATCAGTGCGGCAATCAAGATTCCCACAAGACCCGCACGACAAAAATTCTTTTCTGCGCCCAATGCCTTTTGCCAAATTGTATAATCGACTACCACTTTTCTTTGATCAAATTCCGGATCCCAATTGTACCATACTGTATTCAGCGGTTCGCCGCTTGCAATCTGTCCTGTAAAAGAAACTTCTGCAGCATCACCATTCACAATTTGTTCCATCCCTTTTATGGACTCTTTGTCATTGAACAATACTCTGATGTATTGATCGTCAGAGATAGGAATCGTATAGTAGTAGTAATCTTCTCCTCCTTTGATAAATCCGCCGCTGGTTCCTGACGCACGCCGGTTGTTAAAAACTCGGACCGTAACACAATCTGTGATCGTCCCTTCCACATATTGATTCATTTTAATATTTTGTTCCGAAAGATTTGCTAAATCCAATGGAGGATAATAAGAAAAAAGCTTAAAGCCGTTGACAAGAATCATCAATAAACTGATTACTCCAATCAATATACTGGCACATGCCGAAGTTGGAATATGTATATTTTTCACTTCTCGCTACCCCTGTTTTATACACTAAACTTTATTACAGAGTTGTTTGTACTCCGTTATATAGTGTATAGGCAAATGCTCTTGGGGGTCAAGTTGCAATTGTATTGTTGCTCTTATCATTTTATTCCTTCCCACCACGAACCGGACAACACCAAATCCCTCCTTTTCCGCTCTCTGCCAAACAAAAGGGCGGTTGCGAACTTGTACGTTCGTGACCGCCCTTGTGCTGTGCCGTTATTCGGTTCCGTGTTTTAGCGTTGCCCCTTTCGTTCCCGTCAGTCTTCCTTTGTCAGTACCTTCCTCTGCCAGCTTCTTTTTCCGCACTCAGGGCATTTCATGTATCTTGTCCTGCCGGTATGCGGTGCGAGATTGGTTTGCCAGTAGGTCGGCACATATCTGTGACCGCAGCTTTGACACTCATAGTATCCGACTTTCTGCTCAATGCCAACCGCAATGAAAGCAACTATGAAAATCATCATAAGAGCAAATGCGAGAAGCACGATTCGCAGCCACATGGGCATCGTGACAAAGGAAGCCACAAATACCAGAACAAGCCCCGCAAGAACCGCCGGAACGGTAACCAGGTATTCTGTCTGCAGCATCTGCCGGTTCTTTTCTTCCAACTCCCGCTTCATCGCCAGCAGGTTTTCCTCCGCCCGTTTGTCATAGATTTCCGCCATGATTCTTTCGCCCGACAGGAGTTCGTTGACGTTAATTTTCAGAGAATCACATAACTCCAGCATAATTCCGGAATCCGGCATGGATTTTCCCGTTTCCCTTAGTTAAAGATATTGTTGGGTATCTCAAGATGTGTCATTCGATTTTGCCGATAAAGCGGTAGAAGATTTCCACTTCCTGTTCCCGGCTTCCGTCCTCACTTTTGACCGCTTCATGGACAAGGATTTTTTCAATCAGCGTATTCAAAAGTTCGGCGGTCAGTTCTGTTGGATTGACATACTGTTTCATCAGACCTATCCACTTTTCAGCGTCAACCGCTGTCTGGGCGGCGGCCTCCATCGCTTCGTGAAGCCGTTCAATTTTTGCGTCCAATTCTCGCTGTTCGCCCTGATACTTTTCGGACAGCATATTGAAATTGTATTCTGTAATGCGTCCGGCAGACCAGTCCTCATACATTTTTGCAAACAGAGTGTCTACTTCTGCTTTGCGCTTTTCCGCCTTTTTCAATTCGGCTGTCTGCCGCTTCCTTGCGGTATTGCGTTCCTTGTCGCTGGCGTTAAGTAGCCGTTTCAGAAGTTTGTCCCCATCCTGCTGTGCCAGCACAGACCAGTATTGCAGACGGGAAAGGACATAGGCGTAAAGCACATCATAGCGGATATAGTGCATGGAACACTGGTGCAATCCTTGCCCGTACTTGCTACAATGGTAGTGTGCATAGGGATTTTTGTTCTGGCTGTTCACACCGTAGGCCAGCGACCAGCCGCAGTCCGCACATTTTACCAGCCCGGAAAATATCTGCGTTGTGCCATTCTTCTGCCGTCTGCGCCTGTTGCAAATCTGCTCCTGTACTTGACGGAACACATCTTCGGAAATAATCGCTTCGTGGGTGTTCTCCACACGATACCATTCCTCTTTTGGCTTGCGTACTTTCTTCTTGTTTTTGAATGAAATGTTGGTCTGCTTATTGTGGACGCTGTGTCCGATATAGGTTTCCTCTTTCAGAATACTTTTTACCTGCGCTATCGTCCACGCATAGGCTTTTTCCTCCGGCGCTCCGGCATAGATATTTGCGAAAGTGCCGTATCTCTGGAAATTTAGCCAGCCGGGAGTAGGCACTTTTTCTTCGACCAAAATCCGTGTAATGCTGGCGGCTCCCCGGCCATGAACGGCAAGGTCAAAAATCTTTTCGATAATCCACCTTGTTTCCGGGTCAATCAGAAGATGGCCTTTCTTATCTGGGTCTTTGACATAGCCAAGCGGAGCATAGGCTCCATAGTGTGCGCCATTTGCGAACCGTGTCCGCATGGCCGCCTTTACCTTTTTGCTGGTCTGGCGGGCGTGCATTTCATTCAGAATGTTGAGGAATGGGGCAAGCTCATTCTCTCCGTTGATGGTGTCCACATTGTCATTGACAGCGATATAGCGGACGCCTTTGCTGGGAAAGTAGATTTCCGTGTACTGGCCGGTCAGAATGTAGTTTCTGCCTAAGCGGGATAAATCCTTCGTAACAACGCAGTTGATTTTCCCGTCCTCAATGTCATCAATCATTCTCTGAAAATCCGGCCTGTCAAAGTTCGTTCCAGACCATCCATCGTCGATATATTCATCTATGACATTCAGGCCATGCTCGGCGGCATATTGCCGGAGCATCATGCGTTGTGTCTGAATACTCCCGCTTTCTCCTTGCAGTTCATCGTCCCGGCTCAATCTCATATAAAGCGCCGTGTTGTAAATCGTAGTATTGTAAGGTTGTTTCACCGTAAAAATCCTCCTTCTAAAGAAACAACCCACGCTTACAATACTTTTGCTCTATGGCAATTATATCATAAGCGTGGGCGTGTTATCAATGATGGGCTATCAGGTTGAAGCGGCTTTTTCTGCGGTATGCCGCACCACATCTACAATCAGATCACCGAGGGGCTTCCCGCCTGCGGCGAAGTGTTCGGAGATTTTTATACGGTTGTTCCCACATACAAAATACTGCGTGCCGTTCTCTGCTTGTATAACCTGCCCTGTTCGGGGTGTAAAAATATCGCTTTCACTTTTTGCCATCCAGTGTCCTCCATATTCAGTTTTCAAGGTACAATGCCGCACAAAGGCGGCGAAAATTTCTGCTTATATCTATCACCTTTCCTTTACCGTGTGCCGCTGCTGACGTTTCAGTTCCGCCAGTATATCCGGCGGGATACGGTCAACCAGCCGCTGTAAATTGTCCAGTTCGCTTTTCAGCTTTGCCCGTTCCATCGTATCTTTCATCTTTCCTTTTTCGCTGGCCTTTGCCCTTGCTTCCAACTTCTCATTCTCCGCCAGCAGGTCATTGATTGTGACCTTGTACTTTTTCAACTGCCCGGAGAAATTCTCCATCTGCGGGAACCACTTTTTCAGCATGGAGAGGGCTTCCTCTTTTTTCTTTCCGGCGTTCAGCGGGTTAATGCCGTCCAGTGTGGCTTCAATGGCTCTTGCCTGCCGGGAGAGGGAAACCGCCTGTTTGAAAAGCCGGGTGGGGATATGCTTCCGGCCTGTCTTGCTGGCGCTTTCCCCACGCTCCAAGTCGGGATATTTCTCCACCATGTAGGCGTGAAAATCATCCTGCCACTTCGTCAGGTTTGCCCGGTTGCCGATAATCTCCTTAGCGCACAGGCGGTTGTCCTTTGTCAGCGGAACAAAGGTCAAATGCAGGTGGGGCGTTTTCTCGTCCATGTGTACCACCGCCGACACGATATTTTCCCGCCCTACCCGGTGGATGAGGAAATCCGCCGCCCTCTGGAAAAACGCCTGTATCTCCTTTGGGGATTTCCCCTTGAAAAACTCCGGGCTGGCGGTTATCAGCGTATCGACAAACCGTGTGCTGTCCTTGCGGGTTCGGCACCCGGCCTGCTCAATCCGGCTCTGAATGAAGTGGTAATAGCGTCCCTCCGGCTTGACGATATGGAAGTTGTATTTGCTCCGGCTTGTGTCAATGTCGGGATTGCTGGCATACTGTTCTTTCTGTCTTTCGTGATGGGCTTCCAGCGGCCTTGCCGGGTTGCCCTTGTGCTTCTCAAACCGTAAAATTGCGTGTTGTGCCATTCTGCTCCTTTCCCCATTCCTTTCCTATCCGGGGTTTTCCACAGGGAAAATCCCGCAGAAAATAGCTCGGATAGGATTGGAATGGATAGAATATAAATCAATCTTTTTATCTTTGTATTTCTATATACCGTCCGGTTTTCGTACGTCTCAGGAGTGATTTCCGTACTTCATGGGTACGGTTTTCAGTCCTCCGGTGTACCAGAACGGGATTTCTTAAAGTCGGTGTTTGGAACCGCTTCATAGGATTTTGGGAAAATGCGGTTGGGTTTTCCACAGCCCTGCTTCTGGATCTCCACCAGTCCGGCGTATTGCAGTTCCCGCAGGGTATTCACCGCTTTCTGCCGCCCACAATGGAGCAGTGTGACCACTTCACAGATAGGGTAATACAGGAAAATCCGTCCGCAGTCATCCGCCCACCCATTCTTGCGGGATAACTCTGTCCGGCGCAGGATAAAGGCGTACAGAACCTTTGCCTCGTTGGACAGGGGCTTGAATGTGGGGGCTTCAAAGAGAAAATTCGGGAGCCGGGTGAAGCTGAACGCCTTTTCCGGCTGGTGGATATAGATGGTATTTGTCATAGTTCGTTTTGTGGACGGTTAGAAGCCCGTTTTCCGGGGCGGGCGATACTTTATACCACCTGCCCCGGTTTGGGGCTTGCAAAGCCTGATAAATCAAGGCTTTTTTCGCTCCTAACTGTCCACAGCAGACCTCCTTTTCCGTTCACTTTCTGTTTTCTGCCGCCTGTGAACTCTGGCGGCACAGCCGGGGCAGTATTTTGCCCGGTTGGATTTGGGGACGAACACGCCACCGCAGACCGCACAGCGTTTCAAGTCCTTATCCCGGAAAATTTCCGCTTCCAGCGTCCCGTCCAGCGGCAAGACCGCCCAGCGGAACCACTTACAGCAGACCGAGAAAGAAATCGTCTGCGGGCAGGTGCAGGTGTCCCCATCATCAAGGACAATGCAGTTGCCGTCCTCACAGCAACAACACTCCCGGCGTATCAGGCTGGCCGCCTGTTTTCTCTGCGCCGGTGTCATGCGGTAAAGGGAACCGTCCGGCCTGCGTTCCAGTGGCGGCAAGTCTTTATAGGGGTTATCTCTCATGCGTTCCCTCCATTTTGCTTTCCGTTGCCGTTCTCCCCGAAAAGGTTTCCTGCCCCATTCCTGCGGCGTGTTCCGGCGTTGGCACGCTCCCCGCAGCTTCGGGACATTTTGTCTCGAAGTCCGGTTCCTTGCGGTGCTTCCCCAGCCGGGGTATTCCTTTTCGGACGGTCATTCTGTTTTCAAGGTGCTGTCCATCGATGAACTACCCTAAGTCTACACGAAAAAAATGCAATCCCCGGAATTTTGCGAGAATTGCATTTTGATGAAGTTTACACTTTGGAAATTGCATTTTTGCAATCATTCTGTATAATGGAAGTATGCGGAGGAGGTGCGTATCTATGGCTTTACCCGGAACACCCGGACAGCGGATTTCCGATTTATGCAACGGGAACCACATCACACAAAAGGAACTTGCGGAGAAGATAGGGGTTTCCGCTTCCCAGTTGAGCCGCATTGTCAGCGGCGAAACGAGAACGGTCAGCAGTGATATTCTCATAGGCGTGGCAAAGGAATTTAAGGTATCGACAGACTACATACTGGGCTTATCCACCGTGAGCGTCCGTAAAAGCTACGATATTTCTGAATTAGGCTTGTCCGAGGGAGCCGTGAGGGGGCTCGTGACGGGTGCTGTTGATGTGCAAATCCTCAACCGCCTGTTGGAACACAGGAATTTTCCTAAGCTGATAGATTTGATACGGATTTATTTTCAGGACACAGCGGCAAAAGGCATAACAGCAAGAAACCAGCTTATCGAGATAGCAACGGCTTCCCTGTCCGACCTGATGAAAGAACACCCGGAACACCGGGCGGAAGCAAAGCAGGATTTACAGCTTTTGAACGCCCAGAAGATGGGGGAACATGAGGCGGAGATTGAGAAAATCAAAAATGTGTTCCTTGCTATCCTGCGGGATATTAAGAAAGACATTGACAACGGGGAACAGCCGGGAGAAGCTGTGACCGCCGCGATGTTCCAAGCCATGCGGGACGCATTGGCGGAACAGAAGCAAAACCCGCTTTCCATTGACGATGTAGCGGCGATGGTTGCCGGACAGATCGGACAGCTTACGCCGATGGATGAAGAAACTGCCGACCTGTTCAAGCAGTTGGCAAAAAAGATGATGAAAGGAATAGAATAATAGCCTGTTATTCGAGATAATAATATGCCATTAGTAAAGCATGACTACCCTGTTTTAGAGTACGATACCGCATCAAAAGCTGTTTTTCAGCCGGGAAATGGGAAAAAATGTTTTCCTGCAAAAGCAGTGTTTGCTTTTTTAGGAGACGAGGTTGAAAATTATGCACATACCCATGATGGAATACAGATAGATGAATTTGAAAGTGCAACAAGACGATATCCTATTTATGAATGTCTTTATAATCAGGAGAAAATATGTCTATGTCCGGCTCCTGTGGGAAGTGCTGCTGCCGTCCAAGTTTTAGAATATTTAATTGCAGGGGGTGTAACAAAGATTATTTCCGTCGGCTCCTGTGGCGTATTGGAAGACATCCCGGAAAATAGATTTTTGATACCTGTTTCTGCATTGAGAGATGAGGGAACATCTTACCATTATCTTCCTCCCTCCCGAGAAGTAGAGATTTCAAAGGCTGGTATAAATGCGATTGAATCTGCTTTAAGCCAAAAGAATATACCATATTGGGAAGTTAAAACATGGACAACAGACGGTTTTTATCGAGAAACAGTAGAAATGGTTCAGTATCGGAAAGAAGAGGGATGTCAAGTAGTAGAAATGGAATGTTCCGCATTGGCGGCGTGTGCAAAATTTAGAAAAGTTACATGGGCTATGCTGCTTTTTTCAGCCGATACTCTTGCAGACCCTCATAAATACCAAGAAAGAGAATGGGGAAAAACAAGTATATCCATAGCCTTAGAATTAGCCTTAGACGCTGTTTTATCAGTTGTTGAGGAGTAAAAATAAATACATATAGGAGTTACAATGAATATAAATGAATTTCCACAACAAGTAAATCAAGTTATTTCAATAGCAGAAACCATATTACAAGATCAAATATTGGGGATATATTTATATGGTTCAGCAACAATGAATGGGCTGCGTCCAGATAGTGATATAGATATACTGATAATTACTAAACAAGAATTGAGTAATTCAATCAGAGCAGATCTAACAAAGCAATTATTGAAAATTTCTGGCTCCGTAGGCTGTATTGAAAAAAGACCTTTAGAGGTAACTATTATCAATCAATCTGATATTGTTCCGTTGCAATTTCCGCCAAAATGTCAGTATATGTATGGTGAATGGCTAAGGGGAGAGATGGAAGCAGGAGAATATCCGCAAGCCTGCAATGACCCAGATATAATGATTTTATTATGGCAAGCAAGAAAAAATAGCATAACTTTGAAGGGGGCGGAAAGCAAAGAGCTTATTCCCGCTATCCCATTTCACGAAATTAAAAAAGCAATTCGGTTTTCTTTACCTGGTTTGATTTCCAGCTTTAAGGGTGATGAAAGAAATGTGTTATTAACCTTATCACGAATGTGGTTTACTTTAGTAACAGAAGAAATCACGACAAAAGATGTTGCCGCAAAATGGGTAATTTTAAAATTGCCGGAGAGATTTTCCCCCCTGCTAACAACGGCAAAGGAAGCTTATTTGGGAAATTTGTCTGATGAATGGGAGACAGTAGAAAAGGAAGCGATGGCACTTGTAGAATATATGAAAAAACAAATTGAGGAATTACTTAGAACAGAGTAGCAAAGTTAGCGGGGCCAATCAACGGTCAAGATGAACGGCGCATAAATGCGCCGCCGTTGACAGTCCCGCCCGTCTTTGCTGATGGGCAATCAAGGCGGGAAAGCCCTAAAATGGCTTCCCGCCCATTTCAATCTTGAGAGAAGAAACGCTCCAAAATCAGAAAGAGAGCGGTAAATCTGAATTGCGAGGGAGAATGTAGATGAATCAAGGAAGAATTATTGTGATTACAGGTTCGCCGGGAACAGGAAAGACAACAACTGCGTCGATTGTCGCAAAAGAATCGAACATGGATAAATCTGTGCATATGCACACAGACGACTTTTTTCATTATTTAAGCAAAGGAGCAATACCGCCGCATTTACCAGAGTCCAACGAACAAAATTTAGTTGTCATTGAAGCCTTTTTAGAAGCTGCAAAGCGCTATGCCCGCGGCGGATATGATGTAATTGTAGATGGAATTGTCGGGCCGTGGTTTTTAGAACCATGGAGAGCCCTTGTTCGAGAAGATTATGAAGTACACTATATTGTTTTAAGAGCCAGTAAAGAAGAAACTATGAAACGAGCTGTGGAACGTTCAAAATTAGACAGAAAAACAAATGTTGAATTAGTAGAAACAATGTGGGAGCAATTTTGTAATTTGGGGATATATGAATCGAATGTTATAGAAACGACAACCTATTCTATCCAAGAGGCTGTTTTTGCAGTAAAAGAAAAAATTTCAAGTGGAGCCGCATTGCTATCTTAAACGATTTCTAAAAATCGAAATTTCATTTATCAGAGAAATAGCAAAGCCAGTCAACGGTCAAGATGAACGGCGCATTTCATGCGCCGCCGTTGACCGTCCCGTCTGGCTTTGCTGATGGGCAATCAAGGAGGGAAAGCCCTAAAATGGCTTCCCGCCCATTTCAATTATGAGAAAAGAAACACTCCAAAATCAGAAAGAGAGCGGCCAAGCACTTTGAGGGATTGGTCGCCTTGTTCACCCATTCAGCGGGACGGCGGGTGGCGGTCAAGGCCGGGTGTAAGCCCGTTCATTTCAGCCTTGACGGTTGCCCGCTGTCCTGTTACTTTTCCGGGAGTGTAGCCACAACTTCGGGACACTTTGTCCACAAGTCGGAGCGTAGGACGAGGGACGGGGGCTTTCATATACGCCCAGTCTGCTGTTGAAACCAGACCTGTGCTTACGGCTCTACGCCACGCAAGCACAGCCCTGTTTTCCTGCCGCTTCAAATGCCCTTGCCCTCCCCGGCGGCAACGGCATTTTCACGGCAACGCCGACAGAGCGTATAACACACTACACTTTGCTTCGCAAAGTCGTGTGCCAAATGGGGGCGTTGCCCCCTTTGGAAACCCCCACAAGAAAAGGCGGTACGCTACCCCTCCACGGGGCGCATACCGCCTTTTCTTGTTATCCAGCCCTCTGGCTGTATCGGTTGAGCAAAAGTCAGCGTGGGATTATTGATGTGGTATCTTTATCTAAGTGAACCCCCCGTCTCCCATTTTGATACCGCCCGGTCGCTGATACCGAGCTTCTCGGCAAGGGCTGCCTGAGTCATCCCCTGTTCCTTTCTGCATGATGCTATGAATTTTCCGATTTTGATTTGATCCATATCGGGCACCTCCTTTCATGGCTCAAGCATATCCGCAATCACCGGAACGGAACACGAACCGGCGGTTGATTTCTGCCTTCTCTACCGTCGGTTGAGTGCTTGATTTCTCGCCGAATATCACCGCCCCGCCTTCCGTCTATCTGTAATCACAGCATTCCCAGTGATCGTTGATGACCCCGATGCCCTGAAGATAGGAGTAAATGATCGTCGCCCCTGCAAATTTAAATCCCCGCTTCTTCAGGTCCTTGCTGATCTGCTCGGAAAGTTCATTTTTGGCGGGCATATCCTTACCGTCCAGTAAATGATGGTCGATGACCCTGCCATCGGTAAATCCCCATATGTATTTGTCAAAGCTTCCGAACTCCTCCTGCACCTTTAAGAACGCTTGGGCATTGGTAATCGCCGCTTTAATTTTACTGCGATTGCGGATAATGCCGCCGTCCTGCATCAGCTCCTCGATTTTCGCCTCGTCATAAGCCGCGACGGTCTTCGGATCAAAACCGTCAAAGGCTTTTCTGAAATTATCCTCTTTGTTGAGGATCAAATTCCAGCTTACCCCCGCCTGCATTCCCTCCAGCACAAGCATGGCATAAAGCTCCTGATCCCGATGCTCCGGCTTGCACCATCTGGTGTCATGATAACGGAGAAATTTTTCCGAAGCATGATGGTCCTTTATCCCAAAGCTAAAATTGCATCTTCTTTTTTCCATGATCAGACCTCCCGCTCTTCGGGTGATTCCCTATCAGGAATTATAACACATTTCGGGCAGTGCAGGAAGAACGATCCGGCTTGTATGTGCTTATGTGCTTATCAGGACAGTCTGCACCTTCGGAAGGTCATCATGAACACAGCCATTGCAATGAAAATATTTACCCCGATAACGCTCATTCCCTCCGCTGTAAGCTCTAAGCTGTCTATGCTGCCGAGCATACGGCTGATCTGTTCCGAGTAAACAAATCTCGCTATTTTGGCAACCGTGCCGTTAAACAGCGATAGCATGGGAAGAAAAGAGAAAATCATCATGACGGGGACGGTAATGGAGGTAGCCATCATCTGTGTTCGGCTTCCGATTCCTATGACTGCTCCGACCAGCAGCGAAATGAGTATCCCCACTGCCATAATGCCCATAAAGATCAGTCCTGTCTTCAGGCTGTAATTACCGGCCACGCAGATGACCAGACTCCCGGCCATACAGGCAATCCACACATAACTGCCGATTCCCAGCAGATACTCCCAGGGCTTTATGTTGGACATGATCAAGACCCGCAGGGTATTTTTTTCTTTTTCCTCCGAAATGACAGCGGCAATACTCGTAAGCGGCGCCATGCCTATGTACATCGTGGCAAATAAAGTTACGAAAAAATTCTCCGGCATATCGGGAAGCCTGACTGTATTGTTCATAATGAGGGTCATTGCCGGGAACATCAAAAACTGAATCAGGACCGTCTTATTCCGCAGGGTATCTCTGACCTGTTTTTTGAAAATGGCAATTATATTTTTCATGCTATTGCAGCCCCTTTCCTGTCAGTTCCACGAAAACCGTCTCCAGTGTCGGCTCGGAGGAATGAATGGACCGAATCCTGTTCTGCTCCAGATATTCCTTGATTGCAGGGGCAGAGGCGCTGCTGTTGTCCAGCGTCAGTTCCGTATCGTCTGTAAGCGTGATATGAAGCTTATTCAGGTGATCGTATTTCCTACATAGATCCACAGGCCTTCCCCGCTCTATGATATTGCCCTTGTGCAGCAAAATAACATAGTCGCAGATGCTTCCCACTTCAAACATATTGTGGCTCGTCAGAAAAATCGTAGTCCCCTTCCTCCTCTGTTCCAGCAAAATGTCATGGATCTCCCTTGTGGTTACCGGGTCAAGCCCTGAGGTCGGCTCGTCCAGGAAAAGCAGCTTTGCCTCGTTCATGAGCGCCCTCGCCAGCGAAAGCCGGCCCGCCATTCCCTTGGAAAGCTTTGAAACAGCCGTTTTGCGGGCTTTATACAGTCCGACGCTTTTCAATATGTCGGGAATCACCCGATGGGAAATATGATAAATGTCTGCATAAAAGGAAAGATTCTCATAGACGGACAGACGCTCATACAGCCCGCAGTTATCCAGCATAGCGCCGATTTTTC
This sequence comes from uncultured Acetatifactor sp., assembly GCA_947627115.1. Classification (GTDB taxonomy): domain Bacteria; phylum Bacillota; class Clostridia; order Lachnospirales; family Lachnospiraceae; genus Acetatifactor. Next base: position 13,394 of record CANQUQ010000005.1, read on the forward strand.
CATGCTCCGCCGCCGTCAGTCTCCGGGTATCCCTTCCGAAAAGCTCCGCCCTTCCTTCGTTCTGACAAAGCTGCCCTGTCAGCACCTTGATCAGCGTGGTCTTTCCCGCGCCTGACGGACCGAGCAGTCCAAAGATCATTCCTTCCGGCACCTCAAAGGAAAGATGATCCAACACAGGAACGTCCGAAAATCTGACCGAAAGCTGCTCCACCTTGATACAATCGCTCATTTTTTCTTTCCCTCCGTTTCCTTCAGCCGCCGCAGGGCCTCCTCCATACGCCTGTTCTCCGTCTTTTCCTTGAGTGTCACAAAAGCACAGCTTCCGACGAAGCAGACCCCGAAACAGAGAAAGAACATAAGCCAGGGCTGCCACATATCCACTGGGAACCAGTGAAACAGGATAATAAAGGCCGCGATCAGGATAATCGCAAAGGTCAGCATACAGACCGTTCTTGACCAGAGGGACATTTTCTTGATCACCCTATCTGTAAAGAAAACATAACGCGCCCCCGTAAGCAGCACGGAAACGCATAGGAACTGAAAGGAAATGCCTGCCGGAATGCCCTGTGCACCCAGTGCAAAAATTGCCGAAATGTCCCTTGCGGAATCTCCGAACCCAAGACAAAAGATGTTCAGCATCAACATGGTAAATCCAAATATGATCATTACCTGTGCCAGATAATCAAAGACCGTTTTCTTTTCTTCCATACTCACATCACTCCTAACCGCTTTTTTAATTCATCCGCATACTGTCTGGACGCTATGATCTGCTCCCCATTCGACATGGTAATTCTTATTTTTCTGTTGATATCAGCCTTTAAGGATTGTACCTTCTGTAAATGAATCAAAAATGATTTGCTGATACGCAGAAATCCGAACTCCTCAAGCTGCCTTTCTAGCTCATAGAGCCGGAAATCCGTTTCATAGACTTCATCCGCAGTATAGACAAAGCATTTTCTGTCGATGCTTTCTATATAAATGACCTCCGCGATGTCCAACAGATAAGTTTCTTCATGTTTCCTTGCCGTCAACTGATGGTTCATCATGCGCAGATTTTCCAGTAGCTTTTCGATCTCCGGCGTCAACTGCCTGCAGGTGACCGAAATGTGCAGATCATCCGCCTTATCATCCACAATAATTTCTACTTTCAAACCTTTACCGCCCTCCCATGCGCCTTCAGATGCTGAAGCTGCAGACATCTTACGTCAGCAGAATTATAATACCACATATTTTTTCTTTCACAATTGCTCCAGACATAGGATGCCATATTTTGAACATAAGCTGCCATTTGAGGCCGAGGCAATCATAAAGGCACGGGACAGATGTCCGCGGACATCTGTCCCGTGCCGACCGTGCAGCCTCCCTTTTTCATGCTGCAGCCTTCGGACCGTAACAGCCCTCATAGCCATAATGCGGATAGTACGTATCACTTTTTCTTCCACCAGTATTAGCAGCCAAACTCCTGCTGTCTATGTTCGTCTGCGTGCCGCAGCCGTCAAATGCACCCAAATATATGGCTGTCTCCGCCGCGTCCGATAGCTCCATGTTCGTCAGATTAGGGCATTTAAAAAATGCAGCGCCGCATATCTCCGTTACGTTCGGTATCGCCACGCTCGTCAGGTTCACACAGCCACAAAATGCATCGCCGCCTAGCTGTCAGGCATGGCAAAACGGCAACAAAAAACAGCCGGCCTGTTCCGGCTGACTGCTTCCTAGGCATCTCGCTCTTTGTATGAATAAGCAGAAAAACAGAAAGCTCTCCTGCGACGGTCATTTTCTTTTCGCACGAGGCTTTGGCGCTGTTGCCTCATAACTCATATCCAAGAGCATTTTTATTCTGTCATCTGCAGCACTTCCGTCAAGAACGGCTGTTATCCAACTGGTCTTGTTCATATGATATGCAGGAAAAAACCCATTTTCATTAAGCAAGGAACCTATCAGGATCGAATCACATTTGAAATTTACAATGTCCAGGATGTTCGTTCCCTGTATACCAAGCTTATCCTGCGGCACCTCCATAATGAGGGCGAACCATTTATTATTGCTTTTATGTCGGAAGACTTCATCCCTTGGATATTTGATCCACGGATAATCGGGCTCCGCACCGTAGTTGTTCCGAATATATTCTTCCAATTCCGTCCTGTTCATTGTTCTATCCCCATCTGAAAATTGTATGGCGGCCTCGGCTGAGCAATCTCAACAGCCCTCGCTCAAGACCTTGCAGTTGCTCCAACCGTCCTTGCTCCCGACTGCATTTTGGAGAATTATTTCATTTATGCTCTGGCAACGTCCAAATCGGCATTATGTCATTCGTCTTTCAGCATTTTTCTGCCATAGCATGTACTCCAAAACCCGATTTTTCTTTGAGTATATCAAAAAACCATACTTCTTTCAACCAACCCTGTTCAACCTTTCTTCAATCTTTTATGATATAATGACCTTATTCAGGGCAGGAAACGGCCGAATGGCCACCTGACCGGCTCATACAGGAGGGATTGAATTGAAGCTTTTGCTTGTTGAAGATGAAAAGAGAATGGCGCAGGCGCTTTGTGAGATCCTGCGTCTTGAAAAATATGATGTGGACTGGTGTGCCGACGGCAACGCCGGAATGAACGCCGTGGAAAGCGGAATTTATGATCTGATCGTACTGGATGTGATGCTTCCCGGAAGATCCGGCTTTGAAATTGCGCGGCAGGCGCGGCGGGCAGGGATCAAAACGCCGATCCTGATGCTGACGGCAAAAGGTGAGGTGGATGACAAGGTAACGGGACTTGACAGCGGCGCAGACGATTACCTGACCAAGCCGTTCATGACGAAAGAGCTGCTGGCACGGCTGCGTGCGCTGGGAAGAAGGAATCTTCCGTCTCCGGACGGTTCCATGACCTTTGGGGATATTTCCCTCGATACCAATACTGCCTCCCTTCGATGTTTGACGAACGGACAAAGCGTGCGTTTAGGGGAAAAGGAATACCGTATTCTGGAATATCTGATCATAAATCAGGGCCAGGTCCTGACGCGGGAGCAGTTCGCGTTAAAAATATGGGGCTTTGAGAGCGATGCGGAGTACAACAATGTGGAGGTCTACATGTCCTTTACACGAAAAAAACTTGCTTTTGTCGGAGCAAAGACAGAGATCAAGGCCATTCGCGGAATCGGATATGAACTGAGGTGCAGTGATGTTTAAAAAATCAAAATGGAAAATCGTCGCCGCGATCATGTCGGCATTGGTGCTTCTTCTCCTCGGTACGCTGGTCGTGATCTATATTTCCAGTTACCGTGAAGTGGCGTCCACAAACCGGGGGATGCTGGACAGATACGCACAGCTGTATGCGCCGGAGCTCCGTCCGGAAAAGCCACCGGAGAATTCCGGACAGCCGGGTCGTGCAATCCCTTTACACAGACCGGACGGGCCGCGCTTTGAAGATACGCCTGCGTTTCAGCTTTCGACCTTTTATTCGGTCGCGGTGTCCAAAGACGATGGTGCTGTTCTTGCCGTGGACAACAGCGACCGGGATATCTATACGGACGCGGAGCTTCAGGAATACGCGCTGCAGATCATAGAAAGCGGAAAATCAAACGGAAGCAAAGAACGGCTGATCTATGCGTCGGTAGACAAGGGAAGCTATACACTGGTCGCTTTTATGGACAATACCATTATGCAGGACAGCATGACGACCCTGTTCCGCTATACCCTTATTTTCGGCAGCATAGCGATCGTTCTGCTGTTCTTTGCCGCCATTTTCCTTGCGGACCGGATCGTCCGTCCGCTGGAAGAAAGCTATCAGAAGCAGAAGCAGTTCATTTCCGATGCGGGGCACGAATTGAAAACACCGGTCTCCGTCGTCAGCGCCAACGCGGAAATGCTCCAGCGGGAAATCGGAGAGAATCAGTGGCTGAACAATATCCAATACGAAAACGCCCGTATGGGTTCTCTCGTTACGCAGCTTCTGGAACTGGCCAGAGCGGAGAATGTCACGCCTAAAATGACGAATGTGGGTCTTGGGCGGATCGTAATGGGGGAAGCACTTCCGTTTGAAACGATTCTTTTTGAGAACGGATTAAAGCTGCAGTGCGATGTAAGCGAAGATCTGCGCGTTGTAGGAAACGCCGCACAGTTGAGCCAGCTTGTCTCCATTCTGTTGGATAACGCGGTTCGGCACAGCAAAGCGGGGGGGACCGTTCATATTGCTCTCCACAGGGAAAAGCTTCACGCAGTCTTCTCCGTCAGCAACGAAGGCGCGCCGATTCCCGTCGAACAGCAAAAGCATCTTTTTGACCGTTTCTATCGCGTGGACGAAGCGCGAACCGGTGAAGATAACCGGTATGGACTCGGCCTTGCAATCGCGAAAGCAATCGTCACTGCGCATCACGGGCATATTTCGGTTTCCTGCCGCGATGGAATTATTATATTTACAGCCCTCATTCCGGCTTTGTGAACTTTTTGTGATTTCAATTTTCTTTCAATCTTCTGCCGTTACCATGGCCTCATCATGGAACGGCAGAATTTGACAGTGCGAAAATACAAAGGTGCGTGCAAAGGAGGAAAATACCATGGACTTCCGGCATGAATGGAAGATAGAGATCAATACAGCCGACCTTCTGGCGCTGCGCAGTCGGCTGCGGCTTCTCATGGAAACGGATGAACACGCCGTGAACGGCAGGTATCTCATTCGCAGTCTGTACTTTGACACTCCGGATGACCGGGCGTTGCGTGAGAAGATCGACGGTGTGGACCGACGGGAAAAGTTCCGCATCCGCTATTATAACGGCGACACCGGCTTTTTGAGCTTGGAAAAAAAGAGCAAACTGAACGGTCTCTGCAGTAAGCAGTCTGTGCAGATCACGACCGGGCAGACACAGGCGATTGCCGCCGGAAGCACTCCGCAGATCCAACAGAACGCACCGCCGCTGGTGCAGGAGCTTTGTTACAAAATGAAGACCGAAGGGCTTCGTCCAAAGGTCGTGGTAGATTACACACGGGAGCCGTTTATCTACCGGCCGGGCAATGTCCGGGTCACATTCGATTACGGGATCCGCACCGGCCTGCGGTGTACCGATTTTCTTAACGAAGGGCTTGTGACGGTTCCGGCCGGCGACGCCCCTGTCTTGATGGAAGTGAAGTGGGACGCTTTCCTCCCGGACGTGATTCGGGACGCCGTTCAGATGACCGGCCGCAGAGCGTCCGCCTTCTCAAAATACGCTCAATGCCGTATTTACGGCTAATCTGTGCAGAAAGGGAGCAAAACGATGACATTCAGTGATATTTTTAAATCCAATTTTCTAGAGAACATTTCCAGTGTGACCATTCTTGATATGGCGCTGGCATTGGTATTGGCCTTTGGCCTCGGCATCTTCATTTTTCTGATCTATAAAAAGACCTACAACGGCGTGATGTACTCCTCTTCCTTTGGAGTCACGCTGATCGCACTTACCATGATCACTACGGTCGTAATCCTCGCCGTCACCTCGAACGTTGTGCTTTCCCTGGGTATGGTCGGCGCTCTGTCCATCGTTCGTTTCCGGACTGCAATCAAAGAGCCTCTGGATATTGCGTTCCTGTTCTGGTCAATTGCGGTAGGAATCGTTCTTGCGGCGGGCATGATTCCGCTGGCGGTAATCGGCAGCGTCATTATCGGTCTGATCCTGCTGGTCTTTGTGAACCGAAAGTCTCACAGCAATCCCTACATTGTGGTGCTGCAATGCGGCAGCCATGAAAGTGAGCAGGCGGCCAAGGCTTATCTGGAGAAGCAGGTGGAACGCTGTGTCGTCAAGAGCAAGACCGCACAGAAGGGGAGCATCGAGCTGAATTTGGAAATCCGTTTGAAAGACGACAATACGGATTTTATTAACGAACTGTCTGAAATGAACGGCGTGGCAAGCGCGGTATTAGTGAGCTTCAACGGGGAGTATATGGGATAAGGAGGCGCCTTATGGCAGCACATAAGCATATCGATGCGATCTGTATCGGAATCACTGTATTTACCCTGCTCCTGACCCTGCTCTTTATGAGCGGAAAGGCACTAGGTGTCACAGCCGTCCTCAGTGAGGAAAACGTCGACGCCATGTTTACAGCAAACGACCTGAACAGCGCTTGGGACTCCGCAGACGCGACGGAAATCACCCTTGCGGACGCAGACAGTACGGTGAGAGGAAACGGCGCTTACGTCTATCATAATGACATCCATATAGTATACGCGGGAAAATATGTGCTTTCCGGCAAGCTTTCCGATGGCTCCGTCATCATCGAAGCGGATGGCGACGACAAGGTCTGGCTGTTGCTGGACGGCGTTTCCATCCACTGTGAGGATAACGCCGCCATCCGTGTGGAGCAGGCGGGCAAGGTGTTCCTGACCCTGCAGGACGGCACCGAGAATACTCTATCCTCCGGTTCATCTTACAGTGAGGAAGCGGTTTCTGCCGGTGTGGATGGGACGGTATTTTCCAGAGATGATCTGACCATTAACGGGGCCGGTTCCCTCAGTGTAACCGCGGAGTATCAACACGGTATCGTGTGCAACGACGATTTTGTGATTTCAGGGGGTACGGTCAACATAACCGCCGCGCAGGATACGATCCATGCGAATGACAGCACACGGATCAAGGACGCCAATCTCACGCTTTCCGCAGGCGACGACGGAATCATGGTTTCCAATGACGACGAGACATCTTTTATTTATGTGGAATCCGGAAATATTACAATTCCGTCCTGCTATGAGGGGCTTGAAGCGATCCAGATCACCATTGCCGGCGGGACGATCGATATTGCATCCACCGATGACGGAATCAATGCTAACGGAAACAGCGGGAATTCCGTCATTACCATCACCGGTGGGGAGATCACCGTCACCAATGAAGCCGGACGAGACGCGGACGGTCTCGACTCCAACAAGGATATCTATATCAGCGGCGGAAAGCTGTTTGTCAGCGTCAGTGACAGCGGCGGGAGCTGTGCGATCGACTACGGCAGTGAAAACGGCGGCAAATGTGAAATCAGCGGCGGAACGATACTGGCCTGCGGGAGCAGCGGCATGGCGGAGGGATTTGATTCCTCTTCCACACAGGGCTTTTTGATGCAGACCGCTTCGGCATCGGCCGGTACAACCGTAACGGTCAAGGATGCCGACGGGAACGAACTCATTTCAGAGGAGGTTCCGTACAGCTTTTCTTCTGTTCTTGTCAGCATGCCGGAAATGAAGGTCGGAGATACCTGTACGCTGATCGTGGGAGATACCGAAACAGAAATGGCCATTGATAATGTATCAAACGGCGGCGGCTTCGGCGGCAGAAAAATGCCAGGCGAAAACGACTTTGACGGCAGACAGATGCCCGGCGAAAACGGCTTCGGCGGCGGACAGATGCCAGACCGGGACGGCTTCGGCAGGCACGGCAGGGCGTTTGACGGCGGTACGGCCGATGAGCCACAAGACAGCGAAAGCGTTCAGAACGGCAGCAAGCTGTCGACGACCTCTGCCACGACGACAGTCAGTCTGTTGAAGACTGCCGAAAATGAGAGTCAGGCCGGAAATGCGGCGGGCAACAACACTCCCCCCGACGCACAGAGCGGAAATATTTCTCCAAGATTCCCCGGCGGCCGCGAAGCAGGCGAAATGCAGCCGCCGGAAATGCCCAATGGTGCGGGGGGAAATATGGCGCGTTCCCAACTGCCGCAAGGAAATATGCCGGGACAGGAAGATGCCTTGCAGGCAGCAGATACAGGAACCTCGATTTCGCCGGAAGCACTGATACTGCTAGGCGTCTCAGTTATTGTTCTTCTGTCCGGCTGTGTGATAGCCGGGTGCTATAAAAGGAGAGGACGATAAATCGTCGCCTCTCCTTTGTAGTTTCATCATAGATTCTTCGGCCGGCCAGCTTTCCATCACGCAGACAGCGGCCGGATTGCCCGCAAACGGCTTATCGGTAAATGCGTCCACAATATATTGCTTCATGATAAAATCGACCTCCGTGAATTCCGCCCCCGACTCCTTATCTGTGCTACCATATACGCGGCATATTCACGGGCATTCTTTTCATCCCATTCTGTTGATTTATCGGATGAATATTCATCCAGCGCCTGTACGATTAAGGTCTGATACTTTTCGGGGACATTGTCTATTCCCCATTTGCCGCCTTCCTGTTTTGACAGGATAAGTCCTTCTTTTTTGTATGCTAATACCCTGCACAGGTTTAGAATGATGTAAGTGGGATGATCCATTATTTCCGTTTCAACTTCCTCAATATCGCTCCAAATACTGTCAAAGTAGTCTTCTTTGCTGACTGCTCCAAAGACATTTTTGATATCGTCTCCGTAAAGACATTTTCCCCTGTGATAAATAATAGTAAAATGAGCTGCCAGATCCTTATCTGTTCCCTTCATTTTGTCAATATAATCTAAAGGATTGGTCTTATACCATTCTAAATGTGCAACGGAAAAGTGAAGTTCAAAAGGTGTCGGATAGACAAACGGATCGCATACCTGCCTTTTCACAATACTCAGTTCGATTCCTTTTGGGGGAGCATATGTATTTAATTCTACGACCATGTCCATGAAGCGGTGTTTTACGTTGTCCGGAATAGCTTCCTTTACTACGACCAGCAGATCAATATCACTTTTCTTCTCATTATAGCATCCCATAACGGCGGAGCCATGAAGATAGATCCCAACAAGATCCTCTCCCAATATTTCTTGACTTTGAGCGACAAAGCTTTTAAGCAGATCATTTAAAGCATCCACATCCAACGTCTCCTCCAAAGCATCTTATTAATTATGCCCGATTTATTTTCCAAAATTGTGATTATTGCAAAGCGGCAATTCGTTCTGTTCATACTGTTATTTCGATTTTGTCTGCACTTGTCAGCGTTCGGATGACACGGCAGGGGCTGCCCGCCGCAAAGCTGTGGGGAGGAATATCCCGCGTGACCACGCTGCCGGCACCGATCACACTGCCCGCTCCGACGGTCACCCCTCCGCAGACAATCACATTAGCGGCTAACCAACAGTCGTTTTCTATGGTAATCGGTCTGGCATATTCCAGCTTATAATAACTGCCGTCTTCCCGCTGCCTTACATTTCTTTCTTCCGGTAAAAGCGGATGCATTGGAGTCGCTAAGGTAACATTGGGTCCAATCAGCACGTTATCACCAATATGTATCGGGCATACATCCAGGCATGTGAAGTTAAAATTCGTTTCACAAAACTTACCAAAACATGTATTGCAGCCGTAATCAAAATAAACAGGGGCTTGAAGGCTGGGCAAATTAGGAGTATTGGGAAGCAGTTCTCGAAGAACAGCCATGCGTTTTTCCGGTTCATCTTCATCAATTTGGTTATACCGTCTGGCCAGTTTTCTTGCTTTTATAAGTAATTCCGTCAGCTCCGGATCAGAGGGGTCATACAACATCCCGGCAATCATTTTTTCCTTTTCTGTCATTTCGCTCATTCCTCCGTCAACGTGAAATACTCTTTTCTCGGTGCCATGATTTCACCTCAGACATCGATTTTTCTTTGAGTATACCAAAAACACCCACTGCTTTCAAACAAAGTTAAAGACTTGTTAAGAATTTCTATGCTATGATTCAAAACATGAAGAAAATAAAACGAGGGACGAGGTATACTCCTTGTGTCTTCCTGTTCTTGCAAAGTGTGAAAGCGGATGATATACTACATCTAAAAATGAGTTATAATCACCAGAAGGGACAAAAAATTTTAGGATATTTCGAGGTATGCACATGATTTTATCGGATAAAACAATATTATCCCTAATTGATAAAGGCACTTTAGTAATAGAACCGATGGAAATACAGCAGATACAACCGGCGAGCGTTGATATAAGACTTGGTAATACATTTAGTATTATTGAAGATTCCTCAGCGGGGATCGTTACACTGGATAAACCTATTGCTTATAAGGAAATAAAGGCAGAGCGATATCTTTTGCTGCCGGGACAATTTGTTTTGGCAACAACAATGGAATATATTAAATTGCCAAACGATATAACTGCATTTGTTGAAGGAAGAAGTTCTTTGGGACGGATGGGATTGTTTATCCAAAATGCAGGGTGGGTTGATCCTGGCTTTTCAGGAGAGATTACTCTGGAATTGTATAATGCAAATAGATGTGCGATTGAACTGCAGGCTGGCAGGCGGATTGGCCAGTTGGTATTTGCAAAAATGGATCAGGCAGCAATGAATCCATATGCCGGAAAATACCAAGGCCAAAGAGGGGCAACCGGTTCTAAAATTTATTTAGATGAGTAATACAATAGCGACTTGGTTGTAATGAGTAGTGAATTGAGAAATCTATAAAATAAGCGCCAGATGACAGAGTAAATCATTTGGCGCTTTCTTCAATTTAAGGATTATTTACCATATTTCTGATGAATCCTATGCATCCACCCACATCTGCATATTCCCATCGAGATAGAGTCTTGCATATTCAAGCGGCTCATCTCGCATTTGTCATGTACGCAAGATTTCACACGATTTCAGTGACACACAAATTAGTTGAGATATTCTCTGTCCTTGCGATCCAAAGCATTCTGTTTATCATTTTTGACTGTTCCTTTATCGGAAAGGAAGAGTCGGATGGCTGAGCAAGCTTTCGCGCTTTCACCAGCAATGCGTTCAATTCCGGAATTTCCGTTAAATCCATTTATTTACACCTCAGCCTGCACTATATGTCCAAAGTTAAGCTCATCTTGCAGCAACCCATATACATATGCAGGACTTTCACGGTATAGTCCGGTCTCTAAATCCAATAATTTCTCATAAACCTCCGATTCATATATGGTAAGCATAGCAGAGTCAAATTCTATTCCCTGTGATTCCGTAAGCATTTCTACAAGATCCTGCACCATATACTCAATCATCTGCTGCTCCTTACCCATAGATTAATCACTCACCTTTCTTAATAAACTAATAGCCTTCTGCGTATGAAAGGAATACTGATTGGTAGTTTTCTTATAAATCATGCCGCGAAGCATATTTTCAAAAGTAATAACACCATTCTCGTATTGCCTGAATAAAAGAGCCATGTCATCATCTGCAATTGGGCCTATAACAATGTCATACTTATTGTCAAAATTGCATTCCGGATCAGAGAAGTTAGTGAACTTCCTACTTCTGTTGTTTCTAACAAACCTTGCCCATTCTTCCGAGGTCTCTGTCCCAAAATCCTTGATATTCAATCCTTCCGTCTGCATAAAGGAGTCATCAATCTCATATATATTTAAAATCGGTGAACCTCCATAAATATGCGCAACACGACTGGCCATCTTCTCAGCCTGTTCTTTTATTACAGTAAGATAAAAGCCCTTTCCAAAATCCTTATACGGTCTGCACATAGCGAGGTTTATCTCTTTTATATCTGTATTGCTTCCGTGATATAACAGCATCAGTAGCTACCTCCATTATTTCTGCAAATCATAGTCAAATCCTCGACAGCATCGTCAAGGCTCAGCGTATGCTCTATATCGTAGTGTTCCTTTATGAACTCAATGCCTTTATAATCATAAAGATAGATAAATGCATCCTTTGAAGCTATATTAAATTTATTGGCAAACTCATTAACGCAGACTACCGTGTAATTGATTTTCTTTTTTAATTCGCTCATGTCCCCTCCTATCTCAAAAGCATTTCAGCCTCTTTCTTTCCGTATCCACTGCTTCCGTCCCAGATTCTGCCTCGGTCTGTTCTGACTCTGTCCTCTCACCGTCAGTATACCCAAAATGCCGAGACGGTGCAAGCGATTCCCACCTGCTTTTTCCATAACCTTTTCCAGATATGACTTATCGCTCTTATGGTTCAGCACATATAAATACATCCTTTACTATTTGTCTGCATGCGATAACGGCATCAACGGCATAGGCATCCTTTTCTAATAATTGGGAAGTTAGTTACCTATTCTTCTTTTCGGTTTTGGTGCTGGCAGTTCCTCATACATGGCGTTGAATAAACCTGTCAAAAATTCCCTGTTGTCAACTTCGTCTACCAGCAACATCTCTTTTGCTCCCTCATAGGGTAATTCATACGGAGCCGTTGGCATATAACTGATTGCTGCTTTTATCGGTTTTACAAGCAGCCTGTCATCATAGATACCGCCTACGATTTTGCCACGGTAATAGATGATAAATTCTCCCATCATAGCCCGATATGTAATTTCATCCAATTCGGATAATTGCCCTAAAATAAACTCTAAATACTCTTTACTCGATGCCATGATTTCACCTCAGACCAATATTTTGTGTTTTCTCTAACATCTCAACCAACGGGACGTTATTTTCCAATGAATTTACAAAATTTATTATCTCTTTACACATTTCGTCACTTTTATAATGATGAATATAATGTCCGCAATCATAAAAAATCATTTTGGCATTCAGTATTGCTGCAAATTCCATTTTACACACGGACGGCCTTCATTCTGATCCTGACATAATCGGCATACCATTTCCCCTTTATAAACAGATCATTCCGCAATGCCTCTACTGCTTTATCTACGATTTCTGCTTTCTCTTTTTCTGTTTTAACGACCGAAAACGGTTCTTTAACAAACATATTCATCCAGTCCTTTAATCCGCTCTCACCCTTAAGCTCGGTCAGCCTGTCAAAAAGAACAGCATATTGCACTCCAAACCCTGCATTTTCTAACATAGCCGCATACTCTCCGACGGTCGGGAAGTAAAACGGCATCTCATAACAATAACCATATTCCGAAAAGGCTCTTCCCAATGCACCGTGTATTTTTTGATTATTGCCATGACCGCCAAACTCGAAAACGAACTGACCATTCCTGTTTAGAACATTATATACGCATTTGAGCATATCCTGTTGCTTATCCTTGCTGATCCAATGAAACACCGCATTGGAAAACACAACATCGACCGATTCGGAAAGCGTAAAGTCGGTAGCGTCTCCCTGCATAAAATCAATACCGGGATATTTTTCTCTTGCAATATCCAGAAGTTCCTTGGATGCGTCCAGACCTTTAACTAAATAGCCTTTATCCTGTAACGCTTTTGTTAATGCACCATTGCCGCAGCCCAAGTCCAATACGGAACTGCCCTTATCGGCGTCAATCAATTCAATAACACTGTTCCCATATTGATGGACAAAGGAAAAATCCGCAGTATACTTATTCGCATCCCATTTTATATTCATCGTGTTCCTCCATTACAAATCCCGATTGTTCTGATTCACATTCCGTCAAACCGGAATTGACCGGGCGAAACGAGGGATCTTTCAGTGAATCAGCACTGATAGCTTTCTCCCGCAAAATATACCTGCCAGACAACACACAACGCTCAAAAATATGTAGATTCCTCCAGACAGATAATCCTTGTTTTCAAACAGTGTGAACGCTTCAAGTGAAAAGGTAGAAAAAGTAGTAAATCCACCGCACACACCTGTTTTCCAAAACAAGACGGTATTCGGAGATATTTCATTATTGCTCACAATACCTGCAATAAAACCTATCAGCACTGCGCCTACGATATTGGTGAGCAGCGTTAATATCGGGAAACCTGTTTTGACCGGCAAAAGACTGACCGCATATCTTGCCGCTGCACCCAGCGCCCCACCGAGAGCGACAAATACGAATCCCATGCTTTATACCTCCTGCAATTCATGTTCTGATAAGACCTATTTCTTATCGTTTAATGACCTTGTCAAGTATTATAACATATGATGGGCAGGGCAGAAAGAACTGATTGATATCATTTATCCCGACTTAAAAGAATGCAAACGCGACTGCAAGAGATATTGCGTTTCCGAGAATGTGCGAAAAGGTGCTGATAACGCAATTGCCCGATTTACGATAGACCATAGAGAAAATCAAGCTGTCGATAAATACACCGGCAACATCGTAAAGTACGACTCCTATGTTTCCTGGTGCAATATGCCCTGCCGCAAAAATAAGCGATGAAACGATCGCGCAGAGCCAGAACGGAAGTATCTTCATGCCTTTCCCAAGGAGGAATCCCCGATATGCGATTTCCTCGCCGAATGCCGCAATGATGACCTGACCTATCAACAGCGCAATTTTATCAAAGGACAGTATAGAACCCGCCCGCCCCATTTCATGGGCAACAAATTCTCCGCTGAAAATCAGATTTCCGACAACAAGCGTTACAATGCCGCTCATGATTGGCAGCAGCATCCAAAGAATTACGCCCGGCTTCTTAATGTCCTCCACAATCGTATGAAAACGCAAGCCCGATTCAGATCTCGGCGTTTTGCCGACAGCTTCCGCAATGAAGAAAAATGCAATCCCCACAAACACGGAATATCCCGCTATTTTCGAGGACGGCACAACTTTTGTCACCGTCAATAAGATCATGATTGCCGCACCTATCATCGTGAGGACGACACCCTTTTTGTTATTCTCGGTCACTTGTTGATCTTTCATTTCATTTCCTCCTGTACCGCCAATATCGCACCTCTATAGGCCCGCTCCAAATGGGCTTTTATAAGCTCCTCATCGTATTCCAATGAATTGTTGGCGATGATACTCGCATACCCGTGAGCAAATAAAAAAACTGTGATAAAGATTTCTTTTACTTGCTCTATGCTTCCTCCCACTGCTCTTTGCATTGCTGAAAGAACAGGCGCAAGCTCTTCGGCATCTATCATTTCAAGCAAAGTCGTTCCGGCAAAAAAGTTTGATTGAAAAAGGAAACGGAACAAATGCGGTTCTTCCGTCGCGAAGCGGATATAATTCAGCCCGATTCCGAGCATAACACCTTTGTGCTGGCTTTCAATATTCATCAGATATTCGGAATGATAGCGGTCTGCCTTTGCATAAGCAGCCTTTTTCAGTTCCTCAATCGTTGCAAAGTGGTACATAACAGGCTGCGTGGAACATTTCAACTTTTTTGCGACGGTCCTTGCGTTAATATTTTCCGCACCCGCTTCACGGGCAACCTCAAAGGCAGCATCAATGACCATCTCTTTTGTGATTTTAGGTCTTGGCGGCATGGTTTTCCCTTCTTTTTATAATTTTCGTTATATAACAATAGTTATATTATAAGCCGCAATAGTAATTTTGTCAATTCCTTCGAATGAACTTTCTCCCGATTTTCACCCTGCCGAAAAAGGCATGGCTACTTAATTACTGCCATATTCTGGGACAACCTTTAAAAGCGGAGTTGTCTCAGCAGCAAACGGGAATTTCGTTATTTCCCCTTTTCCCTCAGCTTCCCGCAGAACTCTTCGATTGCCTTCTCATTCTCCGGCTTCTGCTTCTGCTTCGGCTCCACAAGCCACAGAGTCGGCACATCGCCGGTCACGCCCAGAAGCGATTTGAGCGCCGCAAAAGTCTTCTCGGCGCTTCCTTTATGACGGCGCTGCCGCCCCCGAAGAAATATTTTCCAAACCCTTTCTCCGGATATGCCTTCTTCGGTATCAGCCGCAGCATGTCCGCGGAAAGTGCGGACGATATCCGCTCCGCCATCCACTGGGCATTTCCGCTCTGAGAATAATACACCACCAGCGTCTTCATTTTTGTCCTCCTGCCGCATAATCCCATGCTTGTGTATTCCCTCCGTCCACAGTCTACAATATCAGGAACTTGTATTTTTCCACGCTGTAGAGCGGCACAAAGGGAAGCAGGATCGGGACCGTCTTTACATACTCCTGATACTCCGGATCTGAACCGTAATTTTTATTCTGCCGTACCTCCAGCCGTCTGGCTCCGCTGAACATCACAAAGACAATTCCCAGATAGCCTGACAGTGCAACGATCCACTGCCCCACCGACCGGAAAGAGGTGATTCCCACCACCAGCACGCCGGTCCACAGGATCAGCTCTCCCAGATAGTTGGGACAGCGCACGAACCGAAACAGCCCCTTGTCGCAAAAGCGCTTCGGGTCGTTCTTTTTCTGGCGGCTCTTGCTCAGGTCCGCCATGGACTCCAGCAGGATCCCGCCGGCCATCAGCACCGTGCCGATCACAAAGGATACGGTGCAGCCGGTTCTGCCGTTATCGTAACGATAGAAGACCGGCGATATCATGAACAGATACAGGATGCCGCAGAAGATCCACAGCATTCCCTTCAGCCACAGCTTCATATCGGAGCCGTCCTTGATTTCCGTCTTCATATGCCTGCGATAGCTGCTGCTCTTTACCTCACGGTAAAGCAGATAGCCGCTGAGCCGCAGCCCGTACAATATCAGGAGCAGACAACTGATTACCACCGGAGCGGTGAGTCTGTCCCGCAGCAGGATCAGCATCGCCGCCCCCTGCCCGGAGATTGCCAGTCCATAACCGATGGAGATAAAATACACATACTTGTAAAAGCCGATCATGCAGCACACCAGCGCCACCAGGAACAAGATTCCGAATTCCATTGAAAATGCCATAGGACCATCCCTTTCATTTCATCATATTTTTGCGCGCTCCGGCGCACATGATGTTCCGATCTGCCTCCGACAGATCTCCTTTGCCTTAAAATATCTCAAGGACTATGTTCCCATAGTCCTTGGTCTTTTTCTCAGAGGGTTCAAGAAGGATATCTAATCGTTTCTTTTACCGGAGATCGTATGTTGAATGTGTGGACCGTACTTTTGGATAAAATCCACGAACTGCCCGATATTTTTTGAGCCCACCGCAAAGTTGACAGCGGCCTTTTCCAGCACTGGTTTTTTGGACGGAGTAAGGTATTCTCCCGGCATCGGCTTCTGATTCGAATCCATCAGGACAAAGCTGCCCCCGTCCGTACAGATACAGGCTATATCACTTAAATTCCATTTCTTATATCCCGCCAATGTACCAGAAGGCAGATAGCAGAGCAATTCTCCGTTGGCGGTGACAAAAAAGTCCCCAAAGGACTCCTGCGCCTGATATTCCTGGCTTATCTTTTTCTGAAATCTTTTGCTGGTACTCTTATCCCAATACAGACAGACTGCAAGGATGACAAAAAAACCTACTACGAGTGCGATTCCTGCTGGTGGCATTTAAGATCCTCCTTTTTGACACGGCGTGTAAAGCCAATTTTGTTTTATCTTACTATATTTTTCTTGTAAAGTCCATCCTTTTATGACAGCTTCCTCCTTCCCTGTCAAATTTCTCCGTCCCTGTCAAAATTCCTCCGCCCTGTCAAATTTTTCCGTCCCTGCCAAATTTCCTCCTCCCCGATCAAATTTTTAATTGACACCTCCCGGCCGGAAAAGTATAATAAGTTATACAAATCATACTTTTGGAGGGAAAGAAAATGAAGGCACCGAAGGGAAAATATGCATGGACGGCGACCGTGGGCGAAAAGGGACAGATCGTGATACCGAAGCAGGCCCGTGAGGTCTTTGGGATAAGGCCCGGAGATACCCTGCTCCTCCTCGGCGATGAAAAGCGTGGGATTGCGATCCCTCCCAAGGGAGCCTTCGCCAAATTATACAGCATGGCATACGGGGAAAAGGACAGTGACACCGAATGAAAAAAATAGCCTTTTTCTGTATCCCTGCGCACGGGCACACCAATCCGATGCTCCCCGTGGCGGCAGAGCTGGTCCGGCGCGGGAACGCGGTCCGATTCTATTCTTTCAGGGAATTTGAAAGGAAGATCAAGGCGGCCGGCGCGGAATTCATATCCTGCGACTCCTATCTCCCGGAACTGACGGCACGGGAAGAAGCCCGCATGAAAAGCGTGTCAACAACGGAAATGACGATACAGGATATCCGGGCCACGCTCAGTATGGATGCCTTTCTTGACAATGAATTCCGGACTTTCTGCCCCGATGTGGTGTACACGGACTCGGTCTGCTTCTGGGGCAAGCTGAACGCCTGGAAGCATCACGTGCCGATGGTGGTATCCACCAGCACCTTCGCCTTTAATCGGCTGTCCTCGCAATATATGAAGCATTCGCCGGGAGAATTGGCAGATATGATCTTCGGCCTTCCGAAAATATCGCGAGAACTGAGGAAGCTCAGGCCCTATGGCTATCATGTGGACAGCGCGCTGTCCCTGATACAGAGCGATGATCAGACCGACTCCGTCGTTTACACCTCCCGGCGGTTTCAGCCGTATGCGGAAAGCTTTTCCGAGCATTATGCCTTTGTGGGCCCCTCGGTATTTTCCAAGCTCCCGCCGGACAAGGACAGGGTCCGACCGCTCGTCTATATCTCCATGGGAACGGTGCTGGGCGGTCGGACGGATTTCTACAGCCGGTGCATAAAAGCGCTGAAGGACGAAAATATGGATGTCATCCTATCCTGCGGAAATGCCGCGGATCTTGACGCTTTCGGCACATTGCCGGACAATATCCGGGTATATCCCTATGTGGACCAGCTTGCCGTCCTCTCCAAAGCAAACGCCTTTCTTACCCACTGCGGCATGAACAGCGTTTCCGAAGGCCTGTACATGGCCGCGCCCATGATCCTTTATCCGCAGACAGGCGAACAGCAGGCCGTGGCGCGGCGGACCGCTGAGACAGGAGCAGGGCTTAGGCTCACCGACGACTCTGTGGACTGCATCCGCTCCGCCGTGCTGGAGGTACTGAACAACAACGCCTATGCGGCGGCTGCAAGAGAGTTGAGCGAAGATTTTCGCTCCTGCTCCGGAGCGGCAGGAGCGGCAGACTTTATCGAAAACGCGCCTCATTCACCTTATCAGGCCGCTGCTTTGGGAGACGCATGACCGGACAGCTGCCTGTAGGTCACGGCAATAAGGACCGCCGAAACGATCGCTGTCAGGATGTCGGATACCGGCATGGAGAAAAGCACACCGTCCAGTCCGAAGAATACAGGCAGAAGCAGCGCAAATCCCACACCGAAAACGAGCTCGCGGATCATGGAAAGCGTGGTGGAGGCCACGGCCTTTCCCATCGCCTGCAGGAAGATAAAAGTGGCTTTATTCAGGCAGGCGAATACGATCATGCACAGATATATCCGAAATGCCCTGACGGCAAATTCCGTATAATAGACACTTTCCCCTGCGGAGCCAAAGACAGCGATCAGCTGTCGGGGCAGGAATTCCACGGTCAGCAGAGCAGCGGCTCCTACGGCGGCCTCACAGGCGAGCAGAACGGTAAACAGCCTCCGCACACGCTCCCGTTTCCCCGCTCCCATGTTGTAGCCCACTATGGGGATACATCCCGCGGCCATACCGATGACAACGGAGATCACGATCTGAAACACCTTCATTACGATCCCCACGACCGCCATCGGAATTTGTGCATAGATCTCCTGCCCGAACACGGCGTCCCTGGCGCCGTATTTGCGGATCATATTGTTGATGGCCGCCATTGCGGCGACCAGAGAGATCTGTGACAGAAAGCTGCAGATGCCCAGGGAAAGCGTACGCCCTGCGACCCCCTTGTCCCAGCGGAACTCTCCTTTTGAAAGTCTGACGGATTTCAAACGGAACAGATACCATACAGCCAGCAGCGCCGTGACGATCTGGCCTGCCACAGTGGCCAAGGCGGCGCCCGTCATGCCCCAGCGGAAGCGGAAGATGAAGAGCGGGTCAAGGACAATGTTCACCAAGGCACCCAAAAGCGTGGACGCCATGGCGAATTTGGGACTTCCGTCCGCGCGGATCACGGGATTCATGGCCTGGCCGAACATATAGAACGGAATGCCCAGCGAAATGAAAAAGAAATATTCCTTTGAAAGAGCAAAGGTCTCCCCGTTGACCGTTCCGCCGAACATTGCAATGATAGGCGTGGCGAAGGCGAGATATACCGCGCATAAAAGGATGCCGCTTATGACAGCCATCAGCACAGAAAGTCCAATGCTGTTCCCGGCGCGCTTCCCGTCCCCTTTTCCGAGACTCAGGCTGACAAAGGCACAGCATCCGTCGCCGATCATCACGGCGACAGCCAGAGCGATCACCGTG
This sequence comes from uncultured Acetatifactor sp., assembly GCA_947627115.1. Classification (GTDB taxonomy): domain Bacteria; phylum Bacillota; class Clostridia; order Lachnospirales; family Lachnospiraceae; genus Acetatifactor. Next base: position 33,216 of record CANQUQ010000005.1, read on the forward strand.
AGCGGGAAGACTACGGTGTTGGCGGCATTTCCAAAGGAGCCAAGATAATCGGCATTTGCAATATAAATCTGATCGACGATGTTGTACAGTGCCCCGACGAGAAGTGATATAATACAGGGTATTGCATATTTTCCCATAAGCTTTCCCACATTTTCTGTGGCAAGATAAGTCTGACCTTGTTCCATAAATTTACCTCCTGAATAAACATAAAAAAGGTGTAAGTCCACAAGTTGGACTTACACCTTTTCGGCTACGCACTATGCTAAATATACCACATTTTCAAAATTTTGTAAAGATTTTAAAAGCAAAAATCATGGGCGGGACAGCTTCAGGGTAAACTCCAGACACTCCCTTCCGGTCAGGGCCTTCGTCCTTTCATCCGGCTGCCCAAAGCCCACGCTGACTGCAAAGGAATCGCTATCCACCAGCTTTTCTCCCCTGTCGTTGACCACCGTCAGGGCGTCCTTGTCCAACGGCACCGTCACCGTCCTGCTCTCGCCGCGATCAAGAGCCACGCGGGCAAATCCGCAGAGCCTGCCGTGGGGTGCCGCATGCGCGGAATCCGCTCTGATATATACCTGCACTACCTCCTGAAGCGCCATGTCGCTGTTGTTGACCATCAGCGCTTCCACGGAAAGCTCCGCCTGGGACGAGAGAGAGATCTCTCCGCCCTGAACGGCCCTGCGCCCTCCGCAGGCGACATCCTTCAGCTGCACATCGCCGTAGGTCAGCCCGTATCCGAAGGGATACAACGGCTCGCCGGTCAGATACCGGTAGGTCCTGCCCTTCATGGAGTAGTCCTCGAAGGGCGGCAGCTCCTCCGTGTCCTTATAAAATGTCACCGGCAGCTTACCGGAAGGGGAAATCTCACCGAACAAAATGTCCGCGATCACCTTGCCGCCCCTCGCTCCCGGATACCATGCCTGCAGTACCGCCGCGCAATGCTCCTGGGCAAATCTCAGGTCCATTGCGCTTCCGGTCATGTTGATCAGGATCATGGGCTTGCCCGTCTCCGCCACAGCCTCCAGCAGCTCGCGCTGCGGCTTGGGCAGGAGCAGATCCGCCTTGTCTCCGGACGCATAGCTGTTTCCGGTGTCTCCCTCCTCGCCCTCAAGGGTCTCGTCCAGACCCAAGCAGAGGATCACCACATCGCTGTATCCGGCCACCGCACGTGCCTCGCTGATGCGGTCCGGCATGGACGACAGGTCCTCCACCTTATCCCGGAACAGATGGCAGCCTTCCGAGTAGTACACTCTCGCCGAATCCCCCACGGCATCCTGAATCCCCTCCAGCACGGTGATATACCGCGAGGCTGTGCCGTGGTAATTGCCGATCAGGGCCGCGCGGCTGTTCGCATTGGGCCCTACCACGCCGATCGTCCTGAGCTCCGCCCTCTGAAGAGGCAGGATGCCGTCATTTTTCAGCAGAACCACGGACTCCGCAGCGGCTCTGTCCGCCACTGCCAGGTGCTCGCTGCATTCCACCCTGTCCAGGCCGATCCTGTCATATTCCGTCTCATCAAAAAGTCCCAGCAGAAATCTGGTGGTGAACAGTCTCTCCGCCGCCGCCGTGATATCCTCCTCCGTGATCAGGCCCTGTTCGCAGGCCTTCAGCAGATGGAGATACGTATTGCCGCAGTTCACGTCGCATCCGGCCTTCAGTGCCATGGCCGCAGACTCCTCCGCGGTGTCCGTCACCATATGATGGGTGTGAAAATCCCTGATTGCCCAGCAGTCGGACACAAAGTGGCCTTCAAATTCCCACTCCCCCCGCAGAATATCCCTGATCAGAGTAGTGCTGCCGCAGCAGGGCTCACCGTTGGTCCTGTTGTAGGCTCCCATAACGGCTTCCACCTCCGCCTCCTTCACCAGCTTTTCAAAGGCAGGCAGATAAGTCTCCCGCAGATCCTTGGGGGACACCCTGGCATCGAACTGATGCCGCAAGGCCTCCGGCCCTGAATGTACCGCAAAATGCTTTGCGCAGGCCGCCGCCTTCAGATACTCGCCGTCCCCCTGCAGTCCTTCCACAAAGGCCTTGCCCAGCTCTCCCGTCAGATAGGGATCCTCCCCGTAGGTCTCATGTCCTCTGCCCCACCTGGGATCCCGGAATATATTCACATTGGGCGACCAGAAGGTGAGACCCTTGTAAATATCCCTGTCGCCCTGAGCGCTGTATTCGTTATACTTTGCACGTCCCTCCTCGGAGATCACCTTTCCCGCCTCCTCCATCAGGGATGTGTCAAAGGCGGCCGCCATACCGATGGCCTGGGGAAATACGGTGGCCACACCGGCTCTCGCCACACCGTGCAGGGCCTCGTTCCACCAGTTGTAGGCGGGCACCCCCAGCCTGGGGATGGCCGGTGCATCGTACTTGAGCTGTTCAGCCTTCTCCTCCAGCGTCATCCTGGAAACAAGCTCTTTTGCCCGTTCTTCGGCTTTTTTTCTGTCTCTCATCACGTCATCCTTTCCCTTTCCTATATTTCTGATATCTCTAGACCAGTATTTCTGATATCTCTAGACCAGCAATGTGAATTCATCATAACACAATTGTCCGCATATTCCTATGTATTTTTTTCTCTTCCCTGTATCCCTTCAGTGCGCCTGCCGGCATGCACTGTCGGCGCATTCTTTCCGGCCACCTTGTCAGCTCTTATCTGGCATGGTAAAAAAGTTTTATTCTGGTACTTTTTATAAGGCCACTTGTTATGTAAACTGACACATGACAGAGATACCTGACGGAAATTCATCGGCGCATACCGCCGAAGCATGAAAAAGGAGTGATCATTGTGAAAAAAGAAAAAAGATACGGCCTGCTTCTGGTGGGAGCAGTGCTGCTGATCGTCGGAATCGCGCTGGCAGTTTTTCATTACAATACCAGCTATCAGAAATCTGTGGAGACGGGAAACGCCCTGCAGGATGTAAAGGCGCAGATAAGCGCCGCGAAGGACGGGCTTTCCGAAGACGGAGCGGATGGATCGGCTCTCGACGAGCTGCAGGCAAGGGCTGACGAGCTGTCCGCGCAAAAGCTCAGTCAGGAGCGTCCTTACTCCTACAGCCTTACGCTTCTGTTCTTTGCCATTCTGCTGACCGGAAAAGGTATTTTTAACGCCGTCTCCGGTGTCTCCGCCGCCCCCCGCGGAGATGTCAGGCGCCTGGCCCTGGCGGGCCTTCTGGCTGCCCTCTGCTACATCGGCTTTGCATTTTTCAAAATCGATATTCCTGTGGGCCCGGAGAAGACCTCGTTCCATTTCGGGAACGTGTTCTGTGTGCTGGCGGCGCTGCTGCTGGGCGGATATTGGGGCGGTCTGGCAGGCGCCATAGGCATGACCATAGGCGATCTGACCACCTCCTACGTGACCAGCGCTCCCAAGACCTTCCTGCTGAAGTTCTGCATCGGCCTGATTGTCGGTTTTGTCGCACATAAGATATTCAAGCTGAGCAGGGAGCACTCTGCAAAATACGTGACCGGCGCCACCGTAGCCGCCTGCATCGGCGGCATGGCGTTCAATGTGGTGGCCGATCCCGTCGTCGGCTATTTCTACAAGACGTATCTTTTGGGCGTCCATCAGGATGTCGCCGCAGCCCTGGCGAAGATCGCCACCGTCACCACCGCCGTGAACGCAGTGGTAGCTGTGTTTGCGGCCTCCCTGCTGTATCTGGCGCTGCGGCCGGCCCTGAAGAAGGCCGGACTGTTCATGGAGGTGTAGCGTTTCCTACTCCTCGAATTCGATCTTGATATTGCCCATGGAACATTCTATTGCCATGTTCTTGCCGGCGCCGTTGTCGATCCGTCTCTCCTGGGCAAGACCGCTGTAGCTGTCCTTGCCCAGGTCCAGATTGCCGGCCGCCGACTCTATCTTATAATTAAAGTCCTGCTGGCTCCCCGCCAGCTTCAGCTCTACGTCTCCCATACCGCATTCAATATCGGCACGCCTGCTGACGGAGCCGCTTCCGGTCAGCTCTCCCATGCCCACTTCCACATCCAGGACATCTACAGTCATGGCGTCCAGGTCTGCTTCGCCCGCGCCCACGGATACATCCAACTCCCCGGCCTGCAGATTTGACGTGAGGATCTGACCTGCACCCACTTCCAGGGAAATTTCCCCTGAAGTAATATCGTTCAGCGTCACGGTACCGGCGCCCAGCTCGATATCCACCTCGTCAAAGTACTTTCCTTCCGGCAGATACAGTATGAGCGTTCCTGTCGTCTCGTGCCAGCCTATCTTCTCTACCGCCTCCACATGCAGTTCTCCGTTCTCCACATAGCACCGGACCTTTTCCATGTCTTTCTTCCCCAGATGGAACATGCCGTCCGGAGAGATATCCGTAAGGAACTCACAGCCGGACAACTCGACCTTTAATTTGCTGATATTGCCTTCTATGGAATCGGTCTCTCCCTCAAGGACCTCCCGTCCGCTGCCGTCATGGCGGTCGTCGTCAAAATAATCGTCTATATCGTCCAGATCATCTATATCTCCTATATCATCTATGTCGCCTATATCGTCTAAGTCTCCTATGTCATCTATGTCGTCTATATCTATCTCTCCCATAGAATCACCGATAAAGATTCCCCACTTCTTATCCTGCAGACCTCCCAGCCTGACATCCACGATACCGCCAGAAACGGATCTCACCAGCTCGGATATTGCCCTGGATCCCCGCGTTTCCTGCGCCACACATGTCAGCACGGCGCCCAGCACGATCATAATAACGGAAATAACGGCACAGACCTTCATGAACTTTTTCATAAACTCAATTCTCCTTTCCCGCGGAGGACTTTTTTCGGAATAGTCCGGCAATTCCCCTGCAGGCAGCCGGCGTCGCTATGCCTCCCATCACCACTGTCAGCATCAGGAACAGAATGCCGATGCCGCCGCAGAGCAGCCCTGCGCCCATGACTCCCGCCCCTGCGATAAAGTCTGTGGGAACGCACATGATCCCCACGATCACCAGAGTGAACATCGTGACCACCAGCGCGAGAGATATACTGCCGAACGCCAGGATCAGACTGAACCAGACCGCCAGTATTGCGATGACCACGCCCAGGATCCCCACGCCTACGCTCAGTATCACAGGCGAAGCCAGTATCAGGAGCAGCACCAGAAGCACAACGGCCCATGTGGGCAGATCCTGCTTTTTTTCCTTCCCCTGCTGCGCCTGCTTTAAGTCGGCAGCGCTGTCTTTTCCGTATTCCACCAACGCGTGATCGGATGCCTTGGCGCCGACCGACTCGCTGTTTTCCGTCAGGTCCCGCTTGATATTCTCCGCCACTCTGGCCGGATTGCCCAACGCCTCAATGACTTCCTTTTCGTTCTCTGCGCCGGCGTCGTCGAAGTAATCGTTGTAATACTGCAGTGCCTCCTCCCGCTCTGCGGACGGCACATTCTGAAGCAGATGCTCCAGTTGTTTCATAAAATCGTTTCTGCTCATTCTACTCTTCCCCGCACTTTGTGCTATCCTTTCCTCCGTTATCGGTCTTCGACAGGTCGATCCTGCCTTCAAACAGCCCTGTGATCTTTTCCGCGTACTGCCGCCATTCGCTCTCGTACAGCTGAAGCTGCGCCCAGCCCCTGCTGGTCACCTTGTAGTAGCGCCTGTTCCTGCCTGCACATTCCATATCGTACACCTCAAGACAGTCGTCCTTCTGCAGTCTGCGCAGCACGGGATACAGCGTGGATTCCGACAGTTCGATCACGTGCCGGACCTCCTGAGTTATCTTATAACCATAGGTTCCCTCGGTATCTTTGGATACGACAGCCAGTACAATGGCATCCAGAAGGGCCGCACCGGTATTAAAAATCATTCCCAGATCCTCCTGTTCATGCAATATTATATGCTGTATAATATTGCTTGTTGAACATACTATACGGCATATAATATGTTATGTCAATACCCTTTTGCAAAAACCGAAAAAAAGACCACCGGATCGTGCCCTGCGAATCCGATGGTCTTCCGCATTTCTGTCCTATAGGTCTGCTGCGCTGTATGGCCGCCTCTCTGTATGGCCGCCTCTCTGTATAGCTGCCTCTCTGTATAGCTGCCTCTCTGTATGGCTGCCGCCCTATCTTTCCATCCTCCAGAAATATGCACTGTATCCCGGCAGCACGGATCCGCCGCCGAAGTCATGCTCCTCTCCCGTGATCAGGTCCACCGCCTTCCCGCAGCCCGCGTCAAAGTGAGCGGTAAATTCCTGACCGTCCGCATTGATTGCCACCAGGACACGGTCGTTCTCGGACCTTCGCTCGAAGATGCACTGTCTGTTGGTGAGAAGTACCGAGCGGAAGCTTCCGTAGTTGAGGGCTTCCGACTGCCTCTTTGCCTTGCTCAGAGCGCTGATCCACTCACACAGCTCGTTCCAAACAGGGGCATCAGGGCAGGGACGGAGCGCGGGATCTCCCTGGCTCTTCTCTGCTTTTTCTCCCCATTCGCTTCCGTAGTAGACGCAGGGAATGCCTGGCATACCGAACGCCAGCGCATAGATCAGCGGCAGATGCCGCTCGTTGCTGAGAATGCTGGCCACCCTGGTCACATCATGGTTATCCACAAAGGACAACAGATGCTTTCCCTTGTACAGCGTCCAGTTCTCCGGGCCGAACTGGCGCAGCAGAGAGTGGATGATCTCGAACATGTTCATACTGTTGAAGCTGCTGAACAGCCCCTTGTAGCACTCGTAGTTGGTGGCCGAATGCAGCATCTGGTCATTCATCAGCCTGTTGTAATCGCCGTGCAGCATCTCGCCCACCAGGAAAAAATCCTCCTTCAGGCTTTGGGTAAAGCCGCGCAGTCTGCGCACAAAGTTCTCGTCCAGACAGTACGCCACATCCAGGCGAAGCCCGTCGATGCCGAATTCATCCACCCAGAATTTCACGCTCTCCAGCAGATAGCTGACAACCTCTTCATTATGCAGATTCAGCTTGACCAGGTCGTAATTTCCCTCCCAGCCCTCGTACCAGAGACCGTCATTGTAGTTCGAGTTGCCGCCGAAGTCGATGCGGTGGAACCAACTGACGTACGGTGAGCTCTCCCGGTTCCTTATCACGTCCTGGAACGGTCCGAAGCCTCTGCCCACGTGATTGAACACGCCGTCCAGCACGATCCGGATACCGTTTTCATGCAGCGCATCGCATACTTCCCGGAAGTCCTCGTTGGTGCCCAGCCTCACATCCAGCCTGCGGTAGTCGCGGGTGTTGTAGCCGTGGGTGTCCGACTCGAACAGCGGCGAAAAGTATATGGCGTTGATCCCAAGCCTGCGCATATGGGGAATCCAGTCCGTCACCTTCAGGATACGATGCTCCAATACTCCGTCATTTTCAAAGGGCGCCCCGCAGAACCCCAGGGGATAGATCTGATAGAACACGCTCTCATAAGCCCACATATTATGTTTTCCTCTCTTTCTGCCGCATTGCGCGGGCTTTTGTACATTGATTCCGTTCAATGGGTCCGGCCGCGGCCGTTCATTGACCGGTACAGTATCTTGCATTTCATCTTGCATTTATATGACCGTTGTACAAGAAGATATCTTTGTCGCTTTTAGGCGGTGATTTCTCAAGGAATCCACCAAATCCACAAAGTTATCCACATATACACACCTGTCATTTTATCACCATTTTAATGTCATTTCCATCTTTTTCGATGTCATTCTTTCAAACTTCCTCTCATTTCATAACAGCTGATCACTTTGACCGAGCTACAGCCAGGAATCCCAAAAGCGCTCCACCCGTTTGGAAACGGTATCTACGGAGACCGTCTCATAATACTCCCATTCCCGCGGAAACATTTTCCGATAAGAAAACTGCAGAAAGCGCTCATCCAAAAGTGCGATGATCCCCACATCCTCCACGGTGCGAATGACGCGCCCCGCGGCCTGCAGTACCTTGTTCATTCCCGGATAGCGGTAGGAATAATCAAATCCGTTCTCGCCGCGGCTGTCAAAGTATTCTTTCAGCAACTCCCGCTCAAAGCAGACCTGGGGAAGTCCGGTCCCCACAATGATGACCCCTATCAGACTGTCGTTCCTGAGATCGATGCCTTCCCCGAAGATGCCGCCCATCACGCAAAAGCCGATAAGACTGACATCTTCCTCCTGAATTTCCATGGCGATGTCCGCCTGCAGGTCAATATCCTCCGCCACTCGAAAGCGGGACAGAAATTCTTCCCGCTGGGCCTCGCTCATGTTCTCGCTCTGAATTATGCACTCCCTGTCCTCCCCGGCGTACCTCTCGGTATACCCTTCGTAAACGGTGCGCAGGAACGCATACGAGGGACAGAACACTATGTAATTTCCGTGTCGGTTCTTCACGATCTCTTCGATGTAGCGGACAATATTGTCGTACTCCCTCCGGGAACGTCTCGTGTACTTGCTGGTGACATCCTCAGCGATGAACAGCGCCCTCCGGCCGGGGTCAAAGACGGTCCTTGCATACACCTCATAATCCTCTGCATCCCCGCCGAGCAGCTTCTTGTAATACTGGATCGGCAGAAATGTGGCGGAAAACAGGATGGTGCTCCTGCCGCGCTGCATACAGCTCTTCAGATTGTTTCCGGGGTCGACGCAGAACAGCTTCAGCAAAAAGCTGCCGTCATCGCCTGTCTGGGCATATTTCACATAACCTTCATCCAACAGCTCGTAGATCTGAAGGAAATGCCCCACGTCAAAATAAAAGTCCAGGAGCGGTTCCCGCACAGGCAGCGTTTCCTCCTCCTGCTCGGAGAGATACTCATCCATTGTGGAATGCAGACGCATCAGCGCCTGTACGAACCCGTCAATATCATCCACCGGGCAGCTGCCGGCGCACTCCCGCTTCAGGGACAGCAGCTCCCGGTTGCAGCGCTCCATCTGATGCACCAGCTTGTCCGCATACCCCTGGCGGACCAGGACGCTGCGGCCGCCTCCCGACCGCTTCCCGCTTTGGTCGGACTCTTCTTGTGACATTTCCGTCGTGAGAGATGTCACATCCAGTGTCATTTGTCCAGACGCGCCATGCTTCCTGCGTTTATCAGATATTTCTGACATTATTGTCTGTTTTATTTCACCGCGGATTTCCAAAAATTGCTCCTTCAAAAGAGAAGCGCTGTACATTTCCCGGCCGCGCTCTAAAAGATTATGCGCCTCATCGATCAGAAAAATATAACTGCCTCCCGCACTCTCTCCGAAAAAGCGCTTCAAGTACACGTGGGGGTCAAAGAGATAGTTGTAATCGCAAATGACCGTATCCGCAAACAGACTCATATCCAGACAGAGCTCAAACGGACAGACCTGATATTTCCGGGCATATGTTTCGATCTGTTCCCGGCCGAAGCTCTCCTGTTCGGTCAGCAGCGCGAACATTGCATCGTTGACGCGGTCAAAGTGCCCTTTGGCGTAGGGACAATTCTGGGGATTGCATTCCGGTCTTTCCTGAAAACAGATTTTTTCTTTGGCAGTCAGGATCACACTTTTCATGCGAAGCCCCTGCCGGCGCAGCAGGCCCAGCGTATTTTCCGCCACGGTCCCGGTGACTGTCTTTGCGGTCAGATAGAATATCTTTTCCGCCATTCCCTTTCCCACAGCCTGGACGGACGGATAGATAGTCGAGACCGTTTTCCCCACTCCTGTGGGAGCTTCCAAAAAAAGCTTTTTCCCGTGATAAATGGTCCGGTAGACATCTGCCACAAGCTCCCGCTGGCCCTCCCTGTACGGGAAGGGAAATTCCAGGCCCTCGATGGATTTCTGGCGCTCATGCCGCCACTCCCAGGAATAGTCCGCCCATTTTCGGTAGGAGGCGATGAGCTCCCCGAACCAGGCCTCCAGTTCCGGGAAGGTATAATCCTGATAGAAGTACCGCAGCTCCTCGGTGGGAATATGACAGTAGGTCAGGCGCACCTGCACCTCCTCCGATTTCTGCTGAAGACCGTACAGATAGGCATAGCACTTGGCCTGGGCGAGATGCAGGGGCATGGGCTCCCTCATCCTCGCCAGGTCGCGGTAGGTTCCCTTGATCTCGTCGATGATCACCCGGCCCTCACGGCGGATAATGCCGTCGGCCCTGCCCTCCACGACCAGCACGTACCTGTCAGTGGGGCAGACATATTTCAGACTGACCTCCGCCTGATACTCCGCTCCCATTCTGCGCTGTATCATGCGGTGAATCCTGCCGCCCTCCTGCATGGCGTTATCCGGGGATGACTGGCGCCGGTCGTCGATGTCGCCGTGGCGCAGAAGGAACTCCACCAGCCCTCTGACGGAGACGCGGACCTCGTCGGACGGCAATTCCGCAGCCGTATCGCCGAATTTCCCGTCAATGCTGCCTTCCGAATATTCTGGGTGAATGTCCGCCATCTTACCTCCTTCTCTCCGGGTTCGGCCAAAAATGCCGTTCCTTTCGCCGCTGTTCCTAAAACACGAACTCCCTATGGAAATAGGTCACTATCTCTCATAGGGAGTCATTATTACCGCTCAACTGTATCTTTGTCGGTCCGGCCTGCCGCTGCGGGCGGGATTGGACATGTCAGCTGGCCATGGATAATGTATTCAGCAATTCCTCCAGTGCCGGATTGTGGCCTTCATAGGACACTCTCAGGGGGCTTCTGAAATCCAGTCCGTAAACTCCTAAGAACGATTTGGCATCCACAACATACCTGTTGTATGAAATATCAATGTTAAAATCGCACTGAGAGGTTACATCAACAAAATGCTGAACATCATCGGGTGTCAAACGAATTGTCCTTACCATTTTCATCCATCCTTTCTTTCTTTTTAAAGAAAACGGTTCAACCATTGGTACTATAATTTACAATTATATGCAAATTATGCAAATTGTAAAGTGGATTTCTTTCCGAAAAAAATTTGCTTTTTGCCGTTTTTTTCGGCACTTTCACATATAAAGTCTGGCCGTGGACAGCCGACATTTTCAGTCTTGCCGAAATTCCGTCATATATTCCCGGAATCGCAGCGGAAGCATGCTTTTCTGAAGCGGAAGATTCTGCCTTGCCCGGATGGCGATCGTCCGGCAGAAATGCCGGAAAAGCTCCCGATACTGCCGCTCCTGCTCCGACAGACGCAGGGCCGGCTGCACGGCGTCCTCCCCACAGAGCAGATACCAGTCTCTTCCCGACGGATGAACGCCGAAGAAATTGCGTTTTTCATCGTATATCACAAAATTTTCCTGGGGAAGCCTGTCCGCAAAGTGCGGCATCAGGAAGGTGAGCACATTGTTCTTCGGTCCGATGACCGAGTAGAGCACTCCGCTCTCCAGCTCCTGAAACCTGACAAAGCCCTGAAGGTGCTGTATCTCGCGCCCTGCTCCCCGCCCCAGGGAAAAAGCCATGTTCACCCAGGGATCCGCCAGATTGTCAAAAAGATGCCCCGGTCCGGCATCCCGCCTCAGTCCGTCTGCCACAGTCCTGTACACCGCCTGCGCCTTCTCCCGATGCTCCGAGGCCAGCGCCGCGCACAGAGACAAATAATCGTTCTCGCCAAAGCGTCTCTGCAATGTCCTTATCACCCTACGCGCCTTTTCGACATCCGGCGTCACCCGGACATGCTCCGCGAACAACATGGGCTCCGGCGACAGGCTGAGAACCGTATCGCTGTGATCACGCTTCTCCGCATATGCCTGATAAATGGCAGTGAAGATGCTCTCCAAAGAGTCTTCGCAGAAATATACGGTCATCCCTCTCCCCCCATATCCTGTAATCCTGTCGGCAGATCTCAGAGCTGCCCCACGGCGCTCCGGAGCTTTTCCTCGGCGCTCACAGGCAGCGAGAACTGCTCCGCGTCAAAGAGAGACATCTGCCGATATGTCATGCCGTCGCTGCCGAACCGCACGCGGTCCCTTACATCCGTCAGATTCCTGACGATATAGTCCTCTTCCAGCTTCACGGGATACATCATTTTCCCGCCGCAGGTAATAAAATACAGCGCTCTCTTCAGCACTACCCCCATCCTTTTCAGGTCGGTGAACGACAGCTTCGCACTCTTCCTTGCCGCTGCGATCCGCCGCGCGCTCTTTACGCCGATGCCGGGCACGCGCAGGAGCTGCTCCAGAGGCGCCCGGTCGATCTCCACCGGGAACTGCTCCAGATGCCGCACTGCCCAGTCCTCCTTGGGGTCCAGCATTACGTTAAAGAAGGGACGCTTGGGGTCCAAAAGCTCCGAGGCCCGAAAGCCGTAAAAGCGCAGAAGCCAGTCCGCCTGGTACAGCCTGTGTTCCCTGAGCAGCGGCGGACCGCCGGGAAGCGCGGGCAGGGCCCTGTCTCCGGTCACGTTCACAAAGGCAGAATAAAATACCCGCTTCAGACCGAACTTATCATAGAGGCTCTCGGCGACATTTAAGATCTGCCAGTCGCTCTCCGCGGTGGCGCCGACGATCATCTGCGTAGCCTGTCCTCCTCCCACAAATTTTGGCGCATTCCGATACCGCACCAGATCGCTCTTGTTCTCCCGGATACCTGTCTGGATCTGGCGCATAGGCGCCAGGATCGCCCTGCGATGCTTATTGGGCGCCAGGCTGCGCAGGCCCTCCGCCGTGGGCAGCTCCAGATTTACGCTCATCCTGTCCACAAGAAAGCCCGTCCTCTGGATCAGCTCCGGGTCCGCACCGGGTATGGCCTTTACGTGTATATATCCGTTGAATCGGAACCGGTTCCGAAGCAGCCATACCGTCCTGTAGATCAGCTCCATGGTAAAGGTTGGGGCCTGCAGGATGCCGGAGCTGAGGAACAGTCCCTCAATATAATTCCTGCGGTAGAATTCCGTTGTCAGCGTACAGATCTCCTCCGGTGTCAGGGTCGCTCTGGGAATATCGCCGGAGCAGCGGTTCTGGCAGTATTTGCAGTCGTAGATACACTCATTGGTCATCAGGATCTTTAACAGGGAGATGCACCTTCCGTCACTGCTGAAGCTGTGACAGATCCCGCCGGCAGCGCAATTGCCCATATCCCTTCCGTTGCCCCTGCGTTCCACGCCGCTGGAGGTACAGGCGACATCGTATTTCGCCGCATCCGTCAGTATTTCCAATCTATCCTCCAGGGACTGCTCCCCGTGCAAGGCCAGGTATTCCATCGTTCCTCCCCCACCGTATCTGTTTCCCGTTCCCAGGAACAGACCGTCTCACAAATCGAACATTTGTTCTATTCTTAGGATAGCACATATGTCCTCCGATTGCAAGCCCTTTATTCGCTGCCCCTTCCTAGGGAAAAGTTTTGGAAAATGCAAAAAATCAGTTGCCAAAAATGAAAAAAAGCGGTTAAATGATATATGGTACAGCATAGACTGTAGATGAGACAACCGACAACGTGCCGCCCGGACGGCATCCTGAAAGGCAAGATCATGGCAGACATTATATTACCCCCTAATTACAGGTCCCAGCTGAATCTCTATGAGACTCAGGTGGCCATCAAGACCGTAAAAGACTTTTTTCAGAATCTTCTGGCGGAACGCCTGCACCTTCTCCGCGTATCCGCTCCTCTTTTTGTAGACCCTCTGTCCGGTCTCAATGACAATCTGAACGGAGTGGAACGTCCCGTAACATTCGATATTAAATATCAGGACGGCAGACAGGGCGAAATCGTACATTCTCTGGCCAAGTGGAAGCGCTATGCCCTGAAAAAATACGGATTTTCCGTAGGCGAGGGCCTCTACACGGATATGAGCGCCATCCGCAGGGACGAAATGACGGACAATATCCATTCCATCTATGTGGATCAGTGGGATTGGGAGAAGATCATTACGAGAGAGGACCGCAACATAGAGACCTTGAAGGAAACGGTCCGCACCGTGTACAATGTGCTGCGAAAGACGGAAAAGTACATGGCGATCGAATACGACTATATCGAGGAGATCCTTCCTCATGACATCTTCTTTATTACCACGAGGGAGCTGGAGGAGATGTTCCCCGACTACAGCCCCAAGGAGAGAGAGTATTACATAGCCAAGGCAAAGGGCGCTGTCTGCGTCATGCAGATCGGCGACAAGCTGGGCAACGGCAAGCCTCACGACGGCCGGGCCCCGGACTATGACGACTGGGCGCTGAACGCGGATATCATTGTGTACTATCCCGTTCTGGATATCGCGCTGGAGCTGTCCAGCATGGGGATCCGGGTGGACAGAACGGCGCTGCTGGAACAGCTGGAGAAGGCGGGATGCCCGGAGCGGGCCGAACTCCCCTTCCATAAGGCCGTTCTCGCCGAGGAACTTCCCTTCACCATCGGCGGCGGCATCGGTCAGTCACGAATCTGTATGTTCTTCCTGAGGAAGGCACATATCTGCGAGGTACAATGCTCCCTCTGGCCGGACGAGGTCATGGAGGAAGCCAAAAAGAGAGGTCTGCAGCTCTTATGAGCCGCAGACCTTTTTCAATCTTTCCTTTCGTTCCGCCGGACGGGACTAGGCGCGTTCCGAAAGCCTCTCCCGCTTATCGGTAAACGGTGAACTTTCCGTTGCTGTAGTCGGGCCTGTATCCGTTCTGCTCCATGAAATCCGCGAGCATGGGCCACTTGCCGTCCTCCTCGATCGCCCGGAGAGTCTTGGAATCCGATTTGAGCAGCTCCCTCAGAGCACTGCTGCCTCCCTCCAGATAAGTGACATAATTCCTTTCCACAATGATCGCCGGGCGCCGGCCCTGGGACCGTATCTCTTCGGCGGTGGCCGCCAGATCCAGCTTCATTTGCTCCGCACTGTAGGAATCCAGATCGCACCAGGGATTGAACGCCGACGGCATCTGCAGATAATAGGACAGTGCCGGGATGTTGCCGTAGAGGATGACCTCCTGTCCCTGCAGACCGTTCTCCTCCACATATGCGCTCAGCTCGGTCATCCAGCGCGCCTTCTCCTCACTCATTCGGATCCTCTCCAGGACCTGATTGTTCTCCACATAGCTGTCAGGGTCCTGCACACCGGTCCCCTCGGCAAAGACGAAGCTCACGCCGAACATTCCGAACTGGAACAGGCACAGGACCAGAAAAGCAGTCAACAGGCCCTTGACGGGGAGCAACGACATTTCCATCCTGCGGATCCGCATTCCGCTCACATATCGCAGAAAACGGAAGCTCTGCCAGAGAGTGTAGGGCGCCGCCAGGAACAGATTGTTCAGACTGGGATAGACGCCGTTGTTGCTGCCGATGGAGGTGACCAGCACGACCAGCAGGATCAGACCGCCGATCAGCTTCTCCTCCTTGGGAGATTTCGGGTACAAAATGCGGACCGCCGCAATCAGCATGGTCAGCATCAGGAACAGGACTCCCGGACGCAGGATCGAGTCATAGCTGTAGAACGCCCAGGAACAGAACCCTCGGAAATAGAGCCAGCCGATCATTCCCAGGCCAAGCAGCACCGAGAACACAATGCGGATCGCTCCCATAAGGAACCGCGCACCGGATTTTACGGCTCCTGCATGACCGCCTCCGGCTCTTTTCGGGGAACGGTCGAGGCGGGCCTGCATCCATCCCACCGGGAGCAGCAATATCATGCCGCCCGCCGCCAGCACTCCGATCCGTTTTACCCAGTACATATTTTCCACGTAAGTATTTATCATTCCCATCAACATGGAAGCGGCCTTGTAGTCCGTCGCCTTATCCGTCATGGCGAATAGCCTCCGGATCCCTTCCGCATAATTCTCCAGGCCGTAGCGCAGGTGGATGTACCCGAACAGAACCGCCAGCGCCGACAGGTAGCCCATCAGGCACCAGAGGGTATGTCTGAGCAGCCCGCTGCGGAAGCTCTTCTTCTCCCCCTCCTCCCCGGAGGTCTTCCTGTGTTCTCTCCACAGAATAAGATCGTATGCCCATACAGCCAGGATCAGTACGGCCTCCGGCAGATTGGAGAACCGCACCAGCACATTGGCCCCCAGACAGACCCCGGCCCCGAAGAGGCACCATTTTTTCTCACGCGTCAGCCCCTGATACAGCAGAAGGACGCAGCCCAATAACAGCACATAGGTCAGATAGTTGTACAGCAGCGCCGTGGGGCACCAGCACAGGCTTACGGCCGCGATCTCCCCCACAAATGCAATCCACAGGGGCATCTTCAACACCCTGCAGCTGAAAAGGAAGCCGGTCAGAGCCAGGATGCTCACGAACAGCCCCGTATACAGATTCATTCCCAGAAGGCTTCCCGCATTGGGCAGCTTTGAGATCAGACTCCCCACCCCGTTGGCGAGATAGGTGGAAAACAGCCACATGGGATCCATATGCCGGGTCCCCATGTACTCAAAATTGGCATAGTTGTAGCCCGTATCCCACAGATCCAGCCCCCACGCGATATGCCGGAGCGGATAGAAGGCCAGCACCACCACAAATATATTTTCCAGGACATTCTTCATTCGTTCCGCTGTCTTTGCTCTGTCCCGTTCTCTGCTCTCAGCATCCCTCGTTCTCTTCATACAGGCTCCTTCTCCCGGAAGCACTCGTCCAGGCGCAGAATGTGATCCTTCAGCCGCCTGTAGGGCGGAAGGATGCCCAACACTCTATCCGCACCGCGGACCAGAAGCGCCCGCAGCATATCCACCAGGATCCCCGCCGTGAACACGCACAGCACCGCGGCTAAGGTATACAGAAGCACGCGCCCGCCGCTTCCCGCATAAACTCCCATGCGGGAGGACGTGCAGCCCGTCAGATCGGCGTGCAGGCACCCCAACAGCTTATCCGCCCCCAGCCAGTTCTGCCAGGTGTAGCGCAGGCCAATGTTTTCATGGAGCAGATAGACGCCCAGGGTATAGGGGGCGATCCTGCATACCAGCGAAGCGGGCCATCCCCTGAGCTTGATCCTGCGAAAGGCACCGAACAGTCCTGCCGCCGCCAAAAAGGGCAGAATGTGGTTATATTCCAGGCACATCTTCAGCATCTCGTCCAGTCTGCCCGTATGCAGATACACCTGCCGCAGACCTATTATGCTGGCGAAGATCAGCAGACAGCATCCCACATACAGGAGGATCCCCCTTGCCCGCTTCTCCAGAAAGGGCACGCCGAACCGGCGCACGTAGGCGGCCGCTGTGAACACACAGATATACCACAGACAGTCGTACCCTGTCCTGTCCGTCTCCAGCCTCACGGGCAATACGCTCTTTTGCAGGCTGAACACAATAAGCAGTATCAGGACCGCGGCCTGCATCTGCCGCTTTGTCATCCTTTTCACCGCCAGTCCCAGGAAGGGCAGGAGGACATACAGGAAGATATATGCCGTTAGGAACCAATAATGATTCATGGAGACGGGAAAGATCAGCGTGAGAAGAAAATGCGTGTCACAGTCCGTCTCCCTCATGACACCTGTCAGGGCTCCGATTGCCCCGAACGCCACGGAGTACATCCAGACCTGCAGCCAGAGCTGTATCAGACGGCTCAGCTTAAAGGAGGAGGTACACAAAAAATAGCCGCTGATGAACATATAGACGTTCACCGCCACGATACAGAAACACTCCAGCAGCCACGGAATCCACTCCTGGGAGTAGATTACCGGCCACTTCGGATCGGCCAGCAGCCTCCCCTTATCCAGATAGTGCAGCACGATCACCATCATCATGGCGACGCAGCGCAGCAGCTCCAGGTTGGCCTGCCTTGCTGTCCCCTTCGTATTTTCGGCTGAACTGTGGGACGAAATCACTTCACTCATATTCTGACCTCTGTTTTTAATGAAATATACCGCAGAATGTTTTGCAGAAATTATACCAGATATGCTCCCGATTCTCAATATTTAGCAATATATTATTGATATTTTAGATCTTATGGGGTATGATTTTTAGTTGAAAAACATATTATATTCTGTTTCAATGAGGGAAAAGGAGCAAAAAGTGAGCGGTAACACGACAGATAAGAAAAAATTGCTGATCATTGATCTAAATGAGCAGAACCGGAAAGAGCTCTGCGCGCTGTTAAGCGATGCGTACCATACCGTCGAAGCGGCCTCCGTCGAGGACGGTGTGGAGATCTTAAAAGAGAACGGCTCCGCCCTGGCGGCCATCTTGCTGAACATTGACCGCCCCCGGACCGATCTGGACACATTTCTGCAGATAGCCAACGATCACACAAGCTTTTCCGCCGTTCCCATCCTCCTGATCGCGGACACATTATCCCCGGATACGCTGACCTTTTTGGGCAGGGGCGTGACAGACTGTATCCGAAAGCCCTTTGTGCGGGAAATCATTTTGAACCGCATCTCCAATGCGATCAATCTCAACGACTCCCTCACCTTTTACGCAATAGAAAAAATGTTAAAACAGCTGCCCTCCAACATTTATCTGAAGGACAGCGAGGGCAAATACGTCTTCGCCACCCACTATTGGCATCACCTGGCAAATAAGGACGATCCGGGATGGACCATCCGCGGAAAGACAGATCCGGAGATCCGCAAGGATAAGGAAAATGCCGTGGAGGCACAGAAAAAGGATCAGGAGATCCTGGCCACCGGCAAAGGCACGTCCTATACCATTGAGATCAACACAGACGGCGTTCAGGAATTTCTGGAGATCATCAAACAGCCCCTCTTCGATGACGGCGGAAATGTCACTGGGATCGTGGGCCTGATCAACAACGTGACCGACCAGGAGCTTCTGAAGCGGAAGCTGGAAGAGAAGGCCAGGACCGACGAGCTTACCGGTCTGTTCAACCGCACCTATTTTGAAGACTACCTGCAGGAGCTGAAGGAAAGCGACCGTTATCCCGTCAGTATCATCTCCGCCGACTGCGACGGTCTGAAAAGCCTCAATGACAGATACGGACACCTGGTCGGAGACGACTATATCCGAATGACGGTACTTCTCTTTAAAATGGTCCTGCCGGAACAGAGCACACTGTTCCGCGTCGGCGGCGACGAGTTCACCCTTGTGCTGCCCTCCACGTCAAGGGAGGAGGCCCAAGGATTCGTGTCCCTGATGAAGGAAAAGCAGAAGCTGTTCCAGATCAGAGAGCAGCAGCTAAAGGTATCCTTCGGCATTGCCACCATGGACCGGCATTCGGATTCTCTGGAGATGTGCCTTTCCGAGGCAGACCAGGATATGTACCGCGACAAAAAAAGGAACCGCTGTGGATGACAGCGGTCCTTTTTCTTTCTCACTGCACTACCAGATTGGAATATCCCATCAGGCTCTCGTCCACGGCTCTTGCCGCTTCCCGTCCCTCCCGGATAGCCCACACCACAAGAGACTGTCCCCTGTGCATATCGCCGGTGACGAACACGTTCTCTCTGCTGGTCCGGTAGGCGCCGGCCTCGGTCTTCACGTTGGTGCGCTCGTTCAGCTCCACGCCGAACGCCTCGGCCACATAGCTCTGCGTCCCCAGAAATCCCGCCGCGATCAGCACAATATCCGCATCCAGGATCTGCTCGCTTCCCGGCACCTCCTTGCTGTTCATGCGCCCGGTGGCTTTGTCCTTCTCCCAGGACAGCTTCACGATCTTCACCGCCTTTAGATTTCCGCTCTTGTCCTTGATGAACTCCTTGACGGTAGACTCATAGATACGTGGATCGTGACCGTATACGGCGATGGCCTCCTGCTGGCCGTAATCCGTCTTACAGATCTTGGGCCATTCCGGCCAGGGGTTGTTCTCCGCCCTCTCATCCGGCGCCTTTGGCATCATCTCGATCTGCGTCACGCTCTTCGCCCCGTGGCGGATAGAGGTTCCCACGCAGTCGTTTCCGGTGTCACCGCCGCCGATGATCACCACGTGCTTATCCTTTGTATCAACGTACTTCTTATCCTGGAAATCGGAATCCAGAAGGCTCTTTGTGTTGGCCTTCAGAAAATCCACCGCAAAATAGATCCCTCCTGCATCCCTGCCGGGAGCCTTGATGTCTCTGGGATTGGAGGCTCCGCAGGCCAGCACCACCCGGTCAAAATCGCGCAGCACCTTATCGGCCTTCACGTCCTTCCCCACATCCGCTCCGGTGACAAAGGTAACGCCCTCCTCCTCCATGATCCTCCGCTTTCTCTCCACGATCTGCTTCTCCAGCTTCATGTTGGGGATCCCGTACATCAAGAGCCCGCCCACGCGGTCGGATCGCTCATACACCGTCACGGAATGTCCCCTCTTGTTCAGCTGATCCGCCGCGGCCAGTCCGGAGGGTCCGCTGCCTATCACGGCGATCTTCTTCCCCGTCCTCACCTTGGGCGGCTTCGCGTCCGCATAGCCCTGCTCATAGGCGTTCTCGATAATAGCGTACTCGTTCTCCTTCGTTGACACCGGGTCTCCGTTCAGGCCGCAGGTACAGGCCGCCTCGCACAGAGCGGGGCACACTCTGGATGTAAACTCAGGAAAATTGTTCGTCTTTTTCAGGCGGTTGTATGCCTGCTCCCAGTTCCCCGTATATACAAGATCGTTCCACTCAGGGATCAGGTTGTGCAGGGGACACCCGCTGGCCATTCCGCAGAGCATCATGCCGGACTGACAGAACGGCACACCGCACTCCATACACCGCGCTCCCTGAAGGCTCTGTCGTTCCTTTGGCAAATGCTCATGGAACTCATGAAAATGTTTGATCCGCTTCTTCGGATCCTGTTCCTTGCTGACTTCCCTCTTATATTCCATAAAACCGGTCGGCTTTCCCATGTTAGTCACCTCTCTTACTTTCCATGTTGGCATAGAACGCCTCGATCTGCGCCTGTTCCGCGCTGAGGCCCTTCTCTTCCATCTGCAGGATCGTCTTCAGCACCCTCTCGTAATCATGAGGAATGATCTTCTTGAACTTGGGCAGATACTCGCCGAAGTTATCCAGGACTTCTTTTCCCTTTGCCGAGTTGGTCAGCGCCACATGCTCCTGGATCATCCCCTTCAGCTCCATCACATCGTATTTGGATGTGATCTCACTGGAGGAGACCATCTCTTTATTCAGCCGCTGGTACAGATCGTTGCCCTCGTCCAGCACATAGGCAATACCGCCGCTCATGCCGGCTGCAAAGTTCTTCCCTGTGCGTCCCAGCACTACCACACGTCCGCCGGTCATGTACTCGCACCCGTGGTCGCCCACACCTTCCACCACCGCGCTGGCGCCGGAGTTGCGGACACAGAATCTTTCGCCTGCCACGCCGTTTATGAACGCTTTTCCGCTGGTAGCTCCGTAGAGTGCCACGTTTCCGATGATAATGTTATCCTCCGCTCTGAACTTGCTTCCCTTCGGCGGGTATACGATCAGCTTGCCCCCGGAAAGTCCTTTTCCGAAGTAATCGTTGCTTTCCCCTACCAGCTCCAGCGTCAGGCCCTTGGGAATGAAAGCGCCGAAGGACTGTCCGCCGGCACCTCTGCACATTACCCGGTAGGTGTCCTCCTCCACATTGTCTCCCAGCCTTCTCGTGATCTCACTTCCCAGGATCGTGCCGAACGTCCGGTCCGTGTTTCCTACATCTACCTCGATGCTGCGCTTCTGTCCGCTCTCAATGGCCTTCTTCAGCTGCTTTAAGAGCACCCGCTCATCCAACGTCTTCTCCAGTTGAAAGTCGTAGACCTGTGCGGGATCGAAGGTGACCTTCTGCTTCGTATCACTGTAAGGATTTGTCAGGATCATGCTGAGATCCACCTGGCGCTGGCTCTCGGTCAGATTCTCCTTCATCTTCAGAAGGTCCGTGCGGCCCACCAGCTCATCCACGGTCCGCACGCCCAGCGCCGCCATATACTCCCTCAGCTCCTGGGCGATGAACCTCATAAAGTTCTCCACATACTCCGGTTTTCCCCGGAAGTTCTTCCGCAGCTCCGGATTCTGTGTGGCCACGCCCACAGGACAGGTGTCCAGATTGCAGACGCGCATCATCACGCAGCCCATGGTCACCAGCGGAGCGGTGGCGAAGCCGAACTCCTCCGCGCCCAGAATGGCAGCGATGGCCACATCCCGGCCGCTCATGAGCTTACCGTCTGTCTCAATGCGGACTTTGTTGCGCAGCCCGTTCATGATCAGCGTCTGATGGGTCTCCGCCAGGCCCAGTTCCCAGGGAAGGCCCGCATTGTGAATGGAGCTTCTGGGCGCCGCACCGGTACCGCCGTCGTAACCGGACACCAGTACGACCTGAGCGCCGGCCTTTGCCACGCCGGCCGCCACGGTCCCCACGCCGGCTTCGGACACCAGCTTCACCGAGATCCTCGCCTCCTTGTTGGCATTCTTTAGATCATAGATCAGCTGCGCCAGATCCTCGATAGAATAAATATCGTGATGAGGCGGCGGTGAGATCAGAGACACTCCGGGGGTGGAGTGACGTGTCTTTGCAATCCAGGGATATACCTTTCCTCCGGGCAGATGGCCGCCCTCGCCGGGCTTTGCGCCCTGAGCCATTTTGATCTGGATCTCCTTGGCGCTGACCAGATACCGGCTGGTGACGCCGAACCTTCCGCTTGCCACCTGCTTGATAGCGGAGCAGCGGTCCAGTCCGTCGGGGCCTACCGTCAGTCTCTCCAGGTCCTCGCCGCCCTCGCCGGAATTGCTCTTCCCGTGAAGCCGGTTCATGGCGATGGCCATGGTCTCATGCGCCTCCTTGGAGATGGAGCCGTAGGACATGGCGCCGGTCTTGAACCTGGTCACAATGGACTCCACCGGCTCCACCTCCTCAAGCTCTACGCCCTTTTGAGGATAATTGAAATCCATGAGCCCTCTGAGGTTCCGAATGGAATTTTCACTATTCACCATGGCGGTATACTGCTTGAACATTCCATAGTTTCCGCGCTTGGTGGATTCCTGCAGCATATGGATGGTGGCGGGATTATACAGATGCTCGTCTCCGCCGCTGCGCATCTTGTGATGACCGGGACTGTCCAGCGTCAGATCGCTGCCAAGTCCCAGCGGATCGAACGCCTGGGAATGCAGCTCGTCTACCTGTCTCTCAATGTCCTTCAAGGTAATGCCGCCCACCCGGCAGACCGTATTGCTGAAATATTTGCTGATCACCTCAGGGGCGATGCCGATGGCCTCAAAGATCTGGGAGCCCTGATAGGACTGTATCGTGCTGATCCCCATCTTGGAGGCGATCTTCACGATGCCGTGGAGCACCGCATTGTTGTAATCGTTCACCGCCGCATAGTAATCCTTATCCAGCATATGATTATCGATGAGCTCCCGGATGGAGTCCTGGGCCAGATAGGGATTGATGGCACATGCGCCGTAGCCCAGCAGAGTGGCAAAATGATGCACCTCCCTGGGTTCGCCCGATTCCAGGATCAACGCCACACGGGTCCGCTTCTTGGTCCGCACCAGATACTGGTTCAGTGCGGAGACCGCCAGCAGAGAAGGAATGGGCACATGGTTCTCGTCCACGCCTCTGTCGGAAAGGATCAGAATGTTCACTCCGTCCCGATAAGCTCTGTCCACTTCCACAAAGAGCCTGTCGATGGCGCGCTCCAGACTGGTATTCTTATAATAGGTGATGGGGACCACCTCGACCTTGAAGCCTTCCGCCTTCATGTTCTTGATCTTCATCAGATCGGTGTTGGTCAGAATCGGGTTGTTGACCCGGAGCATGTTGCAGTTCTTGGGCGTCTCGTGAAGAATGTTGCCCTCGGTCCCGATGTAGACCGTGGTGGAGGTGACGATCTCCTCCCGGATGGCGTCGATGGGCGGGTTCGTCACCTGTGCGAACAGCTGCTTGAAATAGTGGAACAGCGGGTGATGCGTCTTGCTCAGCACAGGCAGCGGCGTATCCACGCCCATAGCCGCAATTGCCTCACTGCCGTTCTTCGCCATGGGCAGGATGCTGGTCTTCAGTTCGTCGTAAGTATACCCGAAGGCCTTCTGCATCCGCTGCCGCTCCTCGTAGGTATACTCAGGCACCCGCTGGTTAGGTATCGTCAGATCCTTTAAGAACACAAGATTGCTATCCAGCCACTCGCCGTAGGGCTGCCTGGAGGCATATTTTTCCTTCAGCTCCTCGTCGGAGATCACCTTGCCCTGAACGGTGTCCACCAACAGCATACGGCCGGGGCGCAGTCTCTCCTTCAGCTTGACGGTGGCGGGATCGATATCCAGCACGCCCACCTCGGAGGATAGGATCAGCGTGTCATCGTCGGTGATCATGTACCTGGAGGGACGCAGGCCGTTCCTGTCAAGCACGGCCCCCATGATATCCCCGTCGGAGAACAGGATGGAGGCGGGCCCGTCCCAGGGCTCCATCATGGTCGCATAATATTGATAAAAATCTCTCTTGTTCTGAGACATGGCCTTATTGTTGGCCCAGGGTTCGGGAATTGCGATCATCACCGCCAGAGGCAGATCCATGCCGCTCATCACAAGAAATTCCAGAGTATTGTCCAGCATGGCGGAGTCGGAACCCGTCTTGCTGATGGCGGGCAGGACCTTGTGCATCTGCCCCTTGAGGTATTCGGATTCCATGTTCTCCTCGCGGGCCAGCATCTTGTCGGCATTGCCCCGGATGGTGTTGATCTCACCGTTGTGCACCATCAGACGGTTGGGGTGGGCGCGCTCCCAGCTGGGATTGGTGTTGGTGGAGAACCGGGAATGTACCATGGCGATCGCGGAAACATAATCCTCGCTCTGGAGATCCGCATAGAAGGTGCGGAGCTGTCCCACCAGGAACATGCCTTTGTACACAATGGTGCGGCTGGAGAACGACACCACATAAGTATCCTCGGTGGACTGCTCGAACAGTCTTCTCGCTATATAAAGTCTGCGGTCAAAGGGCAGCCCCTTCTCCACGTCCGCCGGCTTCTTTACGAACCCCTGCATAATGTGGGGCATACACTCTACCGCCTTGTGTCCCAGGACGTTGGGGAAGGTGGGCACCTCTCTCCAGCCCAGGAATTCCAGGCCCTCCTTTTCCACGATGATCTCGAACATCTTTTTTGCCTGATTGCGGCGCAGCTCCTCCTGCGGGAAGAAGAACATGCCCACGCCGTATTCTCTTTCCCTGCCCAATTCAATTCCGAGAGGCTTCGTGACTCTCGCAAAGAATCTGTGAGGGATCTGGGTCAGGATGCCCACGCCGTCGCCGGTCTTTCCCTCCGCGTCCTTTCCGGCCCTGTGCTCCAGATTTTCGACGATCTTCAGGGCATTTTCCACTGTCGCACGGCTTTTTTCACCTTTAATGTTCACGCACGCGCCGATACCGCAGCTGTCGTGTTCAAATTCTTCCCGATGGAGCGGTGTCGACGGCTGCTCTCTCTTTACATCAAACATTGCTGTACTCCTTTCTTTAGCCACCTCGCTGGCGCTCGTTGTCGCGGCTGTTCCTCGGTTACCTCGCCGGGCCACCTCGCTGACGCTCGTTGTCGCGGCTGTTCCTCGGTTACCTCGCCGGGCCACCTCGCTGACGCTCGTTGTCGCGGCTGTTCCTCGGTTACCTCGCCGGGCCACCTCGCTGACGCTCGTTGTCGCGGCTGTCGCCGCATGCAGCCTTTTCCGTCTGTCCGCGGCCCCGCGCAAGCACGGTCCCGCATACCGCCGGAAAAGTCCGCGCCCGGCTCGTAGCTCACGCAAAGAAAGCGCAAGGGAGCTTTTTTACGCTCCTTTGCGCCTTTACTCACATCACTATACACCATTTTTGCCCGGCTGTAAATAACAAATTTATCGGAAATTGTCAGATTGTTTGCAAATTCTCGTTTTTAAGATAAATTATCGAAATTTATTTTGAATTGTCTGTATTATGCATTCATTTCGCTCCTGAAGGCATGCCCACAGAAAGCAGGCCTCCTTCCCCTGTCCGCGGCCAGAACGCATACCCGCAGACCAGGAAGACTCCCAGCCACGTCATCGCCAGAAAAATCAGGGTCTTTCTGGAAGGCGGAAGTGTCCGGTACGTGATATCCGTCATCATTTGCCCCTGAACCGTCTGACCGTTCACCGAAAGGGCGCCGTATTCCTTCAGCGGCATACTCCCGCTCTCCGTGACCCACAGCAGGACCGGCCGATCGTTATCCTTTACTCTGCAGACCACGCGGTATGTGCTGTTATGATCCAGCTCCATGTCCATGCTCAGGCTCTGGAGATCCCCCTCAAAATCCTTCAGCCGGACGGCAGTCTGATATTTCACTCCGTCCGCATCCCGGATCTCAATCTCACAATATCCTTTGACCTCCTCACCTTCGTTCTCCTCACTTTCATCCCTCTCGCCTTCGTCCCTCTCACTTTCCAGCCCAAGACAAAGGTCTCTTATCCTGTCAAAGGTCGGGGTGAATTCCACTTCAAAACAGTCACCGTCGTTCATCGGGATCTGCCGGAAGACTTCATAATCGTTGGCGGCAGTAATATCTTCTCTCGCCAGAAAGACGGGCGGAATGCTCAGCAGTCCCGCCGCCAGGCACGCTCCGCATACCGCAAGCCGCCTTTTCGGCGGAACGGTCTCTGCCTCACCCATCCGGGGGACGCTGCACAGCGCCGTCGCCAAAAAGGCCAGCACGCTGACGCTGAAGATACGATAAGTAAAAAAGTGATGAATCTGGGTGTGATTCGCCAGCACAAAATACCAGACCACAGAGGAAGCCCCTGTCAAAAGGAGGGCCCGGCGTTTGGAATCCCTTCTCCATCCCCCGTTGAGGACCGTCCTGCAGACCCACCACACCAGCCACACGGCGAGAATCATTCCAAATACCTTGTATTCATAATGCTTCCAGTTTACGTACAGCGCCTCACATCTGGCGGCCAGTGAATACACTTCTCCCTCCAGAGTACCGGATCGGAAGAACACCTCGTTCATGGCAGATTCAAACACATCCTGATGCAGGACGGCTGAGGCCAGGGCCCACTTCATGGCCCACATGCCGGCGTACCCTGCGATCCAGCCGAAGCCCGAACGGATCACTCTCCCCACCCAGAAGCGCTCTTCCCGGTCGGAACCGTCCGTCACCAGCCACCATATCAGCGGAATCCCCCAGGTGACCAACGGATACGTCAAAAGGTCAAAATAACTGGTCAACATTCCCAGGATCAGGAAGAAAAACACATATCTCCCCTTCTCCGAGAAGAACCCTCGTTTTTTCAGCAGCACCAGGGTTCCGATCAGCGCAATGTAGAACACCCAGGTAAACTGCAGCGACATGGATACGGCGGCGGGCATCAGCAACACATACGAGGTCAAGAGCATGGCCACATATCGGATCCCCTTTTCCCTGCCAATGAGAAACGCCAGCGCGAGCAGCAGGACCGTCTGGCCTATGCTGCTTACAACCCGCAGCTCCGTATAATCGAACAAAAGCATGGCCGGCCTGAGAACACTGACATAACCATGCCAATAATAGGGATAACTGCCCATATAATCGCTGTAGGATTCCATGGCGGACACCAGCGGATTCCCTTTTCTGTCGTCCAGCGCGGTATGCAGGATGATCCTGTCCGTCGTATCGTCCAGCACATCCGGAAGCCATGAATGAAAATAATCTTCGCTGTAATATCCGGCAACGGCCGCTCTTGGATACCATCTCTCCTGGTTCAGCGTCTCATAAGAGGTAGTCCTGTTCCTGACATCGACCGGCAGCATATACGCCAGCATTAACAGCGATGTGCCCACAAGGACTCCCGCTGCAAGCAGAAGAATGCTCTTTGCAATTGTGATTCCCATTTTCTTCATTGCAATCGCTACCTCCGGCCTTCCCGTCTATCCCCGGTACAGCCTCTCCTTCAACCGATGATACGCGCCTGACAGGATCCTGCTCTCCGCCATGGCCCTGCGCAAAGGCGCAAGCGTACAGATCATGGCCGCTCTATAGCGGAGCAGCTCCCCCCTGTCCATGTAGGCCTGTGTGATCCGCCTGTGCTCCTGCCTGTCAAGCGCCTGATTCTTCCTGCTCTCCGAGTAACCGCCGCCCTCGTAGGAGGATACGGGAAAGCCCATGTGTACAAAGACGGCCTTCGCCCTGTAGAAGCACCAGAGAAAATGGTCATAGTCCGCCCGGATCCTGTACTGCAGATCATAAGGCTTCCTCCGGCAGAGCATGGCGCTGTAAAAACAGGACTGATGACAGGGAATGTTGCGGTAACAGGTAAATCCCGTGATCCGCGGAGAGGAGATGATCTTCACTTTGTTCTTCTCGCTGAGCGTGTCCCCATAGAGCACGAGCCGGTCCATGTCCGTTCCTGACCTTCTCTCCTTCTCAATGCGCTTTGCCGTCCTCGACAGCACCCTCTCATCCGCAAATACATCTCCGCAGTTCAGAAACAGCACAAAATCTCCGGACGCATGGGACACTGCCTGATTCATGGCGTCGTAGATTCCGGTATCCCTCCCCTGAAAGAATCTGACCCCACCGTTATTTCCGGAAGCAGCCGATTCCACCGAAATGCCCATAGTCCTCATACAGGCCTCCACGGAGCCGTCCGTGCTGCCGCCGTCCTTTATGATCACCTCAAAATCCCTGCAAGTCTGCCCCAGAATACTGTCCAAGGTCTGCCGCAGCTTTCCGCCGGGATTGAAACACACTACAACGATTGAAAAAATCATATTTCCTCTTTTCCTCCGGCAAGGCCGTCAGAAGACCTTCCTTTGCCGATACAAAAGTCCAAGACTTCCCGCCGCCAATATCAGAAATCCAATGCATACCGGCCAGCCTGCCGCTGCCGGAAGTTCCTTCCCGAAATAGCCCATGCAAAGAGCCAGGAGATTCGCCGCCGCATGGACAGCCAGCGCCGCCCGGAGGGTTCCGAAATACTCATATGCATACGCCAGAAGACACCCCATAAGAAAGCCGTAGATTCCCTGTACTAAATTAAAGTGATAGACTCCGAATAAAAGCGCGGACAGGAGCACGGCCGGTCCCGGCTTCACCGTTCGCCTCAGACCGCCGTAGACGATCCCCCTGAACACGGTCTCTTCGGCAAAAGGGACGATCAGACAATAGTAGGGCAATCCCAGCCAGATCGCCGCCGCATGCTGCTCCCGCGCGACCGCCTGATAATTCTGTGAGAGTCCCGTGACCCCCGTCAGCTCCAGCAGCAGATTCAGTCCCATCACCGCTCCCACCGTGAGAAGGAACAGCAGAAGGTAATTTTTTGCGGGCTCCCTCCTTCGATGCAGAAGCCGCATATCCTCCGCCGTATCCTCAAGCTGCCTCCTCGCGCTCCTTCGGACAGCGGCCGTTCCCAGGAGGCATCCTGCAGCCCCCATGACCGCCCCGGCGTTCTGAGTAAGGCCCGTGAGCGTTCCCGCCCCGTCCCTGACAAAGAAAAAGCTTACGCCGGATACGGCGCTGCCCCACACACAGAACGCGATCTGCGCCAGATACTGCCCAAGATTCCTCACCAGCCAGAACAATGCCACAGGGAGCAGTATCCTCGCACTCTTCTGAAAAGGCGTCTCCGCCCGATCTCGGATGTCCCGCAGCAGGAACCTTTTCAGTTCCGCCACCGAGCGGACAATGTAGTCGGTCCTTGCCTCCCTCAGCTCCTCCATGCCCCCGTAACCGTAGGCGACCCCCACGCTCTCCACGCCCTGGGCTCTGGCGCCCTCCGTGTCAAAACGGCGGTCACCGATCATGTACACCTTATCCTTCTCCACGGGGCGGCCGTCAAAGAGGCGTCTCAGCGCCTCCTCCACGACCTCGTCCTTGTTCACGCGGGTGCCGTCCAGCTCACTTCCCACCACCACCTTAAAGTACCTGGCAATATGAAAATGCTCCAGAATACGTTCCACGAACACGGTGGGCTTGCTGGATGCCACCGCCAGCACCATTCCGCCGGCATTCAGCTCCCGGAGCATCTCCTTGACGCCGCCGTAGAGCCGGTTCTCAAAGATCCCCTTGTCGCGGAAGCGCTCCCGGTACTTGTCCACAGCCGCCTGCGCCTGTTCCTCGCTCATGCCGTAAAAATTCATAAAGCTGTCCTTTAAAGGCGGCCCGATAAAGGGATCCAGCCTGTCCAGATCGGGCTCGTCTATGCCGAAGGATGCCAGCGCATATTGGACGCAGGTAGTGATGCCCACCTTGGGATCCGTGAGAGTCCCGTCCAGATCGAACAATAAGTATTGCTTCATACTACAGCTCCTGTGCTCTAAAATTCCCTGATCTTATCCCCGGCTTCATCCTCTGTCTTTTCCAGCTTAAGGATCTTCACGTCGTATCCGACCGTATCGTTCACCTGTACATGCGCCGTCTGCCCTTCCTTCTTTCCCAGCAGGGCCTTTCCCAGAGGGCTCTCGTTGCTG
Organism: uncultured Acetatifactor sp.; assembly: GCA_947627115.1. GTDB lineage: Bacteria > Bacillota > Clostridia > Lachnospirales > Lachnospiraceae > Acetatifactor. The sequence goes on from CANQUQ010000005.1 coordinate 63,244, forward strand.
ATCAGATTCTCCAGCGAATTGCCGCGCACCGTAGTAACGATTCTGTAGGTCTCTACCGAACCGTCATCCGTAAACTCCACAGTCACCGTATTATTGATTCCGACCTCATCCTCCGCGGATTCCTCCGATATGACCCTTGCCGTCCTGATCATTTTTTCCAGGTAACGGATGCGGCTCTCATTCTGATTTTTTACTTTTTTTGCGGCGTGATATTCAAAGTTCTCACTGAGATCCCCGTGCGCTCTTGCGGATTTCACCTCTTCCAGCGCCTGTGGCCGCACCACCAGCTTGCGGTACTCTATCTCCTCCTGCATTTTCCGGATATCGCCGGCCGTCAGTTCGTCGTACATGCCAATTATCCTACCTTTCCGATTTCTTTCCTGCTGCCGCGCCGCCTGCGGCTACGCTGCCGTTCGCATTCCCAGACAGCACACGACCGCCGCCGCCAGCATGATCTGCAGAATGGCAAAACGGAACACCGTCTGCGTGTCGGACCATCCCCAGACCTTGCGCACATGGTCATGCAGCGGGGTCCTTGTGTTTTTTAAAATGCGGATCTTCAGGAACCGGAGCAGAAAGATCTTGACCAGCCCAAGACCGCCGTCCAGGATCAGCACGAGCGCCACCGGGATATAGAGCAGCGGACTGCCCGTCTTCAGAATTGCGATGCTGATGAACAGCCCCATGGAGCGGGAGCCCGCATCTCCCATCATCAGCCTGCTGGGGGATGCGTTGAACCACAGATACCCCAGGATGCATACCGCGAACAGCAAGATCGAATAAGAAAAACTGCTCTCTTTATTCAGCAGCCTGCCTGTCACATATATGGTGACGAGGGTGACGACGGTAAGCGTCCCCGACAGGCCGTCCACTCCGTCGGCACAGTTGGTCACGTTCACGGATCCCCACACCAGGATCACCGCCAGAACGGCAAAGAGAATTGTGGGAACAAAGACCTGCCTGTCCGCCAGCGGCAGATAGATCACATTGCTGTTATACTGCAGGAAAGTCACGGCTGCCAGCATGGCCACACAAAGATCCAGCAGGCCCTTCTTATATTCTCCCCAGGGCGTCTTGGACGCATCGTCCAGAAAACCCGTCATCATACAGATCACCAGAAGGATCAGATAGATCACCAGCTCGGCGCTGACCGGCACAAAAATAAGAGCCGACGCCACGAAGACCAGCACAAAAATAATGCCCGCACCTCTCGGTTTTCCGGCGGACAGCTTCCCGTCATGGGCGTATTCCCGCCCTGCATCCTTGGGCAGGAGCCCCTGCAGCTTAGCCGTCGCGGCCACCGTCGCCGCAAATGCAAAGAGAATGCCCGCCAAAGCCCACAGGAATCTGTTCCCGTCCGGCACTAAACTTTGAAGCATAAATTTTTCTCCTCTTACTCTCTATATTATCATTTCAGTTTGTCCCGATTCCGATGAATCTATCTTAGCATAAACCTTTTCTTCATGCAAATGATCCCTCTAGGGCACGGGATGACCGCCTTCCGGCGCCGGATCCGCACTTTCCGGCACGGGCAGCCTGCTGAACACTCTGCCCGGTGACTCATACGTCTCCCGAAATTTTTCGTCGGCCTCCGTCACCGCCTCCAGGAAGCCTGCTGCCGACAGCCTCGACGCGCCCTCCCCCCAGATGATCATCTGCTCCAGTGCGTCGGAGGTCGCTACCGTCACCCGCGCTTTCCGGCCGATCCTGTGCACCGTCTTCTCAATATACTGGTCGGCGGTCTCGGCCTCCTTTGTGTAGACCACATGGATATTATGGTACTGCTGCACGGAACCGGAATTGCCCTTCACCTTATAGGCGTCAAAGACAAGGATCAGGGTGCAGCCGGCATATCCCTGATAATTACAGCAGATATCCATGAGCCTGTCCCTGGCGCTGTCGATATTGACCGCCGCCAGACCGCGCAGCTCCTCCCAGGCAAAGATAATATTGTAGCCGTCCACCAGGAGATATTCTTCCCTTTTTTCCTGCGGGACGCCCCGGCGGCGCGCATCCCGCACCTCGGAAGGCGCCGGGTCCGTCGGCTTTCCGGGCGCCTCCACCGTCGTGCCGGCGCCTCTGCCGTTGTATCGGTAGGGCTCGTAGTCCCGGAGGCTCTTTTTGTATGTGCTTTGAAAGATAGCCTCTATCTCCTCGTTGGTGATATAATCGCTTCTTACGCCGGCCCCGGAAAGAACGGCGTTCTCATTCCGCGCTGCTTCTTCCCCGGCAGTCCTCCGTGCGGTGAGAACGCTCTCCACATGCGCATGCTCCTTCACCCGGTCCCAGCTCACAAGGATCCCCGCGCCGTGGGAACAGAATACGGAGGACGACGGATTGTCCGTATCCGCATCCGGATCGTAACCGATCCGCGCAATGACCTCCTCCGGATCGTGGCACGGTTCATAGCCCTTCAGGGTGCAGGAGAGTCTTCCCCTGCCGCCGGTGTAGGCGGCCACCTCCCTCTGGTAGGAGCCGAACTCGGACACCGGAACGCTTCCCGTGAGAATGCTCGCCCCGTCCTCCGTCACGGGACTGTCAAAGCTCCCGTGCATCCGCCGGATATCGGACATGGCGCGCCCCAGCTGCTCTGCGGGCACCTCCAGGATAAAGGAGAACACCGGCTCCAACAGTACATTTTCACACTGCATCAGTCCCTGCCGCAGGGCGCGGTACGCAGCCTGACGGAAATCCCCGCCCTCGGTGTGCTTCAGGTGCGCCCGGCCCGTGAGCAGCGTGATCTTCATATCCGTGACGGGAGAACCTGTCAGCACTCCCGGATGCGTCCTTTCCTCCAGATGGCTGATGATCAGGCGCTGCCAGTTCCTGTCAAGCACGTCCTCACTGCAGCGGGAGGCGAACTGCAGCCCGCTTCCAGGCTCCCCCGGCTCCAGCAGAAGATGCACCTCCGCATAGTGGCGCAGCGGTTCAAAATGCCCGATTCCCTCCGCCGTCGACGCAATCGTCTCCCGGTAGACGATATGACCGCTTCCGAATTCCACCGCAAGCCCGAAGCGTTCCAGGATAAGGCGTCTCAGGATTTCGAGCTGCACCTCCCCCATCACCTGCACATGGATCTCCCTGAGCGCTTCCTTCCAGACAATATTTAACTGCGGTTCTTCCTCCTCCAGCTGACGGAGCTGTCCGAATACCTTCGTGGCGTCGCTGCCTTCCGGCAGAATCAGCCGGTAGGTGAGCACCGGTGTCAGCAGGGGCATCCGACTGTCCTGTTCCGCCCCCAGGCCCTGGCCCGCATAAGTATTGGAAAGACCCGCCACGGCGCATATTCCGCCCGCCTCCACCTGCTCAGCGGTGCCGTACCGGGAGCCGTCATAGATCCGAAGCTGGTCCGCCTTCTCCTCCCACGCCCGGTCCGGGCCTTCCCCGCCGGTCACCGGCATTTTCACCCGCAAGGTCCCTCCGGTGACCTTCAGATGCGTCAGGCGGGCTCCTCCCGGATCTCTCGATATCTTATAGACTCTGGCCGCGAACCGATCGGGATACTCCGGCACCGACGCGAATCTGCGGATGCCGTTCATCAGCTCCTCCACGCCCTCAAGCTTCAGCGCCGAGCCGAAATAGCAGGGAAAGATCTGTCTGTTCCTGACGGCAGCGGCGACAGAAGCATCCCGCAGCGTGCCGGACTCCAGGTATTCCTCCAGAAGCTCCTCCCCGCACAGGGACAGATCCTCCAGAAAATGCGGACTGGCCTGGGCCGTTGGCCCGAATTCCGTGCACCCCGGATCCAGCTGGCTGCAAAGCTGCGCCATCAGGCTGTCCCGGTCCGTGCCGGGCCGGTCCATCTTATTGACAAATAGAAACGTCGGCACCGAATACTGCCGAAGCAGCCGCCAGATGGTACGGGTATGGCTCTGGACACCGTCGGAGCCGTTTATCACCAGCAGCCCGTAATCCAGCACCTGCAGCGTGCGCTCCGCCTCCGGGCCGAAATCCACATGCCCCGGCGTGTCCAGCAGCGTGATATCCAGTCCGTCCCAGGTAAGATGTGCCTGCTTGGAAAAGATAGTGATGCCCCGCTCCCTCTCCAGGGCAAAATGATCCAGAAAGGCATCTCTGTGGTCCACCCGCCCAAGCTTCCGCAGGGAGCCGCCGGTGTACAAAAGCGCCTCGGACAGCGTTGTCTTTCCCGCATCCACATGCGCCAGTATTCCCAGGACCAATTGCTTCCCACGCATAAGCCTCCGATTCCTTTCCGCCGCATCCGTCGCGGCATGACCTTATGTCATCAAGCATATCAGAAAACTTGACAAACCGCTATAAATATTTTATAGTAACTCTGTCAAAAACATACGCTAGGGGAGCACATTGCTGAGATTGAGGTACGCCTGAGCGCATCTCTGACCCTCACCACTTGAACCGGACAATACCGGCGTAAGGAAGCATATTTCAAAGAAAAGCACGCCGCTGCGCACTGCGGGCGGCTGCGCCTGTCTTTTGAAATACGGTGCCCTCCTCCCAAGAATAAGGAGGTTTTTTTATGTCCTATTTTATTTCTTCACAAGACGGTTATTATGCCCTGACCGGCGCCGGCATGGCTGCCTGCGGCGTGCTGGTCGTTGTTCTCGTCCTTCTGACGGCTCTTCTGGTCCTGACCGGCAACAACACGGAAGCGGACCCCGAAAAGCCCGATCAGCCGGCCGCCCCCAAAAAAGGCATCTTTTCCGTCAAACAGCTTGTATTCTGCGCCATGGCCCTTGCGCTTGGCTTCGCCGCTTCCTATGTGAAGATCGTTCCCATGCCCTGGGGCGGTTCCGTCACCCTCTGCTCCATGCTGTTCGTGACCCTTATCGGCTACTGGTACGGACCGAAGATCGGCCTCTGCGCCGGCTTTGCATACGGCCTGCTGCAGTTCGCCCAGGACGGCGGGACCTATATTCTTTCTCCACTCCAGGCCTGCCTTGACTATATCGTAGCCTTTGCCGCTCTTGGCTGTTCCGGCTTTTTCGCGAAAAAGCGCAACGGCCTGATCAAGGGATATCTTTTTGCCATAGCCGCCAGAGGACTGTTCCACACCGTCGGGGGATATCTGTACTGGATGGATTACATGCCGGAAAACTTCCCCTCTTCTTTAGCAATAATATATCCTATTGCCTACAACTACTCTTACATCTTGGCGGAGGGCCTTGTCACGGTCATTCTGCTGAGCCTTCCGCCCGTCAGAAAAGCCATGACCGCCGTAAAAAAGCTGGCGGTGGACTAAAGTACCAATTGGGTAATTACTTTTTCTCATCAAAATACAGACCTACGCGGTTTTCCAGGTTCTCGATCAGCTTCTCCTGTGAGACCGTCCCGTCAAAATACCGGCCCAGTTCTTCCCAGAGGACATCGCTCAGCTCTCTGGGAAGGGGCTTGTAGGGGATCGACTTATCCAGCAGATCCTGCAGGGTCCTGCCGTCCAGTTCGGGATCCACCTGATCGCGTATCACCACTTCTTCACCGGTACCGGGAAGAATGATACGGGCATCCTCATCCGCGTCGAGAAGGTCCTCCTTCAGAATATCCTCCCGCACGCTCCAATAAAGGGCGCCGCGGCTATTTTGTTCCGCCTTCCGCTGTCCCTCATAGGAGAGACACATGTCGAGAAAGGCATATGCCGCCAGCTTTTCCCTGTCCGATGCCGTCCTGCGCACGGCGAGCTGATGGTTCGCCTCTATGATATGTCTGGCCCCGTCCCCGGTGGGATAGCCGGACAGACTGAGCTGACCGCTGAGGCGCAGCGCCACGATATCCGTCACGCTCCACATGCTGTATTCCTCGCAGAGCGCATCTCCGTCCAGCAGCATTTTTCTGGCATCCTCGGCGGACACAGGCGTCGAGGGAACATATTTTTCCGCTATCTCCAAAGCCTCCCGGAATTTATCGCTGTCAAAATCCGTGGTCCCCTCCTGGGCATCCCAGAAATAACTGTCGTCCAAGTCGTGTCCCAGCACAAACATAAGAAAATAAGACGGATCGCTGTTTCCCATGACCATTTTCAGATCCGGCCGATCCTTCACGCTCCCGATAAAGGCATCATAGTCCCAGTCCTGTCCTTGAGGGCCGGCCGTAAGCAGCGTTCTGAGGGTAAATGACGGCGAAATGCCGTACTGGATACCGTTGATCTTGCCGGCCTCCAGCACGGCCGGTACCAGCTCCTGCGAGATGCCGAGCTCATCCATCATTTCGTCCAGAGGCTGCCACAGCTCCTCCTGCTCCTGGAAGAGCCCTGTCAGATCGGTCTCGACCAGCACGGGCCCTTTCCCCGCGCTCAACTCTGTGAGCAGTTCCGTGTCTCCGTATTCGTAATCGCTCTCGATATTGATATGACAGCTCGGATATTTCTTGTTGAATTCCACTACCAACGGCGCGATCGCCTCCTCGCTGTAGGAGCTTGTCGCAAGGGTTATCTCACAGATCTCCACATCCTCCGCGGTAGGCTCCAGGCACAGATAGCGGCACCCCTCTGCATTCTTATAGACCAGCCGGATCCTGTCGGGGCCGTCCGCCTGCAGCAGGGGCACATCCGTTACGGTGATTCCGTGATTTGCCCAAAGATACAGGGGCTGCGGCTCCTGTCCGGGCATACCGCTGAGGTAGACGCCGTCGGAATCCGCATACAGTATCCTGTCTTCCCCGTAAAGTGTACAGGAATAGGCCGATGCATCGGATGCAGCAAGCAGGGCCGGTTCACCGGACTCAGGATTCAGACACTTCAGAGACAGATTCGCCGTCTCGTCATTTGTCAGCTTACGGGTGCGAAAGGCAACGCGGCCGTCGGACAGAGGGATCAGCGCCAGGATATCCTCTCCGATCGGTCTGTATTCCGCAAGGATCTCCCCCTTCTGAGAAACGAGCTGATAGTTCCATCCATCCGGCATATGCCATACCAGGTGGACCGTTCCCGTGCCGTCCATGGCGTAAAGAGCTATTTTATCCAGTACTCCCACAAAGTCATTTTCCTCCGGGACCGTCAGCGGAATTTGAGTAATCACCTGATCCTGTCCGTCTCTTTCCGTAAGATAATACAGGTACGTATTTTCCTCCGGCGATTCCACGTTCAGCGTCAGATAACAGTCTGATCCCGCAACGGGTCCGGCGCCCCATATCTGATCCTTCCACGACTGGCGCCCCCATTCGAACCGCAGGGAGCCCTCCTCGCCGTCCGCGGAAGCATAGGCAATCTCATCCCAGCATTTCTCCGCGGTGTCATAAAGATGTTTTTGAAAATAATAAGCCCTGGATGCCCCCATAAAAAGACTGTACACGCCGCCCTCCAGAGCACCCTGGGACTCCTCCGGCTCAAGCAGGGCTTCCAGCGTCTTTGAGTAAGCATCCATACTGTTGTCCTTTACGGTCTCTGCGGAAAGTGCGTCTATGGCGCTCCTGAGACCCTGCTCTGCCCACGGAGGTTCTTCCTCCTTATGGCCGCATCCGCATACCTGCAGTGCCAGCACGGCCGCAAGCAGGACGGAAAATATCCTCTTTTTCATTGTCTGCTCCTCCTTTTCGTATTCCCGTGCTTCCGGGTCGTTCCCAGTATACCCCCCGGAGGCTCATGTCAAGGCACGCGGGCTTTGGCAACGTACGTCAGAGATCCTCCCGCAGGATCATACCAGGGACTTCCTGTGGTAATCCGTCACGTCGCTTCCCAGCTTTTCGTAGATCTCCCTCACGGAATCATGGCTATTCAGAGTCTTAAGCTCCCCGTCAGTCATACCGATGAACTCCAGAAATTCCACCTGCCCGTTGGGCGTCTGAATGGTATTCACCGTAGGATCCGGCACGCAGATGAAGCCCGTCAGATTCGATTTCTGATGAGCGTCAATGCCGGTGGTCTGACCGGTATAAATGTACTCATAAGGGCGGAAGATCTCTCCCTGGCCCGCCGTCAGTCTGGCCAGTGTCTGCAGGATACCGCAGATACAGCGGATCTCTCCCTCCTCGTCCTCGCAGCCTTCTTTTTTCAGTTTGAAGGTGTATTCCACACCGTATCCGCTCACATCGGGATCGTCGCTTTCCTTCTCGTACAGTTCGCTCAGACCGTACCCCACAAAATGCCAGTAATCGCCCCCGTCGTAGATACTGATGCCGTCCAAAGGGTCATTTCCGCCAAGCTTCCACTTTATGATCGTCCCATAGTGCTTCGGATCCGACTGGCCCGGATAGACCCGCTCGAACTCCGCCGTTATGGCGTCCCAGCCCACTGAGCTGACCTTATCGCCGCCGGCCGGTCCGTTTACCGGCGTATTTCCCGGCGTATTCGCCGTGGTGTCCTTCTTCTTGAATCTGTCGAACAATCCCATTTTTCTTCCTCCTTTTTGTTTGCTCACTCGTATTTTCCCAGATGGAACGAATACAGGATCCGCTCCTTTACAGGCAGTCCCATCAGCTTCTGCAGCGCCTCCTGATAGTAGTCCAGCTGAGTCTCATAACGGTTCCAGAGCTCCTCCAAGGAGTCTACGGAATCGGTCTTGTAATCCAGCAGCACCAGACCGTCCTCCTCCACAAAGAACACGTCAATAATGCCCTGGATCAGCACCGTCTCCCGGCTGGGAAGGTCCTCCCGCAGGCGGCTGGCCTCAATGCCCAGCACAAAAGGCTGTTCCCGATAGAGCTTCCCCGCCGCGGCCGCCCGGCACATACGGCCGGCCAGAGGACTCAACAGGAAGCTGACGATCCGCCGGTCCTGCACCGCGTCCCGGTATTCCCGGCTGAGACGCTTATCCGCCACCTCCCTCTCCAGGAATTCCGCCAGGGCCGTCTGCAGCTTCGCCGGACATGCCGCCTCCTTCATCAGGCCCTCAAAGTCCAGAAGCTCCATGACCCTGTGATAGGCGTTGCCCCGGACAGCGCCGCTCATCTTCTCCTCTCCCCGGCGGAATGCGGGGATATAAGGCTGGACCTCCTTCTCCTCAAAGGTGTGGTACGCCTCCTCATCCCGATCCGCCATGGCCGCGATCTTCAGCTCCGACACGGTGGTCTTGGTGTAGAGGCCCGCCAGTCCCGAATACCTGTAGGGGGCGTTCAGACGGCTCCGCAACCGCTCAAGAGCAGCCCCGTCCCCAAGGCATTGTGCCTGCGCAAGCCGCTCCCTGCGGTCGTACAGTCCTATCTGCTCCCGCATATCCTCCGCCTGCAGATCCTCTCCCTCAACCACGGTCACCTGTATTCCCGTCCGGCCCAGCACCGGCAGCAGCATGTCCAGAAAGCTTCCCGCCTCCGTAAAATCCAGATAGGTCAGGCGATCCGCACTGTTCTCTCTGTACAGCTCCCATTTCTCTGCGGCATTGTCCAAGGCCGCCGTCAGGATCAGCTTCTCCCTTGCTCTCGTCATCGCCACATAGAGGATGCGAAGCTCCTCCGCGAGACTGTCCTCCCGAAGCTTTGCCGCCAGAGCAAGTCTGCGCAGAGTCTTGTTCCGCAGTCTGCGGTCCGGATCCACGTAATCTGTCGCCAGCCCAAGATCCATGTCTACGATCAGGGACCGGTTCACATCCTGCATGTTGAAGCGCTTGCCCAGGCCTGCCACGAACGCCACGGGGAACTCAAGGCCCTTGCTCCTGTGGATGCTCATGATCCGCACCACGTCGGCATTCTCGTCCAAAAGCTCCGCCTCGCCGCAGTCCACGTCGTACTTTTCCAGCTGCTCCATATACCGCAGGAAATGGAACAGTCCAAAATAGCTGGTCTTCTCAAAATCCGACGCCTTGGTGAACAGCATCTCCACATTGGCCCGGCGTTTGCTGCCGGCTGGCAGCGCGGTGACATAGTTCAGATAGTCGAAATCCGTCACGATCTTATTCAGCAGATCGCGGATGGGAAGATAGACCGTGCAGTCCCTATAATCCCGCAGAACGTCCAGAAAGGCCGCCGCCCTTTGCCGCAGCGCCTGCAGCTCTCCGGGCTGCGGGCCTTCAGGCTGCGGGCTTTCAGACTGCGGGCCTTCCCCATCCTCCGCCGCAAAATCCTTCAGGGCCTCGTACAGACTGCAGCCCTTGCGCCCGCTGCGGATCAGGGCGATCTCCTCCTCGGAAAAACCTCCGAAGACGGACTTCATCACACCGAACAGCGGAATATCCTGGGTGGGATTGTCCAGCACTCTCAGGACCTGCAGCAGCTCCTGGACCTCGGAGGCCGCAAAATATCCTGTCTTGGAGGTGATGTAGACGGGAATCCCTTCCTCCTCCAGCACCTCTTTGAACTCCTCATCCCAGCCGTTGCCGGAACGGAGGAGGATCACCATATCTGAGAAGCGGACCGGCCGCAGATCGCCGCTGTCCCTGTCCGTCACCCGAAAGCCGGAGCAAAGCTCCCTGATCCTCGCCGCAATGGCCCGCGCCTCGGCCTGCCTGGCATTCGGCTCCCCGCCGCAGGACCGCTTCTCCGTCAGCAGGAATTCCGTCTGACACCCCTCGTTCTCCGGATATTCCGCCGCGGGGTACAGCGCTGCCTTCTCATCGTACTCGATTCCGCCGGTCTGCTCGCTCATCAGCCGGGAGAACACCTCGTTCACCGATTCCACCACCTGCCTGCGGCTCCGGAAATTCCTGGACAGGTCGATCCGCTGACAGTCTCCGCCGTCCCCGCTGTAATTTCGGTATTTTTCCAGGAACAGTTCGGGGCGGGCCAGACGGAATCGGTAGATGCTCTGTTTCACATCCCCCACCATAAAGCGGTCAAAATGCCCGTCCTCCTCCCCCGATACGGCCCTTAGCAGGTACTCCTGCACGAGATTGCTGTCCTGATACTCGTCGACCAGGATCTCCGCAAAATGCTGACGGTACTCCAATGCCACCCGGCTGGGGCGGATTTCCTCCCCTTCACGTCTGAGCAGGATATTCAGCGCAAAATGTTCCATATCCGAAAAGTCAATGACCTTCCGCTCTCTCTTTTTCTCCGCCATTCTCCGGTCAAAGTCGAGCACAAGATCGATGAGGGTGCACACCGGCCTCCTGCAGGCAGCCCCCTGCGCGGCCGCCAGCTCCGGCGGCGTAGCAAAAAATCTCTCCCAGAGTCCCTGAATACTGTCCTTCACCTCTGACCGCAGAACTTTCGCCAGTTCCCTCTTCCGCCCGTCCACGGCGCTGTCCTTTTTCGCGGGAAGGCGGTCAAATGTCACCGCCGGAAGCTTCTGTGCATACTCCGCCAGAGTGTGACAGTCCCCAAGCTCCTCCAGCTCCTCCAGCTCCCTGTCCACCGTTTCACCGAACATATAAGGGCCGGACGGCTCCTGACAGAGCGCCTGCACCTGCCGCATTTTCTCCACACAGCCCCCGACCATACCGCTCACATGTGCCAGCAGATACTTTTCCCATAGGCTTTGCTCCTGCCCTTCCGCAGGGGAGGCCGGGTAATCTCCCTTTCTCTGTGCAAGCCACTCCTCCGGCCAGGGAAATGCGGAGGCATACTGCGACAGATTCAGGATATGCTGTTCCAGGACGCTCTCCCGGCCGCCCGGACAGAAATATTCCACACAGTAGCGGAATTCCTCGCTGCCGGAGGCATAGGAATCCTCCAGAAGCTCCTGCAGCGTCTCCCGCTCCATCAGCCTGATCTCCCCCTCATCCGCGATGCGGAAAGCGGGATCCAGACCGATCTCATTGAAATGATTCCTGAGCAGGAACAGACAGAAGCTGTCTATGGTGGTGATCTGCGCATTGTGCAGCAGCGTCGCCTGGCGTTGAAGATGCTCGGACTCCGGCTGCCGGGAGAGCCGCGCCGCAATCCCCGCTGCGATCCTCTCACGCATCTCGGCCGCTGCCGCATTGGTAAAGGTCACCACAAGCAGACGGTCAATGTCCACGGGGTGCTCCCCGTCGCATACCGTCCGGATAATGCGCTGCGTCAGCACCGCCGTCTTACCGCTGCCCGCAGCGGCGGACACCAGAATATTGCAACCCTGCAGGTCTATTACCTTCTGTTGTTCCGGAGTGTATTCCATCGTCATGTCCTCCGCCCTTCATCCTGTGAGTGGTGTCCTCCGTCCGGCTCCTCCTGCGACCGCATCCGCTTCAGCGCCGTATCCCGGTCCAGCTCCTCCAGCCTTCTCCTGCCGTATCCGGGAATGGCCGTCTCAAATCCGCACACCTTGCGGTAAGCGCAGTAGGTGCATGCTTCCTCGTTCCCCTTTTCGTAGGGATCCACAGCGATCCTTCCGTCCAGGATCTCCCTGCCGATCTGGACGATCTTCCGGCTCACGTACCGCGACACCGTCCGGAGCTCCTCCCCGCTCATCACCGAGGAACGCGCGGAAAAGCTTCCGTCCTTCTTTTTTTCCACGGGAATCACATCGGACCTGTCCTCCAGGGTCCTGTCCAGCCTCTCCACGATATCCGGGGCGCTGTTCACAACGCCGTTCATGCGCAGCCTGCGGCTGATCTCATCGCTGATCTCCTTATCGCTCAATTCCGCCGCCGTCTCCACAGCGGGGTCGTCGATGTGATAGTACAGAAGCGCCGCCGGAACGATCTCCTTGCCCGGATGCCTGGCGGCCTCCAACTCCAGTCCCGCGTTCATGTACACCACCAGCTGCAGCTGCAGACCGTAGTACAGCGCGGCCAGGTCGAACCGCCGGTCGCCCGACTTATAGTCAATGACCTTCACATACACACAGTCGCCGTCCTCATCCACGTCGATCCTGTCGATCCGCCCCTGAAGGCGCATCCGTTCCTCCTCGGACAGCGCTACGTTCACGCTGGCCAGATCGTCTGCAGACCGAAAGGACAGTTCATAGGCATCGGGGTGAAAGCTCCCCTTCCGCAGCTGGCGCTGCAGGGTCATCACCGTTCTGGTGAGGATACGCCCCATCCTGACCAGGGCATACTCGTTCCTGGCGCTGCTGTAGAGCACCGTATCGCCGTAGGTGGCCGCACAGCTCTCCAGCGTCTCCTTCACTGCCCTTTCTGCAAATTCTTCCGGAAAATCGAACCAGGTATATCCGTTTTCCGCAAGTCTGTCCGCGAACCGCTCCAGCACTTCATGGTACACATTTCCCATATCCACGTTTTCAAAAGAAAATTCCTGACGCTCTCTCAGGGTCAGGCCGTACTGCAGAAAATGGCGGTACGCACAGGCCGCATACGTCTCCAGCCTCGTGACGCTGGTCTCCAGATATTTTCCGTACAGGGCCCTGGCCACCGCCGCGGAGAGCCCGGTCTCTCTGTAACGCCTGAAGGCGGCGTCCGTGAGCAGAGAGCGCTTGCCCGCCAGCTTCTCCTCCCCGTAGGCCTGATAGATCGTAAAAAATTCCGTCTCCTGCTCCGGCCTCATGGCGCCGGCGGCGTACTCCTGCAGCCCCCTTGCCAGATAGACCGCGCCCTCCTGCCCGGTCACGATTTTGTCCAGAGGACTGTCCAGCTGAGGATAGCGGACCGTAAGTCCGGGGAACAGCTTCCTTACCGTGTCGATCAGATAGGCGGGACGCAGCGATTTCCCGTCGCTGCCGACCTTGGAATAGGACAGGTAGAGCCTGTGAGACGGCTTTGTCATGTTCAGATACAGATAGAGGCGCTGAATGTACATCTGCTGCCGGGGGCTGGGCGCAAGCTCCAGCTCCGACTCCCGCAGGAACTCCCGGTCCATATCGGAGATGATCCCGCCCTTGGATGCGCCCTTGGGTATGTTTCCGTCGTTCACCCCCAGAAAGAACAGCGCCTTCACCTGCTTTAAGCGGGTCCGCTCCATATCGCCCACCACCACGCGGTCCACGTTCTGAGGGATGGTCCCCACCTGAATCTCTCCGAAGCCCGCTTCCAAAATATCCGCGAACTCCTGCAGAGTAACGGTCTCCTCTCCCAACAGCTGATAGATCTGATCCAGCAGCTCCATCACAAGACGGTAGATCTGCGCGTACTCTCTGGCGCGGGCCGCCTGCCCTTCCTCCTCGAACTTCGCCTGGAAGGACAGCAGCTTTTCCTGTACCCGGTTCTGCACCAGAAAATCGTAGAGCTTATCTATGTAGCTCTTCGCCGGCTCCGCTCCCTCCATGTGCAGCATTTCTATCTGTTCCATCATGCGCTGCCTGAGACCGTTCACCGCCGCAAGAGCCTCCTCGTCATCCCCCATCTGAGGCGTCTTGTGGGTGAACAGGCGGCTGTAGCTCCGGTAGCCCCGGATCCCCATCTGTATCACATAGTTCTCCAGGATGTCCGTCTCCTCCGGCGTAAGGTCCGAAAGACCGCTGCGCAGATAATGAAATACGGCCTGATAGGAAAAATCCCTTCCGTAGAGCTCCAGGGCGCTCTTGATATACTCGATCATGGGATTCAGCACGATTCCGCGGGTCCTGTCGATAAAGCAGGGAATGTCCATCTGTGCGAACTCCGTCTCCACATAGGGGGCGTAGCCCGCAAGGTCTCCCACGATCACCGCGATATCGCGGTATGCCATCCCCTCCTCCCGGACGAGACGCCTGATCTCCAGCCCGGTCTCGTGTACCTCGTCCCTGGGAGCGGCGGTCTCGAACAGGCGTATTTCGTCCTGCTCCTCCCTGTACGGATTCACCGTGTAGCGGAACAGATTCCTCTCCAAATGCCGAAGCGCCGGAGCGTCCTGAAACCGATAGCTGCTTCGGACGAACACATCTTCCTTCCGGTCCGTGCCCGCTTCCAAGGCCAGACGGCTCAGATCCGCCGCCGTCTTTTTGCTCAGATGGAACAGCTTTTGTTCCCCGTCAAGCCGGTAGGGGTCTTCCCCATCCCCCAGCGTCAAGGTCACGATCACTTCCTCGCAGAGCCGCATCAGCTCCCGGATCACCCGGTTCTGGATGGGCGTGAAGCCCGTAAAACCGTCGAACACCACCACGCTTCCGGGAAGCAGCTTCGACTTTGCCAACGAACGGCACAGCACGTCCAGCGTCTCCTCCGTGGTGATGAAATTGCCGCGAATATAGTCCGTAAATCCCCTGTAAAGCTTTTCCAGATCCTTAAGCTTCTGGGCCAGCGCCCCTCTTTTTGCGGCGCAGGCGATCAGCTTCGCCACATCATCCGTGCCGATGCCGTACTGCATGAATTCCGATATGGCGCTCTTTACCTCGTGGATGTAGCCCTGTCTGTGCAAAAAGCTGCCCAGGGCCGGCAGCTCCTCCTTCATGCCTGCGGCCACCTTCTGCAGCACCAGACATTTTCCCGTGTCGTCCAGCACGGGGATCTCTTCCCCGCCCACCTCCTCCAGCATCCGATGGCTCAGGCGGCCGAAGCTCAGTACGTCGATATTCATAATGCCGCCCTTGTCATTCAGGAGCACCAGGTCCTTCTGGGTCTGCATGGTGAACTGATCGGGCACGATGACAAAGAAATTGCGGGCAGGGTCCTCCCCCGCACGGCGTGTGATCTCCTGATAAAGCTGTCGGCTCTTTCCCGACCCTGAGGGGCCGAAGTAAAATTGTAGGCTCATTGAATATTCTCCAAAAAGGCGTCCTTACAGTTCTTCCACATAGAAGCGCCACAGATAATCCGCCGCCTCCTCCGCGTAATCGATCCCGATGCGCCTGCCTGCCAGGATCTTATCCGGCGCCACCGAAATGCCCTCCGTCACGAAAAAGCTGTCGCTTTCCGCCATATCCACGTTGTTGTCGGCCCTCGTGATCCCCATGGCGATACACAGCTTTCCGGGGCCGTCCGCCAGATGCTTTTTCACCGCCGCCGGACAGGTGCCCAAGGTATATGCGGACAGATCCTTCTGGGCCTGCCTCCGGTTCAGCTGTTCCAGGCGCAGACGGATCATGCGCTCTCTTGATTCCTCGTCTGCGGGGATCACGCTGCGCAGCAGCACCGCCTGAGGGATGCCGTCCGTCATGGCGACAATGTTCATGCAGCTGTACATGCCGTAGATCAGGTACACATAGGATGTCCCTCCCACATGGTACATGGGCTCCGTGCGCTCCGTCCTTCTGCCGCCGTAGGCATGAGAGCCCTTGTCCTCCTCGCCCATGTAGCTTTCCGTCTCCGTGATAATTCCTCTGACCGCGCCCGCGGGAGTATCGTGCACCAATACCTTCCCAAGCAGATCCCTTGCCAGAGCAATGCCGTCACGAATGAAGAAAGAGCGGGGAAGGCGCAGCTTCCGATCTCCGTCCTTCACCGTATCCTTAATTCCACCGGGCAATGGTCCGACCCCCTCACCTCAGTGTGGATCTCCGCATCCACCAGCCTGTCCCTCAGCGCCTCCGATACCAGAAAGTAATCGATGCGCCACCCTGCATTGTTCTCTCTTGCGTGGTACATGTAGGACCACCAGGAATATACTCCCGTTACATCCGGGTAGAAATACCGGAAGGTATCCACAAATCCGTTTTCCAGAAGACGCCCGAAGCATCTGCGCTCATCGTCCGTGAAGCCTGCGCTGTGGCGGTTGCTCTGCGGATTCTTGAGATCGATCTCCCGGTGGGCTACGTTCAGGTCGCCGCAGAAGATCACGGGCTTTTTCTCCTCCAGCCCTTTCAGATACTTCAGAAAATCCTCCTCCCAGCGCATCCGGTACTCCAGTCTGGTCAGCTCCCGCTGAGAGTTGGGGGTGTAGACCGTGACAATGTAAAATTCCTCATACTCCGCCGTGATCATCCGCCCTTCGCGGTCGTGCTCCTCCACGCCCATGCCGTAGGTGACATTTTGCGGCTCCTGCCTGGTAAACAGCGCCGTGCCTGAGTAACCCTTTTTCTCCGCATAGTTCCAGTATTGAAAATATCCCGGCAGCTCCAGCGACAGCTGCCCCGCCTGCAGCTTCGTCTCCTGAAGGCAGAGGACATCCGCGTCCGCCGCCGCTGCATATTCCGAAAATCCTTTTTGAAGACAGGCCCTCAGGCCGTTCACGTTCCACGAGATCAGTTTCAAGCTTACACCTCCGGCGTGCCTTGGCACGCATACTACACACACATACCGATCAAAAATAGATTAACACATTTTCTCCCTGCGCTCAAGTGACTTCCCCACGGTTTCCTTCCCTTGCGCGCAGGCGACCTCCCTCCGCCCTTTCCTCTGCTCTTTACTTCCCTCTGCCCTTTCCTTCTCTCCACCCTTTCCTTCTCTCCGCCCTTTCCTTTCCTCCGCCCTTTCCTTTCCTCCGCTCTTTCCTTCCCTCCGCTCTTTACTTCCCTCCGCCATCTATGCTATACTGAGGACTGCACGACTATGTCAAAAAAGCGGGGCGCCCGCACACACCGGAAGAGAGGAAATTATGACCGAACAGGCACGGAGCAATCTCAGAAGAAAAAAGCTATTTCTTTTTGATATCGACGGGACTTTGGCCGTGGGCGATACGCTCTACGAGGGCAGCGCCAAGCTCCTGGACTACATTGAAGAAATCGGCGGAAAAGCCTACTATATCACCAACAACTCCACCAGGAGCGGTGCGGACTACGTGGAAAAATTCCGCAGGGCCTTTCATCTTGAGACCACCGAGGATCAGTTCATCACCTCCGGCCATATGACTGTCCGCTTTCTGCTGGAGCACTACGCCGATAAAAAGATCTTTGTCCTCGGCACCCGCTCCTTTATCAAGGAATTGCGCAGGAACGGCCTGCATATCACGGAGCAGGCGGAGGACGGCATCGACTGTGCCGTGGCCGCCTACGACAGTGAACTCACCTACGAAAAACTCGTCAGGATCTGTCAGGTACTCTCCGCCGGGAACGTACCTTTTTATGCCACCAATCCGGACCTTCGCTGCCCCAGCGATTTCGGTTTTATTCCGGACTGCGGCGCCATATGCGGTATGATCACCGCCTCCACGGGCATAGAGCCCACTTACCTGGGAAAGCCCGACCGGCAGGTGGTGGACCTGTGCCTTGAACGGTCCGGCTTCACCAGGGAGGAGACGCTGGTGGTGGGCGATCGTCTCTACACGGACATCGCCTGCGGCATCAACGGCCAGGTCGACACCTGCGTGGTGTTCACCGGGGAGGCAAAGCCGGAGGACATGGCGGACACGCCTTACCCTGCGGACTATGCTTTCGACAATATAAAAGAGCTTCTGATGCATTGCACCGAAGCTCTTTAGCTCAGTCGTGAATGGCCTTTTCGACGATTCCCAGGCCCAGGGCATAAGGCCCCGTATGTACACTGATCCCCGCACCGATCTGATAGATCGGAAAACGGTCGATGGTAAGGCTGTGGCCGTGCCTTTGCAGCGTCTCAATCACATGGAGCCGGTATTCCTCCGCTTCCTGCCTGTCGTATCCGTAACCGATAGCCAGACTGTAGCAGTCTATCCCTATGGCGCTCTCATTCAGATAATCCACCAAAAGCTCCAAAGACTTTTCCGTCGTCTTTTTTCGGCTCCTGCCGATACCGGAAGGAAAGATCTCCCCCTGCTTCAGAGTGATCACGGGGCGGATGCCAAGAACGCTTCCCGCTACCGCCGCCACCTTTCCGATGCGCCCTCCGTGTATCAGATATTCCATATCTCCCACCGTGAAAAAAATCCGGCCGGTGCTCTTGATCTCCTCCAACCGGGCCACAGTATCCCGATAACCTGCTCCGCTGTCCCGGAGAGCCACCGCCTCCATCACGAACAATCCCTGGAGCACTGTATTGATCGTGGAATCCATCACCGTGATCTCCGCTTCCGGATACTCCTCCAGCAGCATCTGCCTTGCGTTCAGCGCGGTCTGCATGGAACCGCTGAATTTGGTGGTGATGCAGATGCAGATGATCGGGATCTTCTCCTTGACAAAGGGAAGGAACGCATCCGCATAATCCTGTACGCCAGGCATACATGACTTGGGATATACGCCCTTTCGGTCCACCATCTGCTGGTAAAAATCTCTGACGCCGATCTCCACACCCTCCTTCAGATAATGTTCATTGTCAAAGGACACGTAGAAAGGCACCACTGTAACATTCTTTTCCTGAACCAGTTCCGGCGGCAGATCGCAGGATCCGTCGCTCAGTATATGAAATGCTTCGCTCATACTTCCTCTATTCCGCTGCGCCGGCAGCTTGCATTTGAACCTGTACGTTCAGAATACCACGTTTCTTCTCAAAAAGCAACAGCATTTGTGTTTTTGAATCAGATTTAATAGTTATTTAATCTTTTTATAGTGGTTTTGAATACTACTTTCTGTCCGTTTTTTCTGCCGGGGTGCGCGGTATCCCCGCCTGCGGAAAAGCTCCTGATGCCCGCGTTAACAAAGCGCATAAGGCCGACAGCAGGCGCGGAGCATCACCGTGATTCGCCCGTCTTTCGGCTCTTATGCGCTTCACAGAATAGAGATCCCTCAGATAGGACCGATTCCCCCACCGATCAGTGAGGGCATATTGCATAAGTAACTGTATTGATATAATCGTGCACCCAGATGTCTCCGCACTTCACGCACCACTCGGCATTGTAGTACTCCACCTTGCAGTGGCCGTCGGTGTACTGCACATGCCTTTTATATGTCCCGCTCTTGAGCTCATGATCGCATTGCAGATAGGGCTGAACATCCGCATGGACTTCATAAATATTCCCCTCTTCGTCTACAAACTGCTCATCATACAATATTAAATCGGTTTCGCCCTCCGTTTCTGCGGCAACCTGTACAAGGTTGTCATCCTCGTCAAGCAAAACGTCCACATTAAATATGTCAGAGCCTTCATTTCCCTTCTCATCCGCCATGATGTTTTCCATCAGGATGCCGTCGTCTGCCTTCACATCGTGCACATCCTCATAGGCGAAGGCCGTCAGGGAGCAGGCGAAAACGGAGACGGTCAGGGCGACTGCTCCGATACATTTTCTCATCTTGCTTCTTCTCTTTTGTTCCATAATATTTTTAATCCTTTCTTCTATCTCTTTCGTGTCTTTCGACAGGTGCTGCGCCCATACGAAGGACTGCACAACGTATTTCAGCTCGGCTATCAGCATTGCGGCATAGTCCGCGCGTTCTTCGGTGCTGCAGCCTCCTACCGCCGTCTCGTCGCAGAGCAGCTCACATGTCTTCTCAAATTCCTTTTGCAGCAAATACACCAACGGGTTGAACCAGTGAATCGCCTTTGCTACGGTCAGCAGTACCCTCATCAGAATATCCAGATTTTTGATATGCGCCAGCTCATGTCTGAGCAGGGTCTTTGGTATATTGCCCTTCATCCTTTCGGGCAGAAGGATCACCGGATGCATCAGGCCCATGCTGACCGGAGATATATCGTAGCAATAGAGCAGCCGGACTCTCCTGTGTATTTTCAGATCCTTCCTCAGCTCGTCCAGCATTGCCAGCTGTCTTTCGTCCTCCTCCCATTCGCCGACGTTCAGAAAGACACTTTTTCTTCTGAAATAGCGGATCAGATTGTAGACCAGCACGATCACTGCCACGGCCACCCATACGGTGTAAAGCAGAGTCTGCAGCTGAAAGAACGTATTGCGGTATACTGCATTTTCGGACTGCACTTCAACATAATCCTTCCACTCACTGAAGCGGACGCCTCCGAAGTACCATCTGCGTGCGCTCACCTTATTCAGCGCCCACATGTAGCATCTCTTCAGCTCATACAGCGGTATCAGATAAAAGAACGCCGCCAGCGTCAGCCAGATCCGTCTGCCTTTTGCCGTGGACCTTAACATAGGGTAGAAGGCCAGATAAAAGAGCATCATGCAGCTTCCGGCCAACGTAAGTGTCAATAAAGTACTCACCCTCTGTCTCCTTTCCTCTTCAGACTGTCGATCAGCCTGTCCAGCTCCATCGCGTCCTCCCTGGAAATGTTGCTGTTCCCGGTAAAGGCTGCCACGAACTGATTCAGACTGCCGTTAAAAAATTCGCGCACCAGCTCCTCGCTCTGCAGATGCCTGTACTCAAATTCCGAGCAGCGGACCTGCACAGAGCTCCTGCGCTTTACGATCACCTCCTTCTCCTCCATCCGCAGCAGCAGAGTGTTCAGCGTCTGACGCTTCCATTCCCTGCCTCTGCCGTTGAAAATTTCAAGGATGTCACGGGGAGACATTTGCCCGCCATTGTCCCACAGCACCTGCATGATCTCTCTTTCCGTTCTGGACAGATCGCAACGCATATATGTATCCTCCCCCCGTAGAGTCTGTGTCGACAATTGTCGAATTATCACACCTTGTCTTCTATAACAATAAAACAAAATAAAAATTTTGGCAATATTTTTTTCATACCCTAAAGTATCCTGCGCACGGTCAGGCCAGATCCTCCCTGTACACCCGGAGCACGTTCCCCCAAAAGATCCGGTCCAGCTGATCTTCCGTAAATCCCGCTTTTTTCAGAGCTTCCCACAGCACATCCATGCTCTGAGCGCCCGGAAGCTCCCGGTGGGTATCGATGCCGTCAAAATCGCTCCCCAGCCCCAGCACATCCATGCCGCCCACCTTCGTGATATGCTTCGCATGGCGCACCACTGCGGCTACGGTGCCGAAATTCTCCCGGCCCTGAGGGACCGTCTCCAGAAAGTCCGCACAGAAATTCAGCCCCATCACGCCGCCCCGTTCCGACAGCCTGCGAATCATATCGTCCGTCATGTTGCGCACCCACGGGCATACGGACCTGGCATTGGAATGGCTGGCAACAAAAGGCTTCCTCGTCACAGCCAGCACATCATAAAATCCCGCATCGGACAGATGTGACACATCGGGAATCATTCCCAGCGCCTCCATCTCCGCCACGAACTCTTTCCCACGCTCGGTCAGCCCATGGGTCAGATCCGGCTCCCAGCAGGACCCTCCCCTGGTGAAATTGGGCCGGCCCAGCTCATTGGGAAAATTCCAGGTCAGAGTCATCATGCGCACGCCAAGCCGATACAGCCTGCGCAATTTTTCGATTTCTCCCTTGCAGACCGCCCCTTCCTCCACCGTCAGAAGGGCGGACATCCTGCCCGCCCTGTCATTTTCGGCAATGTCCGAAAAACGGTACACCGGAGCGATCAGATCGCTGTTGCGCTCCATTTCCCGCTCGTAGTATTCCTGCAGCCTGCACACCCTTTCCCACGGGTCTCCGTCCCGCTCCAGCTGCACGAACAGTGCAAAATTCTGGATCAGATAACCGCTCTCCTTCATCCGCAGCAGATCCACGTGGAGCGTATTCTCCCTCAGTACCTCAGACCCGCCCTGCTCCCGCAGGGAATAGAGCCGCTCTATGGTGTCGCAATGCATGTCTGCAACTCTCATAAACACCTCTCTGTTATTGCTGTTCTTGCTATTATTGCTGTTCCTGCTGCAATTGTCCGCCAAGATCAACTGCATGCTCCTTCAGATAGTCCTTCCAGATATCCATATACTGCGCCTTCAGATGCACGCCGTCAAAGGTATAATCCGGGTCCATGCCCCCGGTCTCATCGCAGATCAGAGGATTCACGTCCAGATAAAAGATTCTTTTGTTGTCTGCAAGCCGCGCCAGCGCCTGATTGCGTTCTTCTATTCCCTCATTGGTGATATAATCGCCCTGTCCGGAACGTTCGGCGGTGACCTTCATAATGCCCTGTATATAGAGAATGGCATCCGGCTGCAGCTCCAGCAGATGATCCGCCACCTCCTCATACCGCTCTACAAAGGTTTCCACCGTTCCGGTCCCCATCTCGTTGATTCCCACCATGAGATAGATCTTTTGAAAGCTGTTCCGCTGCAGCGCTTCCTCTATGGTCAGCTTCTTCCTCTGATACGGCACCTCCACCACCGGGGACTCCAGCATCTTATATACGGTCAGGCCCTTCGAGGCATAAAAGGTGGAAATCTCCTCCAGTCCGCCATACTCATACAGACCCACGGTGCGGGAATCTCCGATGAACACCGCATCGGAAAAATAATCGTCACCCACGGTCATGTATACCGGCTCACCGCCGTCCGGAGCGTCCTGCCCCGCCGGAGTACCGGTATCGCCGTCACTCACCCGCGTCCCCGTCCGAGATGATTTCTGCCCCTCCGGAACAGCTTCTCCCTCTTCTCCTTTGCCCGCTCCGTCCGCGGCAGACTGCACCGGCGCCGGATCCTCCGAGGGAGGACGCTCTCCCCAGAACAGATCCTGACACAGGTCCCTCGTCCTGTCAAAAGCCTCTGCATATACCTGCCATTTGTCCACACAGGACAGGTACACCGCGCCCATTCCCGCCACCAAAAGCAGATATGCCCATTTCTTCAACCACTTCACGCTCGTTCTTCCTTCCTGAAGGATACCCGTCGACACTAAAAATTAATATACAGAAAAGGATTTTGTCCCGCCGCCTGCAGTCTCCAGACGCAGGCCCAGAACAGTACCGCCAGCAGGATCATTCCCACCGGGCTGTCCTTCCATCTGCGAAATATCCTTGCGATGGCGGGGGTGCATGCAATGAATCCGGCTCCGAACAGATACCAGTAGGTCTCCAGCGCATTTTTCCAGTCCGCCGCATTGACCCGGATCCCTTCCACCGCTCCGAACATCCTGCCCAGATAGAGCTGCAGCTGTGACACATCCGTGATGGCAAAGCACATCCAGGTCACCGGGATCACCGCCCATAGATAGAAATGGGGTATCGCCCGGAACACACCTCTGCGGAACAGCCGGTCCAACTTCCGCGCTTCACACTGCCGCTCCAGGGTGATGAGCAGCCAGATCATCAGGCCCCATATCAGAAAATTTCCCGAACCTCCGTGCCACAGCGCAGTCAGCAGCCAGACCGCCAGGAGATTGCAGACCGTTCGAAATTCGCCCCGGCGATTGCCGCCCAGGGGAATGTATACGTATTTGCAGAACCATCTGCCAAGAGTGATATGCCATCGGCGATAAAAATCCCTGACGGTCACCGCCATGTAGGGATCCTTAAAGTTTTCGGGCAGTTCAAAGCCCAGCATGCGGCCAAGGCCCACAGCCATCAGGGAGTAACCGTAAAAATCAAAATAGATCTTCAGCGAGAATGCCAGAGCGCCCAGCCATGCCAGCGGCGTGGAGATGCACTCAAAACCGGTCACCTCCACCTCGTTCCACAAAAGCCCTATGCGGTCCGCCAGCATTACCTTGGCAGCCAGGCCCATTGTGAATACCTTCAGTCCCTCCTGCAGTGTCCCCGCATTGAACCTCCTGCAGCGCAGCTCCCTGCGCACTTCCCCGTAGGACACGATCGGACCGGATACCAGCTGCGGAAACATGGTGATGTAAGCGGCGAACCGCACAAAGGAGTTTTCTTTTTTCTGCTCTCCGCGATACACATCTATCAGATAAGAGAGCATCTGGAACGTATAAAAGCTGATGCCCAGCGGAAGGGCGGCGCTTCCCGACGCGCTCCTCCACTTCGCCAGTGCCAGCAGGCCGATATTGCCCAGCACCGCAGCTGTCAGCAGCAGTTTATTGCGCCTTGCCGACCTGAGGCGTTCCCGCCGTGCTCCCCGCTGTTTGACCGGCAGGGCCATGCTCCGGCCCAGGAGGAAATTGACTGCCACCGACGCCAGGAGCAGCGGCAGGAACCTCCACTCGCCCATGGCGTAGAAGATCAGGCTTCCGATGAACAGCGCGGTATTTCTCATCTTTAAGGGAATCGAACCGTATACAAGCAAAAAAAGCGGCAGAAAAAAAAGCAGAAATTCAATACTGCTGAATATCAAGAATCATCACGTCTTTCTCAATTTTATCTTTCCGGATTTCCATACTTATATAGTATCTTTCGCCCAAAGACATTACAACAAAAATATTCTTAATTTTCACTTACAAATTGTTACAATATTGTCTTTATTATGAAATATATTCATGTTATACTGAATTATATACATACAGAGAAAGGATGCTGAAGATGAAAGAACAGCTTTACACGATTCCCCTGAACGATGCGGTAAACGCAGACGATGAATGCCCTTTCTGCTACATAGAGAGAAGTATTGAACAGGATCTGATGGATTTTGTGCTGGGCAGCGGTTCCTCCTACATGGAGGCGGACATCCGGGAGCTGACGGACAAGGCGGGATTTTGCCGGAACCATTTTCAAAAAATGTTCGACTACGGCAATACGCTGGGAAACGCCTGGATCCTGAAGACGCATTACCGAAAAATGATCGGCGAAATGCAGAAGACCTTCGCCGCCTTCAGACCGGCCAAGAGCTCCCTTATGGGAAAACTGAAAAAATCCGAGGGCAGCAATAACGCCATCGGAGCATGGGTCAGGGAAAAGGAGTCATCCTGCTATATCTGCAGTCAATACCGGGACACGTACGCCCGATACATGGACACCTTTTTCTATCTCTGGAAGCATGACGCGGCCTTTCGCGAAAAGATCAAAAAGAGCAAGGGCTTCTGCCTCAGTCACTTCGGCGATCTGTGCGAGGCTGCGGACGCAAAGCTGTCTGACCGGGAAAAGACCGATTTCTACGACACGGTGCTGCCGCTCATGGAGCAGAATATGGAGCGCGTCGCCGAGGATGTGGCATGGCTCGTGGAAAAATTCGACTATAAGAATAAAGACGCCGACTGGAAGAATTCCAAGGACGCCATTCAGAGAGGCATGCAGAAGCTGAAGGGAGGACATCCGGCGGACGGTCCCTTCAAGATGAGTAAGTAGACTGATACACGATTTTTTTCATCATATCCAGATAATCACAGATCTCCGCATAGAGCATTTCCGACTGGAAGGATGCGTCCTGGAACCTCTCCGACAGCAGCCCTTTCACAGTAAAATCCAGCATTTTGCGCAGCTTCTCCCCGTCGATCTGCGGGGGAAGCCGCGTGTAATCGATCTGTCCGTATACGGCCGCCGTGGCTTCTTCGAGGACGCCCCTCTTCTCCTCCACGGCCAGCAGGGCCTCGCTGACATCCTCCGACACGGTGCGGTTCAGGAACTGCTGCATGTAGGGATATCCCCGCATTGCGTGCATCCGGGCGCACTCAATCTGCTTCATCACCTCAAACAGATCTCTCTCATTGGGGTCCACGGTGGAATGCAGCTCCAGGCGTATGTATCTGACACTGTAATCGTAGATAAAGCTGTATACTCCCAGCTTGCTCTCAAAATAGTGAAACAGAAGTCCCTTGCTGATAGCCGCCTCCCTGACGATATCATCCGTACTGGCATGACGGTATCCGCGCAGCGCGAAGACCTTCAGCGCTGCGTTGATCATTCTGTCCTGCTTTTCTTTCTTCTGGTCAAAGAACTTGCTGTTCATACTTATACCCCTAAGCGTGCCTTGGCACGCATGCTAATCAGAGCTTCCTACTCCTTATACTGCACAGCATCCTCAAAGAGCTGCTGTACCTCCTTTGACGGCTCCTTTGTACACAGAGTGACCGCCACGGCGGCGATCATGCCGGCTGCAAATCCAGGCAGAAGCTCATACACGCCGGTGGAGGAAAGCAGAAGGATCCAACCGATATCCACCACTGCCCCCGTCACAATACCGGCTACGGCGCCCTTAAAATTGAACCGCTTCCAGAACAGGCTGAGAAGAATGGCCGGTCCGAACGCGGCGCCGAAGACGCCCCAGGCGTTGGTCACCAGATCCATGATGGAACCGCTGTTGGGATTGGAGGCCACAAAGAGAGCCACTACGGCCACCAGAAGCACCACCAGACGGCCTACCCATATCTGCTCTTTTTCTCCCGCCTTATTTTTTCGGATGACAGGCTTGTACACATCGCTGGCAAACGCGGAAGACGCGGACAAAAGCTGACTGTCCGCCGTACTCATGGATGCCGCCAGCACAGCCGACAGCAGCACGCCGGAAAACAGGCTGGGGAATATCCTTCTTACCATGGCGATGAACACCAGCGAGTTATTGTTGACCGCATCGTCGTAGCCCAGGAACATGCGCCCCACAATGCCGATCACCGCCGCAAAGATCAGGATAAGGTATGTCCATGCAATACCGATCTTGGCAGATTTCTTCAGCTCCTTCTGGGATCTGATGGACATGTACCGTATGATAATGTGAGGCATGCCAAAATAGCCGAGCCCCCATGCAAGACCGGATACGATATCTCTCCAGTCGGAAAAGGGATTCCAGTATCCCGCCGGCATTGCTGCGGCAGCGGAGAGCTCCACCATAGAGCCTGCAAAGATAGGCGCGATCAGCATGGAACCGAGGATCAGCATCCCCTGAAAGAAATCGGTCCAGCAGACAGCGGAAAAGCCGCCCAGAAAGGTGTAGCCCACGATAATGATCGCCGCAATATACATGGCCACAGTCGCATCCATGCCTATGACCGTGTTGAACAGAGTCCCGCACGCCTTGATACTGGACGCGGAGTATATCGTGTAGGCAAAGAGGAAGACCACCGCGCAGATGATCTGCAGGATCTTGGATTTTGCCAGGAAACGGTTCGTCAGATATTGGGGTACGGTGATGGAATCCCCTGCCACAATAGAGAAGCGTCTGAGCCTGGGCGCTTCCGCCAGCCAGCTTATCGTATACCCTATTGCAAGCCCCACCGGTATCCAGACCTGTCCCAGGCCCAGCGCATAGATGGATGTGGGCAGTCCCATCAGCACCCAGGCGCTCATGTCGGAAGCTCCGGCGGACAGCGCGGCCACCCAGGCTCCCATCTTGCGTCCTCCCAGGAAATAAGTCTTCTCGCCTCCGCTCTTATCCCGGACAAAAAAATAAAAGCCAATCCCCAGCATAAAGAGCAGGTAGATGATGAACACTGCGATTTCCATAGGTCTCATTGTTTCACTCATATGTAAATTCTCCTTATATAATGCTTTCTGCACTTTCTTTTACTTTAATACTTTCACACATTACCGCGATATTGTCAATACTGTTTCTGCCCGAAATCGGAATACCGATCCCGTCAGGGAACCGTTTTTTGACTGTCTGTCATAAATTTTTTCTAAAAAAACACATATTCCCTTTTCAATTTCACAAAATAGTATTAAAATAGGAAACAGGTATTATCTGGCAAATATTTCCAACCGAAAGGAGTATTTTATGGCTAAAAAATTTGGGAAATTCCTGCTTATCACTGCTGCAGTAGGCAGCGCCGCCGCTGCTGCTTACTATTTTATTCATAAGAAGGACGTGGCCGACATCGTGGACGAGGACGACGATTATGACGATTTCAGCGAGGATCTGGACGATGACGCGGAATCCTCCAGGAATTACGTTCCCCTGACCCCGGATGCCGCTCCCGCCGACGCCGGCAAAGACGAGAAAAAGGATCCCTTTGTGCCTCTGGATAAGGTGGCGCAGAGCGCGGAGACCGCGGCTCCTGAGAGCAAGGGCGAAAAAGCCCAGTCCAAGGCCGATGTGGAGGAATTCTTTGACGAGGAGGACGCTGCCGGAGAAGAGCCCCCTATCATTGACAACTGAACATAACTCTCATAAATGAGCGCCACTCTCCGGTGGCGCTTTTTCTATGCCTCACAGGATGTCCCAGGCCCGCTTCAGCCGCCTGACCCCCTCGGTGATCTGGCCGCTGTCCAGGCCTCCGAAGCCAAGGAGCACGGCGGCGGACACCGCCGGAGACCTTGACATATCCTCGGAAAGACCGTACACTCTCACTCCCTGCTCCGCCGCCAGCCTGACCAGCTCCTCCTCGCTCAGCTTCTCGCGGGGGGCCAGAAGCAGGTGCAGCCCCGCATTTTCCCCCGATATCACGAATTTTTTGCGGAAGGGCAAGAGCTGTTCCAGCAGCAGCTCATGCTTTGCCCTGTAGATCTTCCGCATCTTGTTCAGATGACGCTCAAAATATCCGCCCCGGATGAACTCGTTCAGGATCTTCTGGTCGATCCTGGATACGGTGCAGGAATAGAAGGAACAATCCCTTGCGTATACTTCCAGAAGAGGCTCCGGCAGCACCATAAAGCTGACGCGGATCGCAGGGGCGATCGCCTTGGAAAAGCTGCCCAGATAGATTACCTTGCCCAGCTCGTCGGATGCCTGCAGGGCCGGAATGGGCTTGCCGCGGAACCGAAATTCACTGTCGTAATCGTCTTCGATCAAATACCTGTCTGGCGCTCCCGACGCCCACTTCAGCAGTTCGAGTCTGCGCCGGATGGGCATGACGATGCCGGTGGGGAACTGATGAGACGGCATGACGTAAGCCGCCTGCACCTGCTCCCGCTCAAGCGGCTCCACCCTCATGCCCTGCTCGTCCATATCCACAGTGACAATATCGTAGGCAAAGGACCGGAATATCCGATAGGATCTGACGTAGGTAGGGTTTTCCATTGCGATCCGGATATGTCTGCCCAAAATCTTTTCCAGCAGCAGAAGAAGATAGTCGTTTCCGGCGCCTACAATGATCTGCTCCGGTCTGCAGTTGACTCCCCGCGAGGAATGCAGATAGCGGCTGATGGCGGCCCTGAGTTCATAGTCGCCCTGAACCTCGCCTCTGGCGAACAGATCGCTGTTGGCGTAAGTCAGGATATTTTTCGTGAGCTTTTTCCAGACGCTGAAAGGAAAGCCTGACATATCGATATCATAGGGCGAAAAATCCCACGGGCAGACCTCTCCCCGCCGGCCGGCGCTTTCTGGCTCCGCCGCGGAGGCAGAGACGCCGGACACCTTGCCCCCGGCGGAGCCGGCAGGAAGCTGTCCCTGTACCCGGCTCTGTTCCTCCAGCCGGCTCTGCCCCCGCACCTGGCTCTGCCCCTCCAGTCGGCTCTGCCTCTGCATCTGGCTCTGCACCTGCATCTGGCTCTGCCCCTCCAGCCGGAACAGCTCCTCTATGGAGCATACAAAATATCCCCTGCGGGGCCTGGATTCGATATACCCCTCCGCCGACAGCTGCCCGTAGGCATAATCCACCGTGCTTCTGGCCACCTGAAGATATTCCGCCAGAAAACGCGCGGAGGGGAGCCGCTCGCCTGCCAGCAGCTTCCCCTCCCTGATCTCCTTTTTGATATGCTCATAAATCTGCTCGTACAGACAGACCTTTCCGTCCGTCCTGAGCCGGATCGTCATTTCATACATTGCGTCGACCTATTTCTTTTTCAGCTCTTTCAGTATCTGTTCCTTCAGATCTCTTGCCTTATCCTTCATGCGGGGATTGGCCGCAGTCGAGCCGAGCACCGAGGCGATCATCCGGCTGGCAACATCGTATTTCTTAAATCTGGAAGCCAGCACCGCCAGCAGATAGTCCACCGTGGTCTCGTCCATGCCGCACATGGGATAGCCTTCGGTCTGCCTTGCCTCCGCAAAGCCCTTATATGCATTCTGAAGAAATTCGTTCTCCTGCTTTTCCAGCTCCGCGATCCGTTTTGCATCGGCGCTGCCCTCTGCCAGAAGACTTTCCCTGTAGCCTCTGGCGATCCAGCCGCTCTTCAGGCAGATGTAAGCCTTCTCACTTGCTCTGGATTTCTTCACTACGGCATTCACCAGCGCAAGCTTATAGCGCTCCAGCGCTTCCTTATAGGTATAGATGGGATCATCGTACTCCGGGACCTGGATCGATGCGCTGATCTTCTCCTTGATGAGCCTTGCCTGGGGCTGGGTGATCTTATCGAAAAATCTGCTCAGCGCCGCATAACCGCACTTGGGGCACAGGATCACGTCGTATTTGTTGGGGTCGATGAGATCGTACCTGGCCCTCAGGTCGGGATCCGTTCCCAAAAGCTTGGCCTTGCCCGACTTCACCGCCTTGGACGGGAAATTCAGATCGCAGACCGGACAGACATAGGTCTTGTCAAAGACTATATCCTTTTCTTCTATCCGGGCTGCAGCGGCAGATTTCGCCCTGGCAGCCTCCTTCTCTTTTTCTTCGTCCGCGAAGATATCCATATCCTCCAGACCGCTCAGCCCTAAACTGTCCAATCCTGATAACAGTCCCATATCAATACCTCTCTGTCTTTCCATAGACTGCGCCGCTGCGGCGGTTCTGTTCCGGCCGCAGACACAGTTATTTATATTATACGCCCAATATGCTCATTCTGCCTTTGGCAGCACAAAAGAACTTTTCAGGGAGACAATGCGGTTGAACACCAATGCGCTGTCCGTGGAATCCTTTGCATCCACACAGAAAAATCCCTGTCTCACGAACTGAAATCTGTCATAGGCCTTCGCCCCCGCAAAGGCGGGCTCCAGCTTGCAATTCCCCAGCACTGTCAGGGAGCACGGGTTCAGGTTCAGACTTCCGTCCTCGTTGTATACGCCCTTCTCCTCATCGATGATGTTCTCATAAAGCCTTGCCTCAGCGGTGATGGCCGTGGGAGCATTCACCCAGTGTATGGTGCCTTTGACCTTTCTGCCGTCGGGACTGTTGCCGCCTTTGGAGGCAGGGTCATAAGTACAGTGCACCTCGATGACCTGTCCGCTCTCATCCTTGACGCAGCCCGTGCATCTCACAAAGTATGCATTCATCAGCCGCACCTCATTGCCGGGAAACATCCGGAAGTACTTTTTGGGCGGTTCCTCCATAAAGTCCTCGCGCTCTATATACAGTTCCCTGCTGAAAGGGATCTCCCGGCTTCCCAGGCCCTCGTTTTCGGGATTGTTGATTCCGGGCAGCATCTCCGTCCGGCCTTCCGGGTAGTTGTCGACGATCAGCTTTACGGGATCCAGTATCGCCATATAGCGGGGCGCTTTCGCCTTCAGGTCCTCGCGGATACAGTATTCCAGAGCCGCATAATCCGCGACGGAATTGGCCTTGGACACGCCGCACAGCTCCACGAACATTTTGATGGACTCCGGGGTGAACCCGCGGCGCCTCAGAGCGGCGATAGACACCAGCCTGGGATCGTCCCAGCCGTCCACAATGCCGTCCTGCACCAGCTTTTTGATATATCTTTTGCCTGTGACCACATTTTTCAGATACAGCTTTGCGAACTCGATCTGTCTGGGAGGAACAGGATACTCCAGCTCTCTCACCACCCAGTCGTAAAGAGGTCTGTGGTCCTCGAACTCCAGCGTACAGATGGAGTGGGTGATTCCCTCGATGGCATCCTCTATGGGATGTGCAAAATCGTACATGGGGTAGATGCACCATGCGTCTCCGGTATTGTGATGAGACATGTGGGCCACGCGATAGAGCACGGGATCACGCATGTTGATATTGGGAGATGCCATATCGATGCGGGCCCGCAGCACTTTCTCCCCATCCCCATACTTTCCTTCCTTCATCTCCCTGAACAGCTGCAGATTTTCCTCCACGGTGCGGCTGCTGAACGGATCCTCCCGGCCCGGCTGTGTCAGACTGCCCCGGTATTCCTTTATCTGCTCCGCCGTCAGATCGGACACGTAAGCCTTGCCCTTTTTGATGAGCTTTACCGCCGCTTCATACATCTGCCCGAAGTAATCGGAGGCAAAGAACAGTCTGTCCTCCCAGTCGGCGCCCAGCCACTGTATGTCAGCCTTGATGGACTCGACGAACTCTATGTCCTCCTTGGTAGGATTGGTGTCGTCAAAGCGCATGTTGAATTTGCCGTTATATTTTTGGGCCAGACCGTAGTTCAAAAGTATGCTCTTCGCATGACCGATGTGCAGATATCCGTTGGGCTCCGGCGGAAAGCGAGTGTGCACGGTATCGTAGACACCCTCCGCCAGATCCTTATCTATGAGCATCTCTATAAAATTCTTAGACTCTGTCTTGGACTCCGTCTTGGATTCTGTCTTAGACTCTGTCTTGAGCTCCGTCTCACTCATATGATACATCCTTACCTTTCCAGGAAGCCTGCCGCTTCCCTATCTAAGTATCATAGCACATCTTCCGCCGCCTTAGCAAGCAGTTCTTCCACGCTGTAGACCGGCACCGTACACATGCCCTCGGAGTCACTCTTCAGGAAGACCCTGCCGTTCTCCGCATCCACGCCGGACAGACCCTCCATGACGGCCAACGGCCTGCACTGAGGGTCCAGCATATAGCCGTAAGAATATCCCCCAATGTAAATGTTTCCCCCGCTGTCCGTCCCCAGCCAATGCTGCAGCGATTCCACATCCGTCATGGTGTTGACCAGGCTCATGTCTGCCGTCCGGTAGATCTCCAATGTCCCGTCGGTGTAATACACGAACACCGTGGTCTTTTCCGGATCGTAGAAAATACAGGACGCCAGCGCCGCCTTCACCAGTCCCATTTCCTCCGCCTGCTGCCTGGCCTCGTTCCCCTGGTAGGCTTCCGTCTCCGGCACCTGCACTTCACCGCTGTAGGGGGTCAGATCCTCCCCCCGGCTGAAGGTGTAATATGTGACCTTGTTGTCCTGATACGGCAGCACCAGAAAGCCGTTCCCCGCCACCATGAATTTCTTGACATTCTGGGAGTGGCTGATGAACCGGCCGACCACATAGTAATCCTCAGCGATATCCGACATGATGACATGATACTCGCCGCTGCGGGTGAATGTGACATAGGCATCTGTGTCGATAAAAACGGCACATCCCGCCACATTGGTGCCGTAGGGCAGGACGGCGGCCTCGGAACCGTCCTCAAGCCGCAGCAGGAACGCCTCGAAGGTGCCCACCACCAGCATATTTTCCGCGCCGTCCGCGCTGGGCAGCATCAGACCGTTGCCGAAGGTGTCCAGCACCTGTTCCCACAGAATGTGCCCCGTCCCGATCTCAAAGGCAATCACCGTGGTCTCTATATTGATATAATCGTCGTTATGTTCGTTCAGCATCACATACGCAGCACCGTCCCGGTACCGAATCTCCTTCACAGAACGCGCTTCCAGGTCCAGCGGCGGGTACTTTTCCCCCGTCTCCAGGTCCCAGATCTGCAGGCGGCCCCGGTCCTCCTCCAGCTCCACCTCCTGAAACGCCAGATACCTTCCGTCCCCGCTCACGTTGAAGAACTGACGGTTATAGTCCCTGTCGCTGTAGGTCTCCCTGACCTCGAAGGTCTCCCCGTCCAGAATGCATACCTCGCCGAATTTGTGGAGTATCAGATACTTCCCCTCCGGGTCCGCATAGACCTCTCTCACAAACGGCTGATCCTCCCTGCGCACCGCTTGACCGGCGTCAATGTCATATTCCACGATCTGGGAATCGCCGTTCAAATAGACAATGCGGTCATTTCCCAGCACCTGGAAGGAATTTTCCCCCGCATAATTTTCCAGATCCCGGATCTCTCCCAGCTTGTTTCCCGTGATCGTGTCCCACACGGTCAGACAGTTGGAATTGTCGAAGGTCACAAGCTTACTTCTGTCCACGGTCTGCTTCATGCAGTCTATGATTCCCACAGTCGTCATCTGGTGCAGTGGCTTGGCGGAATAACCGTTGTCATAGACAGCCAGGCTTTCCGTCAGAACGAACTGTGCCTCCGGAGTGTAGGGCATCGGATTCCCGTCGGAGGATGTCAGCGCGCTGTATGCGGTCTTCACCGCTTCCCTCCTGTCCCCGGCGTCCAGCAGGCGCTGGGCCTCCTGTGCCAGCCCCAGGGCCTGATGACTCAGCAGCAGCTCGTTCTGCTGCCGGATAGCCTCGTTCTGCTGCAGAATCTCCTCCGCCTGCGCCTCGATTCTGGCCTTCTGGCTCCGGATCCGCAGCGTCATGACCGTGCTCACCAGACCGAAGGCGAGACATACGGCGCCCACGCCCAGAGAGGCAGCCAGGATACGCTTCAGGCGTCTCTCCCTGTGACGCTGGCGCAGATCGTCGTAATTCACGGAGAACATGGGGGCCAGCAGCCGCAGAAGTTCCGTCTTCAGAGCTTTTTTCACGGCCCTTTTATCTTTTCCCCGGATATCTGCCGCAAGCGGTTCCACGGGAATCCGCTCAGTATGCGTGGTTCCGTCGGCCTCCGTCACGGTCTCCTCCCGGTACAGGAGCTCATCCGGGAACGACTCCGACGGCTCGCCCTCGATAAGCACCGCCAGGACCTTCTCGCGGCCGTGCATACCAATAAAGGTCTCTATCTCCTTTTTGCACCACAGGGATTGTCTGATCCTGGGGGAACAGATCACGATCAGGAATTCCGACGAAGCCAGCGCCCGCATGATGGGGTCCTCCAGATTATCGGTCAGCGGCAGTTCGTCCTTGTCCCGAAAGACACGGTTTATGCGCTTTCGGCCATCCGTCTGTGTCCTGGAGAGTTTTCCGGGCAGCCGGAACGCTTCCATCTGTCTGTGCAGCAGCTCCGCCGCATATTTATCCGGCTCCGTGTGCCTGTAACTGATAAATGCATCGTATTCATACTGTTTCATCATAGCTCTCACCAAAAATGTTTCTTTCCACGACATACACATCGTGAAGGTCGTCGCAGCGGACCGCCAGATAATCTCCCGGCTGGCCCTGCATATATTTCTCCTTGTCCCAGGCGGTGAACACCTTGACTCCCTTTTCCAGCTCCTTTGCGTAGATCTTTACTTCTCCGGTGGGCACGCAGACGCGGGCGTAATCCGTCAGGCGCAGTGTGCTGCCTTCCGCGCGGTCCTTGATCGTGGGCGTATACTCCAGCTCCCCGCCGTGGCGGTACTTTTGATCCACAATTTCATAGGAACGCCGGAATTTTTCCCGCCGGTTGGGATATACCTCTCCCTTCAGTCCGATGATGATGTAGAGATCCTCCTCCACCGTCAGGTCGATATCCCCCTCCAGAGTACGGATGGTGATGGGCGTACCCACAGGGAGCACCTCGTCCGCCTTCACATAGCCCACGGGTATCCTGCGCTTCTTATATTTTTTCATGCTGCCTATGTCCGCCTGATATTCCTCCGCATAGATCAGCTCAAAGCTGTCAAAATACTGTGTCATGCGGTTGTTAAAGTAAGCCTCCGTATGCAGCGTGGGAAAATTTTTTTCATAGCGCCACCGGCTGATAAAGCCTCCCGCCTTCTCGTAATGTCCGCCTCCGGAGCCGATATCCTTGGCCAGAAAGGCAGCCAGTTCACTGGCGTTCACCTCTTTAATGCAGCTGCGCACGGAAAATTTGTAACCGTCCGGCACCTCGTTGAACACGACACAGCTCTTGATCGCATCCACCTGCAGCAGGAAATCACTGATCAGGCCCAAAATATTGGGATCACAGGGCTGCGCCTTGATGACTGCGAACTCATAGTCGTCATTATAGCTGTACCGGATCATGGCAATGCCGGCAATCTCCAGCTCTTTTAAAGAAAGATTGGAATTCCGGAACAGAGTGATAAGACTCTTATCCGGGTTCAGCGCCTCCCGCATATCCATGTCCAGAGGATTGTACAGCTCCGAAAATTGATTGGTATCCGTATACAGACCGTAGTAGAGGGCCGTGCCCAGGCTTGCGTCACTGTCCACGGCAAATCCCTCGTCCGTCAGCATCTTCCACACAAGTGTGGAACAGCTTCCCAGATTCGGACTGATAACGCTGAGCTCAATATTTTTCGTCTCCACCTGGTGATGATCGATAATGGCAATATGATCCGCAGTGAGCCCGGTCACATTGCCGGCTCCGTACTGGCAGTCCACCGTGATCAACAGCCCCTCCACCGACGCGGGGCCCTGATTCCTCGGCTGCACATATTCCACCGGCAGCTTCAGCTTTTCCACCATCAGGCGCAGATTCGACTTCTGTATCTGGGTCCTGCCGCTGTACACAAGATGCACATCTTTTCCCCTGCTTTGAAAATAACAGTACAGACCGTAGCCGGAGGCAAGGGCATCTGCATCCGGATTGTCATGACATTGAATGGTTATCCTGCCGTATTTTTCCAGGTCCGATAATTTCATAGAATTTCTCCGTTCATATCCAATCAGGTTCGTCGGTTCAGATCAGTGATGAAACAGGCGCATGCCGGTAAATGCCATCACCATATTATATTTGTTGCAGCAGTCGATCACCGCGTCGTCCCTGACGGAGCCTCCCGGCTGAACAACATATTTTACACCGCTCTTTCTCGCTCTTTCAATATTGTCCGAGAACGGGAAGAAGGCATCCGATCCCAGCGTCACATCCTGCAGTCTGTCCAGCCATGCCCGCTTCTCCTCCTGGGTGAACACCGGCGGCTTTACCCGGAAGGTCTTTTCCCATACGCCGTCCGCAAGCACGTCCATGAACTCATCGCCCATATATACATCGATGGCGTTATCCCTGTCGGCCCTTCCAAGACCCTCCGCGAACTGCAGTCCCATGACCTGGGGCGACTGCCGCAGGAACCAGTTATCCGCCTTGGAGCCGGCCAAGCGGGTACAGTGGATCCTGGACTGCTGTCCTGCTCCGATACCTATGGCCTGACCGTCCTTCACATAGCACACGGAGTTGGACTGCGTATATTTCAAGGTAATCAGAGCGATCTTCATATCGATCAGAGCATTTTGAGGAATTTCCTGATTCCGCGTCACAATATTGGACAGCAGACCGCTGTTGATATCCAGCTCGTTCCGCCCCTGCTCAAAGGTGATGCCGTAGACCTGTTTTTTCTCCTGAGGTCCGGGCACATAGTCCTCATCCATCTGGAGCACGTTATAGTTTCCTTTCTTCTTCTCCTTCAACAGTGCCAGCGCCTCCTCCGTGTAGCCCGGCGCAATGACGCCGTCAGACACTTCTCTCTTGATGAGTCTGGCGGTATCCGCATCGCAAATGTCAGACAGCGCAATAAAGTCTCCGAAAGAGGACATTCTGTCAGCTCCCCTTGCCCTTGCGTATGCGCACGCCAGAGGGGACAGATCGCCCAGATCGTCCACCCAGTAGATTTTTGCCAGCGTGCTGTCAAGAGGCAGTCCCACGGCAGCTCCCGCAGGAGACACATGCTTGAAGGACGCCGCAGCCGGAAGTCCGGTGGCCTCCCGCAGCTCTCTCACCAGCTGCCAGCCGTTGAAGGCATCCAGAAAATTGATATAGCCGGGTCTGCCGTTCAGGACGCTGACCGGCAGCTCGCTTCCGTCCTCCATATAGATCCTGGAAGGCTTTTGGTTGGGATTGCATCCGTATTTCAATTCGATCTCTTTCATTCTC
Organism: uncultured Acetatifactor sp.; assembly: GCA_947627115.1. Taxonomy (GTDB): domain Bacteria; phylum Bacillota; class Clostridia; order Lachnospirales; family Lachnospiraceae; genus Acetatifactor. The sequence continues at coordinate 100,919 of CANQUQ010000005.1, forward strand.
TCTTCTCCGTCTCGATTTTTTTCGGCCCTGGGGCCCGTTATCGGTTCTTATTCACGATCCTGGTCTCATACTTCCCTGTGGCAATCTCTATGTAGCGCACGAACAGGGAGACCTTGTTGTCCTGATTCAGACTGTTCCATACAAGCTCCGTAAAGCTGTCGATCTCTCCCGCGATCCCGACCTTCTTCGGCTCGCCCGTAAAGCTGGGCAGAGGATCGCCGTCATGCATGTAGGTATGGAGGAACCGCCCTTCTCCGGGAGCGGGGGCGTCGTAAGCGAAGGTGTAACGGCAGCAGCAGGACGGGTCGCCGCCGTCGCTCTTCAAAACGGACATGGCGTAATCGTACCTGCCGTTCTCAATATGCATCACACCGGATATTCTGGGGGTGTAATTGGGAGCATCCGGCTCAAATTTACGGCAGCGCAGTGCCTGTTCAAAGGTCTTTCCCGCTGCCAGGCCGTCGTAGACGGTATCGGTCTGGTCTCCGTTCGTGACTATCGTATCATGCTTCAGCACTCTCACCGGAGCGTAAATGATCAGACTGGGATCCTCCAGTTTGGACGGGTCGAAGGCTTCCGTGCGTATCCCTTCCCCCTCCGTCACGAACACGCGGTTCCGGCTGTTCGAGCTGCGCCCCATGATAAAATAGGCAGTCACGGCATATTTCCCGTCAGCGGAACGTCCGATGACGATTCCCCTGCCGGGATATTCGTTGGCTTTCAGTTCCTGATCCAGTTGCAGCATATTTTTCCTCCTTAAAACAGAACCGACCGTCTGCGCATCACAAGACGGGTGGTGCCCAGGCGGTCGGCTTATTTTCCGCTGCACTCCCCATGGGTACTCCCATTTCCGCCAGTCATGCAGCTGCTGCTATTATCTTACTCGTTTTTGTCCGAGTTTGCAACATATTTCTGTTCAAAAATGTCCCGCTCCATAGGACGGTCAAAATAAAAGCCCTGGATATAACACACATTCATTTTGCTGACCACATCATATTGGGCGGATGTCTCGATGCCCTCCACGCACACGTCGACCCCCAGGGTCTCCGCCAGCTCTCCCACCATCTTGATGAAAGCCTGAGCGTAGGCATCCTTTTCCAGATCCTCCACAAAGCTCTGCTCTATCTTGAGCAGATCGAACGGAATTTCCCTGATGTGGTTCAGGGACGAATATCCCGTGCCGAAGTCATCCAGTGCGATCCTGACGCCCAACGCCTTAATGCGGTTCAATATCTCCTTCATCCGCATCATATCGTTGATCGCCAGACTCTCCGTCACCTCCAGGACCAGATTTTCAGGCGTTATTCCCGTCTCCTGAAGGATCTGCTCCACGATCTCCACCACATCCGGCTGCAGAAGCTGTACCACGGACAGATTGACATTCACCCTGTAATCCGGATGGCCGTTCTCATTCCATTTCCGGCATTGCATGCATGCTTCCCTGAGCACATGATTTCCGATGGGGTTGATCAGGCCCAAATACTCGGCAAGCGGAATGAACTCTTCCGGCGGAATGAATCCCAGCTTGTTGCTGTTCCAGCGGATCAACGCCTCTGCGCCCACACAGGCGCCGCCTTTTCTCAGATTCATGATCGGCTGGTAATAGACCTCAAATTCGTCATATCCTTCCATGGTGGCATCCCGCATGCTCTTTTCCATATTGAGCCGCTTCCCAGAGGCGGAAAGCAGATCCTGCCGAAAATCTACGATCCTGTTCTTGCCGCTCTTCTTGGCTTCGTGCATGGCAATATCCGCCTTCTGGACCAGATCCAGCACGCTGTCCCCCATGTCGGGAAAAAGGACGCTTCCCATGCTCATGGTACAGTAATAATCCGAGTCCTTCAGGAACCAGGGGCGTTCAAATATCGCCCCGATATCGGCGACGATCCTTTCATATTCCGGATAGCGGTCGGGGGAGACGATGATGACGAACTCATCTCCTCCCATGCGATAGCAGGTATCCTCAATGCCGGGAATCCTCTGCAGCGAATTGGATATGGCCTTGAGCAGCACATCGCCGTACTGATGCCCCAGGCCTTCATTGATGTGCTTGAAATCGTCCAGATCCAGATAGAGGAGCGCCCCCGTCTTTCCGTCCTTTTTCGCCTGATCCGCCTGCCTGGCAAGATCTCTCTCACAGCACATCCTGTTATACAGCCCTGTCAGCAGATCCGTGTAGGCCTGCTGCTCTATCCTGCGCTGATAAAGCTTTTTGTCCGTTATGTCATAGAGGGAATATAGGTTTGCCGGCTCTCCGTTGGACCAGGTGATCTCCTTAAAGATCAGGCTGTACCAGCAGCCCTGCTGAAGATGATCGATCTCATAGGTCCCGCCGGTGCACTCCTGCGAAAGCCCCTGCTCCAGCATCCGCACAAAACTGCCCTCGCTGAGTTCCTTCGCAAAGGTATCCTTCAGCTGTCTGTTGGAGAACAGCTCCTTCCCTGTCCTGCGGTCCGTCACGTAGATGGCACAGTCCACATTTTCAAGCGCCATCTCCAACGCCCTGTGGGCGACGTTAAGACGGTTCTGCATCGTCCTCCTGGCGAGAATGCTCTGCAGTACCCGCACCGAATCGTCAATGAACTTTATCTCCTGCTGTCCCCACACATGCCGCTTTCTGTGGTTCAGCGACAGCATCAGGGCGCCGCCGTCATCCCGGCTGCTTATGGGCAGGATTATGACCGCCTGCAGCCGATGCTTGCGGATCTCGTCCCAATATTCCACCTCTTTTTCTCCGGTGGAAGCCACAATGAGCTTTTTGTGCTTCAGAATGAGCGGAACGGGAAGATTGCTGGTCCTGTCATAAACGGAGTTCACTCCGGGCGCCAGCCACTCACAGATGACATCCATAGTGCCGGGCCGTGGGGCAAGTCGATAGATCTGTGCCGAGTCCACCTGAAGATAGGCACTGAGTATGCCCAGCCATTTTTTCATGAGGCTTTCCTCATGCTCGCCGCTGTCCAGAAGCTCCACGATCTTAGCCGAAAAATCCGCGCTTCGGACATGCCTGTACAGCTCCTGCTCCGCAGAACGGTTCCTCATGATGTCTAACTTCGCGTCGATATTGGACGCCTTGTTCTCAAACAGGGCACTGCTGATATCCTGCAGCAGATCCAGAGTGTCCAGAAAATACATTCCCTCTGCCTTGCGACCGGGCCTTACCATAAAGACAAGCCAGTACAGCTGAGTTTTCCCTTCCAGGCGCACGGCCATCGCCGCCACCTTGTCGCCGTCTTCACCGACATCCTCTATCGCCAGATCCTCCAGCGAACCGTCCCACACTCTCTCCAGGACCAGCTTGACCTGAGGGCGGCTCTGATAGCTCCGGATGCGCTCCCTCTGCTCCTCGCTGCCGGTAATGTCCGTGATCCTATTGCCCTCACTGTCCAGACAGTAAGCGCACAGTCCGGTGGCTTTGCAGAAATCCTCCTGAAAATGCTGTAACTCCTTCTGATCGATCAACTCGTTGGAAATGTTTTGCAAAATAACTCCTCCACGTCTATTCGTCCACGCTGTAGTTTGGAGCTTCCTTGGTAATATGTATATCGTGAGGATGGCTCTCCTTCAAAGAGGCCGCGGATATCTTGACAAATTTTCCGTTGTCCCTCAGCTCCTGAAGGCTGGCTGCCCCGCAGTAGCCCATGCCGGACCGCAGACCGCCAAGCAGCTGGAATACCGTATCCTCCACTTCTCCCTTGTATGCCACACGGCCTTCCACTCCCTCCGGGACAAGCTTTTTCGCATTTTCCTGGAAATAGCGGTCCCTGCTTCCGTTCTCCATGGCCGCGATGGAGCCCATGCCGCGGTATACCTTGTACTTTCTGCCCTGGAACAGCTCGTAATCCCCTGGGCTCTCCTCGCATCCCGCGAACATACTGCCCATCATGCAGACACTGCCGCCTGCTGCCAGAGCCTTGGTGATGTCGCCGGAATACTTGATGCCCCCGTCCGCGATGATGGGAATGTCATATTCCTTGGCAACGCTGTAGCAGTTCATAATGGCCGTGATCTGAGGCACACCGATGCCTGCGACCACACGTGTGGTACAGATGGAGCCGGGTCCGATACCTACTTTTACCGCATCCGCACCGTTTTCAATAAGACTTTTCGTTGCCTCGCCGGTGGCCACGTTTCCCGCCACCACCTGCAGATCGGGATATTTTTCCTTGATCATCCGCAGGCAGTTCAAGACATTCTGGGAATGTCCGTGCGCGCTGTCCAGCACGACCACATCGACCTTTGCATCCACAAGAGCGCCGACACGGTCCAGCACGTTCGCCGTGATCCCTACGCCCGCCCCGCAGAGCAGTCTGCCCTGAGAGTCCTTCGCCGCAAGAGGATACTTGATGGCCTTTTCAATGTCCTTGATGGTAATAAGTCCCTTCAGGTTAAATTCGTCGTCCACAATGGGCAGCTTTTCCTTTCTGGCGGCGGCGAGGATCTTTTTTGCCTCCTCCAGCGTGATGCCCTCGTGGGCGGTGATCAGATTCTCACTGGTCATGGACTCCTTGATCTTCTTGGTAAAATCCGTCTCGAACTTCAGATCGCGGTTCGTAATGATACCGACCAGCTTCCTGCCCTCCGTAATGGGCACACCGGAAATGCGAAATTTCCCCATGAGCGCGTCCGCATCGCCCAGCGTATGTTCAGGAGTCAGAGAGAACGGATCCGTGATGACGCCGTTCTCGGAGCGCTTCACCTTGTCCACTTCCTCAGCCTGCGCCTCAATGGACATATTCTTGTGAATGATGCCGATACCGCCCTGCCGTGCCATGGCGATGGCCATGCGGTGCTCCGTAACGGTATCCATCCCTGCGCTCATCATAGGAATGTTCAGCTTGATCTTCTTTGTCAGCCAGGTAGTCAGATCCACCTGATTCGGCACCACCTGCGAATACGCGGGTACCAGCAGCACGTCGTCAAAGGTAATGCCCTCACCGATAATCTGTCCCATTTTCAATCCTCCTGTCAGTATTTGTTTTCAGTACAATAATCTGATAACCCCGGAGAGCCTCTGCCGGGGTTATAAATATTTCAAAAGAGTTTAACAGAGTTTTATCCCTGTGTCAAGAAATGTTTAATCGCTAAATATCTTGCGCGGTGCCGCGTTTTTCATGGCCTTGATCAGTTCGGGGGACGGGCTCAGGATAATTTTTTCTCCGCCCTCAAAATACATGGCATAGCGCAGGTCCGGCTGCAGCTCCTCGCCGACACTGTAGTCCTTTACCTTTACAGGGCGGTTCTTATAGCTGTCCAGACGGTGACTGTTGACAGGCGCCATGATCTCTATCCTGTCCAGACCGTAGGTGCCTATCCTCTTTCTGCGGGATCTGGCCATCACCTTGTCCACCGTCAGCTCTCTGTCCAGATACAGATATTCGTACTCAAGATTGGTGAACAGATACACCAGATATGCACCGCCTGCCGCGAGAAGCATCAGAAAGAATGCAGCATAAACAAAGGGCGTCGCAAAAAAGAAGATGACTGCCAATACGATCAGAAAAATTTGGAGAATTCTGGCCTTGAGAGAAGTCTTCTGCTTCACCAGGCACTCTACATATACGTCATTCATCGCGGTCCTCCGTTCCCTTCCTTTTGCCAAAAACAGGCTACATAATCATGATATAACAACTTGGGACAAGTTGCAAGGCAACTTTCCCAAAACAATAACTTTTTCTCTGTTTTTTAGAATCCGGTAAGAAACGGATCATTGACATTTTTTGCGTATGCACGTATCATGTACAATAGCACGAGCATGGAGCAGAAAGGTGGTGATACCATGCCTGTGATGGACGAATTTCAGAAGGAGCGGGATGCGGTCAGGAACGGTACGCCGAAGCAGAAGCTTTCCTATTTTGTCTATTATTACAAGTGGTACGTGATCGCCGCAGTACTGATCCTGCTCGCGGTCATCTCTCTTGCAGTGCATTTTGCGAACCAAAAGGAGACAGCCTTTTATGCCTGCCTGCTGAATGCGGCACCGGGCGAGAACGCGAAGCAATATACACAGAGCTTTACGGAATACGCCGGAATCGACACAGACGCTTACGAAGCGGATTTTGACACCAGCATCATCATCAGCGAGACACAGGGAAATCCGGAGACGCTGGCGGCAGCCTCCCAGCAGCTGATGATCTATATTGCGGCGGGCAACCTGGATGTGATGCTTACGGATACCAACTCTATCCGGCACTATGCCAACGCCGATCTTTTTTACGATCTGAGGGATTTTCTGACTCCGGAACAGCTAAAGCTCTATGAACCGTATTTCTATTACGTAGACTGGTCCGTGGTGCAGGAGCTGAAACAGAGCATGCCGGACTCGGAAAATGACTTTATCCCGGCTTACCCGGATCCCCGCAAGCCTGAGGAGATGGAGCAGCCTGTCCCCGTAGGCATTTTTTTGAAAAAGGACTGCGCTCTGACGGATAACTACTATTTTCTGAGCGATGACGTAGTGCTGAGCGTGTTGTCCAATACCGGCCACCCCCAGACGGCTTCCCGGTTCATTGATTTTGTCATGCAATAAAAATAAATCATTCCTTCCGTCTACAGCAATTCCTTCAGCAGCCTGTTCACGCTGCCGGGATCTGCCTTTCCCTTCATGGCTTTCATTGTCTGGCCCACCAGAAAACCGATAGCCTTTTCCTTGCCGTTGCGATAGTCCTGAACGGACTGGGGATTTGCGGCGATGACCTCCTCCACGGTCCTACGCAGGGCTCCTTCGTCACTGACCATTTTCAGCCCTTTCTTTTCCACATACTCTTCCGGATCGATATCCTCCTCGAACATGACCTCAAAGACCTCCTTGGCCACCGTGGAATTGATCGCTCTGCTCTCCGTGAGGTCGATCAGTTTTGCAAGATTTTCCGGTGAAAAACGGATATCCTCAGGATCCATTCCCCTTTCTTTCAAAAGGCGCAGCGTCTCCACCATGAGCCAATTGGACACTTTCTTAGGCTGACTTCCCAGGGCCACCGTGGCCTCAAAAATATCCGCCATGTGCTTTGAGCCCGTGATGATCTCAATATCATAATCGGGCAGCTCAAATTCTTCCTTGTACCGCTTCATCTTTTCCGTCCGGAATTCCGGCTGTCTTGACCGGATCTCCTCCAGATACTCGTCGCTGATGCTCACCGGAGCCAGATCCGGATCCGGGAAATAGCGGTAGTCCTGCGCATCCTCCTTGGAGCGCATGGCATAAGAGGTCTCCTTCGCATCGTCCCATCTCCTGGTCTCCTGAACCACGGGCTCCCCCGCCTCCAGCAGATCGATCTGACGGCTCCTCTCCCCCTCAATGGCGCGGGCGATGGCCCTGAAGGAATTCAGGTTCTTCATTTCGGTCCGGGTGCCGAATGCGGCCGCCCCCTTTTCCCGAACGGAGAGATTCACGTCCGCACGCATGGAGCCCTCCTGAAGCTTGCAGTCGCTGGCCCCCAGATACTGAATGATCAGACGCAGCTTTTCCAGATAGGCGATGACCTCCTCGGCGCTTCGCATATCCGGCTCCGACACGATCTCGATCAGCGGCACGCCGGAGCGGTTGTAGTCCACCAGGGTGCAGTCCTCCCACTCGTCGTGGATCAGCTTGCCCGCATCCTCCTCCATGTGAATTTCGTGGATGCCTATCTTTTTCGCGCCCTCCGGGGTGTCGATCTCCACCCAGCCGTCGCGGCAGATGGGCAGGTAGAGCTGCGATATCTGGTAGTTCTGCGGGTTGTCGGGATAAAAGTAATTTTTTCTGTCGAATTTGCAGTAGCGGGTAATGCTGCAGTTGGTAGCCAGACCTACCGCCACCGCATGTTCCAGCACCTTCCTGTTCAACACGGGCAGAGAGCCGGGCATGCCGGTGCACACCGGACAGGTATGGGAATTGGGACTGCCGCCGAAGGCCGTGGAGCATCCGCAGAAGATCTTTGTCCTGGTAGCAAGCTCCACATGCACCTCCAGGCCGATGACGGTCTCGTATTCCTTAGCCATCTACTTTCCCTCCTTCCTCAGCTGCTCATATGTGTAAGCGGCCCGGATCAGATCTTTCTCACGGAAGCAGTCTCCGATCAGCTGCAGGCCTATGGGCAGGCCCTTTTTATCCGTTCCGCAGGGCACACATATGCCCGGCAGGCCTGCAAGATTTACGGCGATGGTATAGATATCGCCCAGATACATTTTTATGGGATCCGACAGGCTTTCACCCAGTCTGGGTGCAGTGGTAGGCGCCGCGGGGCCCAGAATACAGTTATATTTTCCAAATGCCTCATCGAAGGCCCCTTTGATCATGGCTTTCACCCGCAGGGCCTTCAGATAGTATGCGTCGTAATAGCCGGAGCTCAAGACAAAGCTTCCCAGCATGATCCTGCGCTTTACTTCAGGGCCGAAGCCCTGGGAGCGTGTCTTCTTATACATCTGATGAAGTCCCTCCGCCTCGGCGCGGTATCCGTATTTGATGCCGTCGAAGCGCTCCAGGTTAGAGCTTGCCTCGGCGGCGGCGATGGTATAATAAGCAGGAATTGCGTAATCCACCAGGCTTAGGTCAAACTCCTCCACCACGGCTCCGTTTTCCTTCAGCAGCTCCGCCGCCTGCAGGACCGCCGCCCTCACCTCCGGATCCAGCCCTTCCCCGAAATAATCTCTCGGAATGCCGATGCGCATACCCTTTACATCTCTCACCAGCGCCGACGTAAAATCCGTGTCCTGTCTCTCCACGGAGGTGGAATCCTTCACGTCATGGGAGGCGATGGCCTCCAGAATCACGGCACAGTCCTCCACCGTCCTGCTCAGGGGACCGATCTGATCCAGGGAGGAGCCGTAGGCCACCAGGCCATATCGGGAAACGGTGCCGTAGGTGGGCTTCATTCCCACAACGCCGCAGAAGGAAGCCGGCTGGCGGATGGAGCCGCCGGTATCGGAGCCCAGCGCAAAAAAGCACTCTCCGGATGCCACCGCCGCAGCGGAGCCGCCGGAGGAACCGCCGGGCACATGCTCCGGATCCGCGGGATTTCTTGTGACGCCGTAAGCGGAGGTCTCCGTGGTGGATCCCATGGCGAACTCATCCATATTGGTCTTGCCGATAAGGACCGCTCCTGCCCTCTCCAGGTTCAGGACCGCCTCGGCGGAGAAGGTCGGCACATAGTTCTCCAGTATTTTGGATGCGCAGGTGGTCAGAAGCCCTTCCGTACACAGATTATCCTTAATTGCCACCGGAACGCCGGCCAGAGGGCCGGTCAGCTCCCCCGCCTCGATCCTCCTCTGCACATCCGCCGCTCTGCTCAGGGCGCCGTCGCGGTCCACAGTTATATAGCAGTTGTACAGGCTCTCCTTTTCCTCTATTCTCGCAAGCACGGCCTCCATGGCTTCCACGGCCGTGGTCCTTCCTTCTCGTATGGCTGTTCCAAGTTCCACAGCCGAAAGGGATAAAAGCTCCATAGTTACCTCTTTTCTGCACCGATCCTTCTTCACGCAGATCAGTGCGGGATACCGAAGATCCAGTGTCGGTCAAAAACACAGTGTCAGTCAAATGTCTTGGGCACTACGAACATAGAGTCCTTTTCCTCCGGCGCGTTCCTCAGCGTCGTTTCGCTGCCGTCCCCGTTCGTCACCACATCCTCCCGGAACACATTCTTCACCGGGAACGCATGAGACATGGGCTCCACACCGGAGGTGTCCAGTTCGTTCAGCTTATCAATATAGTCCAGCATTCTGCCCATGTCCTTTTTGGCCTGCTCTTTCTCCTCACCGGAGAGGTCCAGCTTTGCCAGAATGCCCACGTAGTCTATCGTTTCATCCGTAATAATATTTGACATTTCCGCCTGTTCCCCCTTACTCCCTGACCTTGATATGCACTTCGCGCAGCTGCTGTTCCGTCACCTCGCCGGGAGCGTTGCACATGAGATCCTGCCCCGAACCGCTCATCGGGAAAGCTATGACCTCGCGGATGTTCTCCTCGCCCCGAAGCAGCATCAGCATTCTGTCCACGCCGGGAGCCATACCTGCGTGAGGAGGCGCGCCGAACTGAAATGCCTGATAGAGCGCTCCGAATTTTGCCTTCAGCGTCTCCTCGTCGTAGCCCGCGATTTCGAACGCCCTGACCATGATATTCATATCATGGTTCCTCACCGCCCCGGAAGACAGCTCTACACCGTTGCACACAATGTCGTACTGATAGGCCAGGATATCCAGCGGATCCTTAGTGTTGAGCGCCTCAAGACCGCCCTGCGGCATGGAAAAAGGATTGTGGGTGAAGGCCGGCTTTTTTGTGTCAGGATCCAGCTCGTACATGGGAAAGTCATTCACATAACAGAAGCGGAAGGCATTCTTCTCGATGAGCTCCAGCTTCTCTCCCAGCTCCGTGCGCAGCTTGCCTGCATAATAATTTGCTTTTTCCTCCCTATCGGCGATGAAGAAAATAGTGTCGCCCGCCTCCAGATGCGCCTGTTCCCTGAGGACGCCCTTGAGCTCCTCCGGAATGAATTTATCGATGGGGCCCTTGTAGGACAGATCCTCCGCGACCTCCAGATAGCCCAGACCTCCCATTCCCATAGAGGTGGCAAATTGCAGCAGCTTTTCATGAAAGCCCTTGCTCATGTCCGCATGGACCCTGATGGCGCGCACGGTGCGTCCGAGAAAGGGTTTAAAGGTACATTTCTGGAAAAAGTCCGTCACATCAATGATCCGCAGCGGATTGCGCAGATCCGGCTTGTCGGTGCCGAATTCCAGCATGGCCTGTCTGTAACTGATAACGGGATACGGCGCCTTTGTCACCGCTGCGCCCTCCGGGGCGAACTTTTCAAAGACAGCGGAGAGCACCTCCTCGCCCACTTTGAACACGTCCTCCTGAGTGGCGAAGCTCATCTCGAAATCCAACTGGTAGAACTCGCCGGGCGAGCGGTCCGCCCTTGCATCCTCGTCGCGAAAGCAGGGAGCGATCTGAAAATATCTGTCAAAACCGGAGGCCATCAGCAGCTGCTTATATTGCTGAGGCGCCTGGGGCAGCGCATAAAATTTCCCCTTGAAGCGGCGGGAGGGGACAATATAGTCTCTGGCTCCCTCCGGAGAGGATGCGCAGAGAATGGGGGTCTGGATCTCCACAAAGCCCATCTCCGTCATCTTGCAGCGCAGAAAAGCAATGACCTGGGAGCGAAAGAGAATGCTGTCCCGCACCTTGGCATTCCTCAGGTCCAGATAGCGGTACTGGAGGCGCACCTCCTCTCTGGTCTCCTTGGAGGTCATCACCTCAAAGGGAAGCTGCCGATATACCTTGCCGAGCACGGTGATCTCCCTGGCCTCCAGCTCTATGGTCCCGGTGAGAAGCCTTGGGTTGTAGGTGTCCTCGTCACGTTTTTCTACCGGGCCGCAGATGCTGACGCAGGTCTCCCTTGTGAGGCCCTTCAGCAGCTGAGCATCGCGCAGCACCACCTGCAGCACGCCGTACATGTCACGCAGATCGATGAACGAGACGCCGCCGTGGTCACGAATGTTCTCCACCCATCCCGCGACCCGCAGCGTCTCTCCGATATGCTGCTCTCCGATTTCTTTGATCGTCAGATCTCTGTAACAGTTCCTGATGTCCATTTGTCTCGCACCCTTCCTTTCTGCCGGCCTTCGGGACAGGGACATACGTCCCGAAGCCGCCGCTCGCGCTCCGGGCAAATAAAGATCCCGGAACACAGTTGTCTGTATTCCGGGACGAATAATTTAAATTATCCGCGGTACCACCCGCATTGAACAGCCGTTCCTTCCATCAAAGGTATCCTCGGCGGTTCCTCTCTTGCACTTAACGCGCGCCCCACGTGCCGTCCTAGCACTCTACAGCGTTCAGGCGGCCTGCTCCGGAGTGTTCCCTTCGACGGTTCCCACTGACAGCGCTTTCAGTCGGTGACGCCGTCTTCCTGTCGCTTTTCCCGTCAAGAGTCTCCTTCACTGCATTTCTTGATTTGTGAGTTATCCTATCACACTTTTTAACACTTTGCAAGATTAAATTACTAAATTTCCGAACTTAATTACAGCCTCATCGCTCTGATCCTATCCACAGCCTCCACGGTGTTTTCGTAGCTGCCGAATGCGGTCAGTCGGAAATAGCCCTCACCGCTGGGGCCAAAGCCGGATCCGGGAGTTCCTACCACGTTGGCATTTTCCAGGAGATAGTCAAAGAATTCCCAGCTGGTCATGCCGTCCGGGGTCTTCAGCCAGATATACGGCGCATTGACACCGCCGGACACCGTGAAGCCCGCCTCCTTCAGACCGTTGTAGATATAGCTTGCGTTGTTCATATAGTAAGCGACCTGCTCCTTCAGCTGGGCCTTGCCCTCTTCTGAGTACACAGCCTCGCCGGCTCTCTGAACGATGTAGGGGGCACCGTTATACTTTGTGCCGTGGCGTCTTGCCCACAGGCCGTGCAGAGCCACATCGCCGCATTTCAGCTCCTTCGGAATGACGGTAAAGCCCAGCCGGACACCGGTAAATCCCGCATTTTTGGAGAATGAGCGGAGCTCAATGGCACAGGTCCTGGCACCCTCGCACTCATAGATGCTGTGAGGAACGTCCTCCTCGGAGATATAGGCCTCGTAGGCCGCATCATAAATGATCACGGCGCCTGTCTTATTTGCATAATCCACCCACTCCTGAAGCTGTGCCTTTGTCAGGGTAGCCCCGGTGGGATTGTTGGGAAAACAAAGGTAAATAAGATCCGGCGTCTCTTTGGGCAGCTGAGGTGCGAAGCTGTTCTCCGCCGTGCAGGGCATATAGATCACATCGCTCCAGATCTCGGTATTTTTGTCGTAGGTACCGGTCCTGCCGGCCATCACATTGGAATCCACATATACGGGATATACCGGATCGCACACGGCGATCCTGTTGTCCACGCTGAAGATCTCCTGAATGTTGCTGGAATCGCATTTTGCTCCGTCAGACACAAATATCTCGTCCGCCGAAACCGTACAGCCCCTCGCCTTATAATCGTTCTCCGCAATGGCATTTCTCAGAAATTCGTATCCCAGATCGGGCGCGTAGCCCCGAAAGGTCTCCGCTTTTCCCATCTCATCCACCGCCTTATGCAGTGCCTGAATGATCGCAGGCGCCAAGGGCTGGGTCACATCGCCGATCCCCAGGCGGATGACCCTTTTGTCCGGGTGCGCTGCACTGTATGCGTTCACCTTTTTCCCGATAGTGGAAAACAGGTAACTTCCGGGCAGCTTCAGATAATTATCATTGAGCTTGAACATATGACTTTTCCTCCCGTAAACTGTATTTTTATGCTTCTTTGCGCGTCTTTGCACTGAAGGTCCGCCTTCACGCTTTTATTTCCCCCTCAAAGACCAGAGCCGCCGGCCCGGTCATATAGACCAGATCGCTCTTCCTGTCCCACTCGATCTCCAGGGTTCCTCCCAATAGTTTAACCGTTATTTTGTCATCCGTCAAATCATTCAGTACGCCGGCCACCGCCGCGGCGCAGCAGCCGGTGCCGCAGGCCAGCGTCTCCCCCGTCCCCCGCTCCCAGACCCGCATGAGGACGGTCTTCCTGTCAATGACCTCCACAAATTCCGTATTGATCCTTTCGGGAAACAGCGCATGATTTTCAAACAGAGGGCCGATGCGATCCAGTTTAAGCCCTGCAACTCCCCGCACAAAGAGCACCGCGTGGGGATTTCCCATGGACACACAGGTCACGCGGTATTCCCGGCCGCCTGCACGGATCGGCTCGTTCACCACACGGCCGCCTTTTACGGCAGCCGGAATCCTTCGGGGATCCAGGACGGGGGGACCCATGTTCACCCTCACTCCGGTGACCTCTCCCCGGCAGCCGGACTCTCCGCCCTCCACGAACAGCTTCAGATATTTTATCCTTCCGGCACTTATGACGGCGATCTGTTCTTTGTCTGTCAGTCCTTTGTCATATACATACTTACCCACGCAGCGGATGCCGTTGCCGCACATTTCGGCGCGGCTTCCGTCCGCATTGTACATCTCCATTTCAAAATCTGCCTCTTTGGTAGGATTGATAAAGATCAGTCCGTCTGCGCCCACCCCAAAATGCCTGTCGCTGATCCTGCGGGCCAGCTCCGGCTTCCGGGCCTGGGAAATCTTCTCTGTAAAGCCGTTTACATACACATAGTCGTTGCCGCAGCCCTGCATCTTGGTAAACTTCACTCTACCGTCCTCCCATTATGCAATTTTCAGAAGATGATTCACTCCTTCATCATTGATAATACCATATGTGCCGTCTCCACCATATTAGTACCGCTGTCCATGCTGCATTTTTGCAGATAGCGGTGCGCTTCCTCCTCCGTCATATGATTTCGTCCCATCAAAAGCTCCTTGGCTTCGTCTATCGTCGCCGTCTCCTCCGCGCTCCGCACCCTTGGAACGGAGCGGGCCTTCCGCCTTCTTCTCGAAACACTCTCCGCCAGCATTCCCACCGTGCTCACCAGATCGTTGACCTTGAGAGGCATGGAGAGACAGACAATGCCGCTGTTCTCACACTGGCTGAGCAGGTGATCGGATGCCATGAGCAGCATTTCAAAGCCGGGAGGAAGACATTCATACAGTTCGGAATACACCATATCTACCAGCTTGTAGCTGCAGACTACGATGCCGTTGCTCAGGCCGTCCGCCTGGCTGATGGCCTGCGCGCCTGTGGTGCAGACGCCCGCCACAGAGAAGCCGTTGCGCACCAGTATGTTTTTGATACCCTTGGCGTCCTCCAGCTTGGGCAGCACAACAATTATATTTGTCAACCGTCCACCTCCTTATCCGCAAGTATCTGAATAAAGAGAATCTAGTACCTGTATAAATATTCCTGTATCTCCCATTCGGAGACATTGGCACGATATTTGTGCCATTCGGCCTCCTTGGCGTCAGAATAGTTCTGCGCTATGTGATCTCCCAGTATTTCCATGATCAGCGCATCCTTGCGCATCTCCTCGATGGCTTCCATCAGAGTGCCGGGAAGATGATCGATGTTCAGCGCCTTCCGCTCGGTATCCGTCATGGTGTAGATATTGCAGTCCACGCTTTCGGGCGGCTCTATCTTATTTATGATTCCGTCCAATCCTGCCTTCAGGCAGACCGCCAGGGTCAGGTAGGGATTGGATGCCGAATCCGGACTTCTCAGCTCGATGCGCGTGCCGGCTCCTCCCTGGGCGGGTATTCTGATCAGCGGGCTGCGGTTCGTGGCGCTCCAGGCGATATACACCGGAGCCGCATAGCCGGGGACCAGCCTCTTGTAGGAATTGATCAGGGGATTGGTGACGGCGGCCATTCCTTTTATATGCTTCATGATCCCGCCGATGAAATAGTACGCTTCCCGGCTCAGACCGTTGGCGTCGCTCTTATCCTCAAATATATTCTTTCCGTCCTTGTGCAGGGACATGTTGATATGCATGCCGGAACCGTTCACTCCCGTCTTCGGCTTGGGCATAAAGGTGGCATGCAGCCCGTGGCGCTTTGCAATGGTCCGCGCGGCCAGCTTGAAGGTCATGATGTTGTCTGCGGCGGCCAGCGCCTCGTTGTAGCGGAGATCCAGCTCATGCTGCGCGGGCGCCATCTCGTGATGGGACGCTTCAATGATCACTCCCATATCCTCCAGATTCATGACGATGTCACGCCGGGCGTTCTCCCCGCCGTCCAGGGGGCCGATATCAAAATATCCCGCCTGCTCATGGGTATCCGTAGTGGGCATGGCGTTCTCGTCGGTATTGAACAGAAAGAACTCACATTCCGGCCCGACCTCAAATGTATAGCCCAGCTCACTGGCCTCCCCGATGGCCTTCTTCAGCACATACCTGGGATCGCCGGCAAAAGGCCTTCCGTCGGGATGATACACATCGCAGATCAGTCTGGCCACCTTGCCCTGCTGAGGTCTCCAGGGGAAGATCGCAAGAGTAGACAGATCGGGATGCAGGCACATATCCGACTCTTCGACCGCCACAAAACCGTCGATCGCGGAGCCGTCGAACATGCATTTGTTGTCGAGCGCCTTCTCCAGCTGATTTGCAGTGACGGCTATATTTTTCAGATTGCCGAACATATCCGTGAACTGCAGGCGGATGAACTCCACATCCTCTTCCTCCACGATTCTCAAAACATCTTCCTTTGTGTAATTCTTCATAAGACAAATCCTCCATTCATCTCATCTCCGGCTCCTAAACGCACAAAGGGGCCAGCTCCCGGATACCGGGACGCCTTTGCCCCGTAACCACTATAGCAACAGCTGGCGCACCTTGTCAATGGCATATTTCTCCGAATGCCCACATATCTATTATAAAGAAAAAATGTCCAGAAAGAGTTTAAGGGGAATAGGGATGAGTGCAAAAACCAAAATTGTCGTACTTCATATGAAAGAACTGATCTATACCGGAATCTTCGCAGCCTTGGGCATCCTGTTCATAGTCCTGCTCGTGGTGATGTTTCTTCCCAAAAAAGAGAGCTCACAGCCTTCAGGCAGCGCAACGGATGAAGCAGACTCGGATTCCCTCTACATACCCGGCATATACACCACCGAACTGGTGCTTGGCAGCCAGGCCATCGACGTGGAAGTCATCGTGGATAAGGATTCCATCACCTCCATACGCATGGTCAACCTGAATGATGCCGTCACTACCATGTATCCGCTGTTGGAACCGACTTTCGACTCCATCTGCCGGCAGGTGTACGATCTGCAATCCCTGGATCAGGTCACCTACACAGCCGACAGCAAATATACCTCCCTCGTACTCCTGGAGGCCATTCGGAATTCTCTCAGCAAGGCCACCGCATCGCCTGTACCGACCGCCACCCAGACGCCGCAGTGACCCTGCGGGACAGTCGCGTGTCGTCAATACTTTTCAGCCACAGGTCTTTTGCGTACAAGACGCCGGATAACTCGGTTATCCGGCGTCTTGGTCCTGTATCCCGTCAAGCTGCTCCAGCCAGAGCCGCGCGCAGGCATCGGACGGCATTCGCAGGTCGCCTCTGGGCGATACGGCCACGCTTCCCACCTTGGGCCCGTCCGGCAGACAGGACCGCTTGAACTGCTGACTGAAAAATCTTTTATAAAATACCTTCAGCCACTTCAGGATCGTTTCCCGGTCATACAGTCCCTGAAAGGCGGATTTTGCCACCCGATATACTTTGTCGGGCGGGAAAGCGCAGCGCAGCATATAGTACAGGAAAAAGTCGTGAAGCTCGTAAGGTCCCACCAGGTCCTCCGTCTTCTGGCCGATCGCTCCGTCCACCGGCGGTAAGAGTTCCGGACTCACCGGCGTCTCCAGCACATCCTCCAGGATTTCCTTCATTTCTCTGTCCCCGCAGGTATCCGCATGATACCTTACCAGGTGACGGACCAGGGTTTTGGGCACGCCCGCGTTGACACCGTACATGGACATATGATCTCCGTTGTAGGTCGCCCATCCCAGCGCCAATTCCGACATATCACCGGTCCCGATCACCAGGCCGCCCCGTTGGTTGGCAATATCCATGAGCACCTGGGTGCGCTCTCTGGCCTGAACATTCTCATAAGTCACATCCTGTCTGCCGGGCTCCTGACCGATATCCCGGAAATGAAGGTTCACAGCCTCCCTGATATCCACCTCCAAAAGCTCTGCGCCCAGCGCCTTCGACAGCCTGCAGGCATTGTCGTAAGTCCTGCCCGTAGTGCCAAAGCACGGCATCGTCACCGCCAGGATCCCTTTCCTGTCAAGCCCCAGCAGATCGAATGTCCTGACCGTCACAAGCAGGGCCAGCGTGGAATCCAGGCCTCCGGATATGCCGATCACCGCAGTCCTGCAGTTCGTGTGCTCCATTCTCTTTTTCAGCCCGCAGGACTGGATCGAGAGAATCTCTTCGCAGCGCATCCTGCGTTTCTCCTCATCCGCAGGCACAAAAGGCATACAGGCGAAGGTGCGCTCCAGCCGTGTTTCCTCCAGTGTCCAGCCAAAACCGACTCTCACATAGTCTTCTTCTGCCGTGTGCCTGTGACGCTGCTTTCCTATCCTGCCCTCAAAGGTACTCATGCGCCGCCTCTCGGAGAGGATCCGTTCCAGGTCCAGATCCGCGTAGACCGTCTCACTCCCGAACTTTTTCGCCTGAGCAAGGATCGTACCGTTCTCGGCAATTAAATTATGGCCGCCAAATACCACATCCTGCGTGGATTCCCCCTCCCCTGCGGAGGCGTAGACGTAGCCGCTTATCATCCGGGCGCTGGCAGACCTCACAAGAAGCTCTCTGTACTCGTCCTTTCCCACCGTCTCATTGGAAGCGGAAAGATTAGCGATCACAGTAGCACCCTCCAGCGCGTGGGAGGTGCTTGGCGGATCCGCTACCCAAAGATCCTCACAGATCTCACAGCCCAGGACAAAGCCAGGCATGTCCCGGCAGAAGAACAGCATATTGGCGCCTATACCGGTCCTCTGACCGCCGATCTCGATATCCCGGCACCGCCAGTCTCCCTCATCAAAGTAACGGCCCTCGTAGAATTCCGCGTAAGTAGGGATATTGGTCTTGGGCACCAGTCCAAGCACCTTGCCGTCCTGCAATACTGCGGCCACATTGTAGAGCTTTCCGCCGTACTCCAGAGGCAGTCCAACCAGGACCAGCGCTTCCCTGCCTGACGTTGCCTCCGCAACGGTCAACAGCTGGCGCTTTGCCTCCTCCAGCAGGAGCGGCTGCAGGAACAGATCACCGCAGGTATATCCCGTCAGGCACAGCTCAGGAAAGACAATGAGCTTTGCGCCTTTCCCGCAGGCCTCGGCCATGCGCTCACAGATGATTCCCGCGTTATAAACAGGGTCTGCCACCCTGATCTTCGGCGTCACCGCCGCCACCTTAATAAAACCGTGCTTCATTGCAATCCCTCTCCCGACTTCCTCGCGTCATCACATAACATTTGATACAGCTGCTTTATCTCGTCCGAACTGAATTGATATTTTCTGCTGCAGAAGCTGCAGTTCACCTCGATTCCCTTTTCCTCCTCCGACATGCTCCGCAGTTCCTTCTCTCCCAGACTGATCAGCACTCTTTCTATTTTCTCCCGGCTGCAGTCGCAGGAAAAAGCCACGGGAACGGTGTCAGTCACCTGCGGCGACAGACCGTCCAACAAAAGAAAGAGCATCTGCTCCGGAGTATTCCCCTGATCCAGCATGTCCGTCACCGACCGGATCGAACTCAGATTCCGCTCCAGTCTGTCAATGACCGCATCCTCCGCAAAGGGCATCAGCTGAATGATAAAGCCGCCCGCCTGTCTCACCGTGTTGCTGCGTTCCATGAGCACTCCAAGACCGACGGAGGAGGGCACCTGTTCCGAGGTGGCAAAATAATAGGTCAGATCCTCCGCGATCTCGCCTGTTTGGAGCAGAGTCTGTCCGACATAGGGCTCCTTCAGTCCCAGGTCCTTGATCACGCTCAGACTGCCCTTCCCCACCGCGCCGCCTACATCCAGTTTTCCAGCCTTATTGGCCGGCAGGATCACATCCGGGACATCGGCATAGCCCTTCACATGTCCGTGGGAATCCGCAGTCACCGTCACTCCCCGCACGGGACCGTCCCCCTTGATCTGAAGAGTGAGGATATCCCTGTCCCCTTTCAGCATTCCGCCCATCATGGCGCCGGCGCTCAGAAGCCTGCCCAGCGCGGCAGTCACCACCGGGCTGGTATTATGTGCACTTCTCGCTCTCTCCACCACACCTCTCGCGGTGCAGGCAAACGCTCTGATCTGGGCGTCCGCCGCTGTGGCGCGCACCAAGTAATCTTCCATCTTATCCTCGTTTCCGGAGCGTATTGCGCGACGGGGCGGTGAGAAATTCGCGAATGCGATTTCTCATCTGCCATCAAAGCAATTTGTGACGCTCCGGCACAAATTGCCATGTGAAAAGTAAGCTATCGAGCTTATTTTTCACACTATCCTCGTTTCCGGAGCGTATTACGCCCCTCTTAACGCTTTCCCCTTTTCACCGGCCACAATATATATCCTCTGGCTCTTCTCCGTCACCGGGCCCTGCGTATCCGCGTCCATGGTCTCAAGGAGGACCATCCCGGCCTTCTCCACCAGCCCGGTCATCTGACTTAAGGTGTAGCCTCTCTGCAGATGTGTCTCACTGAATTTTCTGAAATATTCTCCCTCTCGCACAAATACCGTCAGATCGTACTGATTGATCCCGCCCTCCGGGTCATAGAAATTTTCCCAGATAAAGCTGCAGTCCTGACGGTCCTCAGCTATCGTAACGTCTCCGATGACCTCCCGGTACTTGTAATCCGTATTAAAATCAAATATAAAAATTCCTCCCGGATACAGGTAATTGTTTACCCGCCGAAATACCTCCAGCAGCTCGCTTTCCTCCAACAGATAATTCAGCGAATCGCACACGCTGTAGACCGTTCCCACCGTGCTGTACAGCTCCAGCTCCCGCATGTCCTGAAGCAGATACAGGATCTCGGACCCGCTTTTGTCCCGCTTCTCCATCGCAATGTTCAGCATGGATCCGGAGAGATCCACCCCGATCATATCATAGCCCCTGCCGTACATAAGCTCCGTCAGCGTGCCGGTGCCGCATCCCAGATCCACCACCAGATTCCGCTCCGATTCCAAAGGATCCTCCGTGTCTCTCTCCGGCTTGGAAACGCCATACCTTTTGATCAGAGCGTCAAGATGCCCGCACCACTGCTCATAAGGTACACCGTCCATCAGTTCATCGTAGACTTCCGCAAAATCACCGTATGTCTCCATATTCTTATCCCGCACTCCAAATCTACTCGCCCAGCTTCATTGCGATGAAAAATCCTGCCGCCAGCGCCACAGCTCCGGTAATGGCGCGCACCACCGTCAGCGCCGGGAAGGTTCCCATCAAAAAGATCGCCACCGGCGAGGATACGATCAGGCCGATGATCGCCCAGTAAGCGTAGAGCGGAAATTTTTCAAAAATGATCTCCACCAGCTTTGCAATGCCGAAAATACCGGCCACTACCCCCAGTCCAAAGGGAATCAGGATCCCGCAGTCCGCCAGGACCGTCTGCATATCCGCCGCCGCCAGCGCAGAACAAAAATCCTTGATCGTCTCCAGGATCGGGTGATAGAAGCCCATCAGCATCAGCACCATGGAGCCGCTGACTCCGGGAATGACCATAGTCGCCGAGGCGATGACTCCCACGCCGAACAGCTTCAGCACGTTTCCCACGTTAAAGGTCAGATCCGCCGCAGCGCCTTCCGATTCTCCTATAGCGGCAAAGGCTATGACCAGGACGAAAAAGAATATTCCGACGGCGATATGTCCCGCCTTTTTCTTCTTTCCGCTTACGTTCTTACAGATCGCAGGCAGTCCGCCCAGAATGAGACCCACGAACAAAAGATTCGTCTGAATCGGGTAGTGCTCGAACAGCCAGCTGATCCCGAAGGAGCTTCCGACGATGGCGGCCAGCATACCGACGGCGATGGGAAGAAGGAACAGAACGCTCTTCTTGAACTCGCTGAACAAATGTGTAATGCAGTGGATCAGCTTGTCGTATATTCCCATAGACACCATCATCGTGCCGCCGCTGACGCCCGGCACAATATTTGCGATACCGATCACCACGCCCTTCAAAATACTCTTGATCATTGTACTACTCCATCCTTTTTGTTTTATCTATTTAGTTATATTGCTGACACACAAAATATTATTCAGGACACCGCCTTCTTTTGTCCTGATACTCTTTCAGACTTGCAATCAACCTGTCCATCTGTTCGTCCGTTCCCACCGTGATGCGGAGCGAATTGGATATCCTTGGCTTATTCCAGTAGCGCACATAGATTTCGTCTTCCCGCAGCGCCCTGAAGAGCTGCTCCGCAGAGTACTCCTTATGGGAGGCGAAAATAAAGTTGGCCCTGGAGTCCGGGAATGAAAAGCCGAGCTCCCTCAGGCTCTCCTTCACCCGCTCTCTGGTAGCAACGATCTTCCCCACCGTCTCCTTAAAGTAAGCATCATCCCGCACCGCCGCCACTCCAAGCACCTGCGCCGGAAGGTTCATGGTATAAGAATTAAAGGAAAATTTCACGTCGTTCAAATATCCGATCAGCTTCTTGCTGCCGATGGCGAATCCGATCCGCATGCCCGCCATGGCCCTGGATTTGGAAAAGGTCTGTACGATCAGAAGATTGTCGTACTTTTTCAAAAGCGGCAGCGCACTTTTCCCTCCAAAGTCTATATATGCCTCGTCCACAATGACCACCACATCCCGGTTGGCCCTCACGATCCTTTCCACCGTCTCCAGATCCTCAAGGATGCCGGTGGGCGCATTGGGATTGGGGAAGATCACACCTCCGTTTGGCTGTTCATAATCTTCGGGACAGATGTGCCAGCTCCCGTCCAGCGCACAGGTCTTATAGGGAATCCTGTAGAGCTTTGCCCACACGTCATAGAAGGAATATGTGATATCCGGAAACAGGATGGGCCTTCCGCCTTGAAAAAAGGTAAGAAAGGCCATGGCCAGCACATCGTCGGAGCCCACGCCCACAAATACCTGTCCCGGATCCACCCGGTAGTACTCTGCCAGCGCATCCGTCAGCAGCGTCGCATTGGGATCGGGGTACAGGCGCAGCGCGGATGGATCGATCTCCCTCAGAAGCTTTCCCACCTCCGGAGCGGGCGGATAAGGACATTCGTTTGTATTCAGTTTGATCATGCCCGCCTTATTGGGCTGTTCCCCCGCCACATAGGGCACTGTCTTTCGCACATTGTCTTCCCACTTCATCACTGCTTCACTCCCTCGCCTGATCCTTCTCCAGTTCTGCCCTGTATACGTCAGCCTGTTCCCTGCAGCCAAGACGCTCATAGCAGCGGATCAGTCCCTTCAGTCCCTGACTTCTCCCCGCGCGAAGGTCCAATATGGGGCGCGTCTCATAGACAGCGTTGTAGTACCAGACCGCGGCCTCCTCCGCATCACCTGCATTTTCATAGAACTCTCCCAGCTCACAGCAGATTTCCGAGCAGGCCTCCTCCGCCAGGATCTTGGAGGCATATTTGAAAAATCCCACCACGTTTCCCGCCAGCCGGGCAGCTCTTGCCGCCACACAGCACGCCTCGGCGATCTCCTCCGCATCCCGCTCGGAATCGGCGGCGGACCGTTCAAAAAATTCCGACGCTTTGATGAAATCCTCCTTGCCGCCGGCCATCATCAGCTCTCTTGCGTACATATTGTGCAGCCGCTTGGGCAGTCTGTAGCCGCCGGCACAATGCCTGTAAAAGGTCTCCAGATCCCTTGAGGCATGACTTTCGGCCGGCAGATGGGTTATGACGATATCGCTGTCGAACACCACCGGCTCCAGACGCACCGTCTCATGGATAGGCGCCTCCCACACAAAATCTCTCTTTCTTTTGAACAATTTGGGCCGATACTCTTCGTCAAAATTATAGACCGTCCGGAACTGCAGCTGATTGGCATACTTCATCTGTACGATCTCGATCTCCGGCAGAAGCGTCTCCTTCATCCGCCGAAAACGCTCACGGTTCTCCTCCGACAGGACCTCGTCCGCATCCGCAGAGTAAATATATTCCATGGTCGCCTTGGAAAAAGCAAAATTCCTTGCCGCGCTGAAATCGTCTATCCACTCGAAATCATATATCTTATCCGTGTACCTGGCGGCCACCTGTTTGGTGCCGTCCGTGGATCCGGTGTCTACGATGACGATCTCATCCGCCAGATCCGCCGCAGTATCCAGACACCTGGCCAGTATGCTTTCCTCATTTTTTACGATCATGCACAGTGAAATTGTAATCAAGATATGCCTGCCTTTCCGTCGCCGAGTGCCGCCCAACAAGTATAATAATACCAAAATTAGGATAACGGCACAACTGTTTCACAACAGATTTTATCAAAAATAAGGGTAAAATAAAAGCCGGCAGTGACATAGGGAAGAAACGGCACCGGTTCCCTCAGCCGTCCGTTGGAAGAAATATTTTTTCTGCCCGCCTGTACCAGGACCAGGAGCAGAAACGAAAAATACATATGGGACAGAAAATCCGCGGGTTCCATCCCCATCAACGCCTCCGCTGCCGCGCACACGCAAAAGGCATAGCAGTCCGCCCTCCCGTACATTCTTCCGAATACGGCAAGCTGCAGAATACAGAAGATCAAAATTCCCGGCAGTTCCTTCCAGAGTCTCTCTGCATATACGCCACCGCCGCAGAAGAGCAGCAGGCCCAAAGCGCCCCCCGCCGTCCACCACACAAAATTGTGTACTCTGTATATTGCCAAATCCGTCAGGCATGCCAGCAGCAGACAGCCGATGACCACAGAGAGCAGGAGCCGGGGGAGCATCTCCCCCGGCCCCATATACCAGCACAGGAGCCTGCTCCCGGCGATTCCCGCCGCTGCGGTCACTGCAGTCATCTTTATGTCCGGCACGATTTTTTGATCGTACCTTCCGATACAGAACAGACCTGCCGCCGCCGTCCCTAAAATGACCGGGCTCATCTCAGCCTGGTGCGGAGCTCATCCAGCACCGTCCCGTCTATCTGCAGAACGCTCACCGCAGGATATTCCTCCAGTTTGCGGTCTCCCTTGTATGCCCGGACCGTGACGGTATAGCTTCGACCGGCCGGCACGTTCAACGGTATCATAAATTGCAGCTCCTCCCGATGCAGGTAAGCGGGGGCCTCCGTGTAGGAATATACCTTGTTCAGCTGCGGATCTTCCGCCGTCCACTCTTCGGGAAATTCCACCTCCACACGGTCGGCGTAGCCCCACACCGAAAGGGACAGGATCCCGCTCTCACCGCTCTTGAACGCGGCGTCGTGCGGTGCCAGCATCCTCTCCACATGAGCCTCCAGCGCAAATTCCGTGGTCCCCAGGGAGACCTCTCTCCTGTTTCCCACATTGTCCCTTGCAATCGCCGTCACGGTGAAATCACCGCTGAAGATCGGATCGTCGGCCGTCACCTCCACACGGATGCTTCCGTCTGGGCCGGGCCGGCAGATCTTTTCCGCCCCGTTATCGCCGTTCACAATGCTCAGATACAATTCCTTTACACCGCTCAGATCATCCTCCGCCGAGACGATCAACACCAGACTTCCGTCCCTTCGGTCTATCAGTTTCCGGTCCGTCAGCTTCTCCAGTCCGTGTATCACCGGCGCCTCGCCGTCCGCTATCAGCGTGATCCCGTTCTTTTTGTCGCTTTCATATTCCGAATAGACCACGCTCCCGCTCCTGTCGGCACCTGCCACGGGAATCACCCGGATCTTTGCTCCGGAGAGCGCCGGATCCAGCACAAATTGCTGCACCGCCTCCAGCCTTCTGTTCCGGTCCGATCTGGAGACCGCCGTGTAGGGGTAATTTTTCAGGACGGACTCCCCCTGCTGCGAGTATTCCAGCTCCTCCGCCCTGATTCCGATCCTTCCGTCCCGGATTGCATGGGAAGGCGCATAAAGGATATTGCGGCCCGTCAGACCGCCGGCGGAAGCCTCAAATATCACATAATTCTGCTGGTAGTCCGCAGAGGCTGCCCCGTCCATGCGGGCCCGATAATTCAGCGCAAAGGCCGTGTCCCCGTCGCTCCTTACATAAAAGGTATTCTTCTCCCCGGCCGGACACACATTTTCTCCGGCCTCCGGCTCAAGCTGTTCGGTGAACAGCCTCCACGGCACGCGGCCGTCGCCGCCCTCAATGCAGATGTGCGCGGTCTTTCCCAAGTTTCCGGCCCTGTCCACGGCGGCCACGTGCAGATACCTTTTTTCGGCCGGATCGGTCCCCGAAAGCTCCGTGGTGCCCGCACTGTCCGGAGTGAACTTCCCGTTCGACGGCGTGACAGCCGTCTGGGGAGCCCCATCCACCAAATAATAATATCCCGCGACTCCCGACGCAAGAACATTGCGCGTGACATTTGAACTGCAGACAGGCCGCTCCGAACCGGCGATGTAAGACTTCACCATATGGAAATATTCCGTTCCGTTGTCTTCTGGCGGATTCCATACCATTTTCACACGGAGGCCCCCCATGGGCTCCATCACCACCTTCCGGGCCACCGCAGCCGGCGGGGCCAGATCCGCGGCCCTGACGCCATTCAGCTTTAAGGTGTCCACAAAGCCTATTGTTTCCGAATGCAGGCTCACTTTTCCATCCCCCCTGTTGACTCCCGCCTGCCGGTCATAGCTGCGGGCCAGAGCGGTATTTACGTAGCTGCTGCCGCCATATGCCGGATAAGAGCTGATGACCTGACCGTCCGTATGACCGCATCCGGGATCGTATCCAAACAGCACCGCGCAGTATTCCGGACGGTCATTTTCATACTGTGCCCCGCAGGTATCACAAATATATCTGTTCTTATAATAGTTGTGTCCGCTGCAGGAGTTGTTCCCGCATTGAGGACAGTATGCCCCTCTGACATAGATTCCCTTCTGCACATCATAATAATTGCTGTTATTGTAGCGTTTGATAAATTCCCGATTCCTGGTGAAGGAGGTGCCGCCGCATTTTTTTGCGACGGTATAGCAGCCGCCGTATTGCTGCGAATTTCCCGTGTGGCGGTGCACAACGACCTGACCTGAGGTGCCGCCGCGGTCACCGCCTCCGCCGCCCGCCATACCGTTCTGTCCGCTTCGGCCGTCCGTCAGACTGACCGCGCTTCCTCCCGCTCCGCCGGATCCGTTCTCGGAAGCACCGCCTCCACCGCCCGCAATGATCAGGACCCCTCCCCGGTTGCTTGAGACGACGGTGCATCCGCCCCCATTGCCGTAGCTGGTCGCCGCGCCGCCGCCATTGTATCCGTTCCTGCCGCCCACCGTGTAAGTGAGGACCTCGCCCTTCTGCAGCCAAAAGCCGGCCGTGACGCTTCCTCCCGCTCCGCCGCTGTATTTTCCGTAATTTCCTCCCTGCGCCCCGCTGGCGGTGACGGTATAGAGCCCCGTGTACGGTACGGTATACTCCTGCTTTTTCCCGGTGTATCCGTAGGTAAGATTCACGCTGCGGCTGTCACTGATATCATCGGCGGCATTTACCCTTGTCCAGTCTTTTCCGTTCCTGCTCTGATACACCATATAGGTCTTATTTCTGTTATCCTTCTGGCTCCAGGACAGATCCACCGCTCCCTTCCCGCCGTGGGCGGTATAATTATCCCGCGCGGAAAGCGTTAAATTCACCCACTGGGCGTACAGCTTTATATTTTCTGCCGGAACGATCTTCTCCCCCGCTCCCCCCGCAGGCTTCGAAAAGCCGCTGTCATAGTACCATCCTCCGAACGAGTAGCCCTCCCTTTTGGCAGCGGGCAGTACGATGGGATTTCTCTCGTAATTGGCCGTGACAGTATCCTGCCCGCCGTCAGGCGCATAATAAGAATAGTTCTCTCCTGACAGCCTTCCGTAAAACGGCGCCGACAGGCTCCACTCCGTAAAATATTGCGTTCCCGTTACAGGCGCTACTGCTTCTCCGCCGTTGGTCACGAAGGACACTGTATTTCCGGAGGGCGCCTTTAACCGGTCGGCCCTTATCCTGTATACGGAGCCGTATTCTCCGGACACGGAGGTAATGCCCCGGCTTCCTTCGTAGGTTCCCCCGTTGGGATCGATCTTCAGAGTACTTCGGGATGGCACCCACTGGGCATACAGATCCACCGTTCCGTTATCCGAAGCGGTCCACGTGCTCTCCTCCCGCCAATCCGCAGCAGACAGATTCAGGATCTCCGCCTTGTCCTTATACGCTGTCCCGCTGCCGTCCGGCTTCGTATTCCAGCCCGAAAATTCGTAGCCGATCCGGGTGTACGTGTTTTTTGTCAGGTGCCTTACCGGCGTTACGGTCCTGCCTTCATACTCCTGTGCATTGTTGTACATATGGATGCTGCCGGGCATATGACCTCCGGAGAGATCCTCCGTATTTGGGTGATATACGACTCTGTACTGATTCGGGGATATCTGCTTGCACCAATGCGCCTCTGCGGCTCTGCCCTGTTCCAGATTCCGGCAGTGCGGGCAGAGATAGTAGTAATCCAGATCCGCGCTGATTTCCAGATAATCGATGGAGCGGGCCGCCGCGCTGCTCATGTAGAAATAGTGATCGGCGACAGGCTCCTGGCAGTCCGCACAGTATGCGATCCATCCCGAATAATAATACTTACCGCAGTGCTGTTTCCGGTACGGAATGCCGTGGTAAACATCCCCTGACAGATAGGCATTATGAATGCACTGCGCATACTTATGGCGCACGGTCCAATGCCCTACGGGAACGATCCCCGTTCTGGCATATCTGTAATAGTGCTCGCCTCTTTTCGGACTGGGCAGGGAGGACCGGATGCCGGTACTCTCCGAGGTGCCTTCCGCATAATGTATGTAGCTCTTATCCCCGGCATTGGTGGTCCAGGCCTTTCCGTCCGGGCTGAAGGACACGTAAGGACTGTTGCGGACAGTCTGCGGTTCCTCGGCAGACGCATACAGCGGCGCCGGCCAGAGCAGGGCCAGCAGCAATGGCATCAGCCATTTCCAATATTCAGTTCTCTTCAAACTCTTATCCTCCTTTCCCACACTATTCCAGCAATTTCACTACCCGCAGGGAACCTGCCGCCAGCCCCGCATAAAAGTCAGCTATATCCGACTCGTTCATAAGGATGTTGATCCGCTGGGCCGCCGTTGTCCTGTCCTCGTTGGCAATGACAGTCCCCCCGGCGTCGAACACCTGCTGCACAAATACCTTTTCCCACACAAGCTCCGTTCCCTCTTCCCCAACGCAATAAATATTCACTCTGTCCCCTGCGCGGAGCACGCCGCCGGCCACCTGATATATGTCGTCCGCCCTGAGGCCCGCCACCACGGGCCGGACCATGTCCTTCAGAATGTCGTCTGTCTTTTGGAACATCCCATCTGTCAGCAGAACGCCCTGTTCAATGTCAAAGACGGCGATCAGGCCCTCCGCCTGCTCCTCTGAGTTCAATGCCGCAGACGGAATACAGGTCTTATCAAGCTGCTGCTCCGCAAAGTACCGGTGGATATTTTCCTCAGTGATCATCTGGCCCTTCGGTATTTCCGCGGCAGCCGTAAGGACCGTATCCTTTTCATACTGCGACAGCACATTCTTTTCCGTCTGCACCATAGCCGCAAACACCGCCGCGGATGCCACCAGTGCCGCCAATACACCTCCCGTCCGCATTTTGTCTGCGGAAGGCTTTTTCTGCTTTGTCTTTTTATCCTGCATTTTCCCTCTTTTCTGCTGCCTGTCGACAGCCTGCTGGCTCTTCAGTTGTTCTTCTGTTCTGTGTCTGCCACGATGTCTGCCAGCTTCCCTTTTCTGGCTCTCACCTTCACACCGAACAGACCCTCCACCTCATAGGTGATTTCGCTGTACACTCCGGTGGATTCGATCAGGACTCCGTTGGGCGCCGCTGCCGTGCCCAAGGTCTCGTTCCACCGGGTCATCAGACCGTTCTCATCGAACCGGTATATTTCTACGGCACTGTCCTTTACATTGTATACGGTATAGTTCACGATGTTCACGGGCCCGGAAATCATCCTGACGGCCCCGCACTCCCAATTTTCGTCCAGATCCAGATTGCCCTTCACAGCTGCCTGGTACCGCTCATACGCCTGCAGCGGATCGCGGATCGTCAGAGTGTGCGAAATACCGTACTCCTCCACATCCACCACCGCCGACGCCAGATTTGACAGCGCCAGCGCATCTTCAAGGTATCGGGCGGAGCATCTGTAGATATCCACCTGCAGCACGGTGCAGAGCAAAATACCCAGAAACAGCAGAAAGAACAATCCCGTTGCCCATTCCACCTGGCCGCTCTCAGTGCTTTGCCGTAGACACCTTTTTTTCTTCAAACTCATACTTGCCTCCCAGCTCTCCGCGTATCAAAAGCACGATCGTCCCGCCGTATTTCACCCTGCCCACGGTGGTCCCGTCCAGCTTTAGCCGGGTGACGCCGGCCTGCTCCAGCTCTGCAGTCAGGGCATAGCGGTCTGCATCGGTCAGCTCTCCCGTCGTCTCCATGCGCAGGATGTACTTTCTTGCGATCTGACTTACCTCTGCCTTTTGAAAGACCAGAGAGACGCTGTTAATATAAGAAAGCATGACCGCCGTCATCGCCAGCATGCACAGCCCTGCCGCCAACATATCCGCAATGCTCCCCCGTTCCTTTCTCAAGGCGTCACCCCCGTCAGAATATTCTGCGCCTCGGTGGTCATGGCGCTCACAAGGGTCTCGATAAATTTCTGCAGACTGTCTTTCATCACCACACAGAGCAGCAGGGCAATGATGCAGAGTCCGACGGTCACCAGGATCCCGTCTATGCCGGGCTCCGTTTTCATTCCTTTTTTCAGCAGATATTCCATCCGCCTTTTGCCATTTATCTTATTTCTCAGTTTTCTCATATTACCTCTCCTTCTGCCGCATCCGCGGCATATTTTCTGTCCTTGGGTCACAGGTCGTTCCGCCGCCTTCTTCAAAATCCCGCGGCGGCCCCGAACATGTATGTCACGCAGGCGTACAGGGCAATCCCCAGGACCACCGCCAACACGCCCAGCTGATAGAAAGTAATGCTCCTGTCCAACGCTCCCTTTTTTCGTTCCATCACTGTCTCTTCCATGTCTTTGATCTGATCCCCGATATCTCCCAAAAGCTCCAGCGCCTGGCCGGATTCCAATGCCTGGAGCAGCGTGATGCACAGGGAATCCACATACCGGTTATCGAATTTTCCCTGGAACCGCTCCAGCGCATCAAAAATATCCGCTTTCATCACAATATCTCCGGCAAGGGACAGCAGCGCCTCCCGCAGTCTCGGTTCTCTCACGCTTCCGTAACATTCCGCCAGTGCGTCCGTCAGATAGACTCCCGCCCTGATCTGTATTTCCAGCGCATGATAGACCAGCTTCAGCTCCGGCAGCAGCCGCTCATTGTCCCTGCCGTTCAGGTAGACCAAGAACCATCCGGGCAAAAAGAACAAAAGCATTGCCGCCACTGCCCCGTATCCCCGGCTTATGCGGCCTATCACGGCAAGTCCCGACATTGCCAGCACTGTGCGCATCGCCAGATACCGTCCCGGTTCGATCCACCTGCCGTAGTGAAAAGTTCCTCCGTTCTTTATGAGCCATTGCTGCGTCCTCCGATACCATCCGCTCCCATGCTCCTTCCTTCGGAGAAATCCCGAAAATTCCTGCCATGTCCTGAGCACCATACGCTCCGGGTGCCATGCCCGGCGGAGCATGCGCAGGAACAGAAAGAACAGGGCTGCCGTGACGGCGGGCACCCACCGCAGCATGAAAAGTATTCGTGCGTCCTCCAAATCAACCTCCCTTTCCGGCGTTCATCCGGCTCACGGGCCCTGCCGGGTCAGCACTGGGCTCTGTGCAGCTGACCGCTGAACAATCCAAAGATTACCAGCAGAATACAGCAGCCCACACGGCCCGGCAGAGTACCTGTCATCAGTTTCCACAGGGATATGTCCGTCAAATGTCCCACCGTGACCAGGACCGCGACCGACATTCCCAGCAGGAGCGCCATATTTACCGCCGCCTCCCGCAGCATTCCGCGCCGCTCCTGAGACACGCGAAGATATTCCCTCAGACTTCTGCGGCTGCTTTTTACCATCGCGGAAAAATCCGCACAGTACCGGATGCTGATCTCCATATTTCTCGCCAGCTCCTTGAACTTCGGATGCTCGATCTTCTCCGCCATGGACAGCAGCGCAAGACCGGCGTCTCCTGTCGTCTGGGCCTCATAACTGCAGGCGTCAAGAACGCTTCTCAGGGGCTCATCCATATACCTGCTGACCTGCCGGAATACACCGGTCACTTCCGAAGCAGTGATACTGTAATTTCCCAGAAAATCCAACAGCTTCATCAGACTGCCGCTGACCCGCCGCAGATTTCTGACGCGCAGCAGTCTGATGACCGCCGCCTCCGCCGCCGCCAGAAAGACGACCGCTCCCACTCCGGGCAGAAGGCCGGCAAGCAGCAACGTGCCGAGAAATACCGCCGACATGACCGCAATGTTCCCCGCGATCCACCACTCCGCCGTGAGCCCCTGAAAGCGGCTCTTCAGTCCGCTGTACTGCAGCTGCTGTTCCAGATAGAACAGAGCCGAGTGCTCCTGCCGCAGCTCCAAAAGTCTCTTTCTTCCCTCCAGGACTCTCTGCCTGGACGCCATGTCCAGATCCGCTCTCGTCCTCTGCATCAATCCGTAAAGCCGATGCAGCAATCGGATCTCATGGAACAGAAGATAAAAACCGGAGAACAGCAGCACAAATACGACTATCCATATTATTGTTTTCAATCTCTGACCTCCTGATATATTTTTTTGTAGATCAAATTTCTTTTTTCCGCACTCCAACCCTGACACTCAAAAATTTCCTTTACCCGAAAATGTTCCATAAAGATAAGAGTCTGGAAGCAATCCATCATTTTCATCAGCTCATCTCTGGAATACCGGCTCTCATACATGGCATAATCCACCAATTTATCCGGTGCTCTGTCGGCGGAGGGCGCATGGATGGTGGCGGCGCAGAGCTGGCCTGTGTAGGCGGCATTCAGCAGATACAGCGCCTCCGCTCCCTTTACCTCGCCTATGATAAAAAAGTCCACATCCATGGTGAGTCCCGCTATACTGATGTGCTCCAGATCGTAGCTGACCTGCTGTTCCCCCGTTCCCGGCAGCGAGTGCAGGAACATCATGTCCGGATGGAACATAGTAGTCAATTCGTCTGCCTGCTGGGCGACCAGCACCGCCATGTCATCGGGCAGAGTCTCCTTCAGAGCATTCAACAGAGTCGTCTTGCCCGAAGAATTTCCTCCGCAGATCAGGGTCGATCCCTGACGGAACCGGGAGATCAACAGCTCGGCCGTCTCCCTGTCCAGCATCTCCTGCTCGATCAGATCCTTCATCTGCGGAAAGACTCTCGGCACCTTTCTGATACATAAATAAGGTTCGCTGTAGGTATTGACAAGCGGCATGGACAGCGTAAATCTGAGAATGAAATCCGGGTGGCTCTCATTATCCGTGAATCGCTGAATCGCGTTCAGATTTGATATATTGACCTGGTTCCGGGTGGCGATATAGTCGATGAACTGCCTGTATTCTCTGGGGGAATCGAAGACAACGTCCGACGCCTGCCTCCGTCCCTTTTTCTTGATCCGTATATTGTCATAGCTCACCACCCGAATATCCGAGATCATCCTGTCGTCAATCAGCTGGGACAGTCTGGAATATCCGAAAATATACTGTTCAAAAGCCTCCAGCAGCTTTTTGCCGGCTTCCTCCCCCACGGGATAATAGGAAGCGATATGGTCTGCCGCCTCAGCCATAAAGTCCTCCCTGGAAAGCTGGCCCCGCTTCATCTGCATTAAAGACTGCTGCTTCTGAGTGGTATAGTCGTTCACAAGCTCCTGCAGCAGATCCCCATCTGCAGCGTCACATTCCGTTCTGATATCACATCCCTCCAATCCGCTGCGCTTCCGGACAGAAAAATACAGTGCACTTGTATTCTGCGGAAGCGGAACCGGTAAAATAAAAACGGTAAGTTCGGCCGAATGGCCGGATTCATAGAAAAACTTAAAAAAGATACTTAGACGATAAGCTTTCTGCTAAGTGATATTTAATCTACACCGAAATTCCTAAAATGTCAATACGGAAAATAAATTTTTTATCCGGTCCGTATTTTCCCCAACGGATACTTGTCCTCCGGAGAAAAAGGTGATATACTTTCCTTGTTATCAGAAACAGAATTTTATTCAGCAAAGGAGCAGGCTCATGTTTTTTGTTCTGGCAGGCGGTTTGGTAATTATCATTTTAGCTGTAGTGATTGCGGTCGTTGCCTCCGTGACGGCGGCAGTGGCTGCAGATACGGACGACGCGGAGGATTGATCTCACGGTCCTCCTGTCTTTGCAGCCTCCTCAGGGGCAGCCGCCCTATTTTCTCACAATGCTGCGTCCTCACTCCCTTTCAGGCCGCAGTCCGATCTTTTGTTCCGTTCCCGGCTTTTCTGTGAACCGTATTCTATTATCTGCTTTTAATCATTCCCAAAACGATGTATACTTAGAATATCAAAGAGAACCGTGAGAGGACAGTATCCTATATGAAGCTGAAAGACGCTATTGCAAGTATTTCCCAGGAGCATCCCGAAGATGCCCTGATCCCGCTGTACACTCCCTGGGGAGAACAGATAAGGGACACCGCCGAGCCTGAAATCTGGCCGGAGTATCCCCGGCCGCAGCTGCAGCGGGAGGATTATCACATGCTGAACGGAAAATGGCGCTGCGCATTTACCTCCCGTGAATTCCGCCCCGGCGATCCCATAGAAGCCCAGGGTGAAATTCTTGTGCCATTCTCCCCGGAATGCCTGCTGTCCGGCGTAGGCCGGCAACTAAGGCCGAATGAGTATCTCTGGTACGAACGGAAATTGTCATTCTCCGGAGAGGAATTAGCGAAAAAGACATCCGGCATGCGCTGTATTCTGCACTTTGACGCCGTGGACCAACAGGCCGTTGTCTATGCGGACGGAAGGGAGATCGCATCTCACATCGGGGGATATCTTCCCTTTTCCGCAGACCTTACGGAGTTTGTTTCCGACACGGGTCTGCTCCTGCAGGTCCGCGTCAGGGATGACAGCGATACCTCCTATTACACCAGGGGAAAGCAGACCTTAAAGCGCGGCGGTATGTTCTACACCGCACAGAGCGGCATCTGGCAGAGCGTATGGTATGAATGGGTTCCTGAGAACCATGTGACAGATATCCGCATCACTCCGGATCCCGACAAAAGACAGGTCAAGATCCAACTGTACTCTCCCGGAGCATTCTCTGTCATTACCTGCACGGTACAGGAGGCCAGCCGGGAATTTACTCTCGATGACAGTTTTTCTAAATCCCTCTCCGACCGCCGCTCCCACACCTCCTCACGGCGCCTCACCGGCGTGGCGGTCACCATGGAATCCTCCGATATCGGGACGATCACACTGACCCTGCCCGAAGACGGATTTTATCTGTGGACCCCCGAAGAACCCTGGCTGTATTCGTTCACCGTCCACGCTGACGGCGATGTGATCCGCAGCTATTTTGCCATGCGCTCCTTCACTGTGGAGCCGGATGAGGCCGGCATTCTCCGCTTCTGTCTGAATCACCGCCCGTATTTTCTGCACGGAGTGCTGGACCAGGGCTATTGGTCGGACGGATTGATGACGGCCCCCTGCGACGAGGCCTTTGTGTATGATATCACTCTCGCCAAGAGCATGGGCTTCAATATGCTGCGGAAGCATATTAAGATCGAGCCCCTGCGCTGGTATTACCACTGCGACAGACTGGGCGTGATCGTCTGGCAGGATATGGTCAGCGGCGGAACGACATATCATATGCCCTGGGTCTGCTACCTTCCCACACTGTTTCCCCATATGAATGCTCACACAAAGGACGACCACTATCGCCTGTTCTCCAGGGCGGACCGAAGGGGACGCCTTCTTTGGGAGCAGGAGTGCTCGGACACCGTAGACCATCTGTACAACGTACCGTCTCTGGCAGTATGGACGCTGTTCAATGAAGGCTGGGGACAGTTCGACGCCTACCGGATCGCACAGTCCGTAAAAGAAAAAGATCCCTCCCGCCCGGTGGACCATGCCAGCGGCTGGTTCGACCAGAAGGGAGGGGATTTCAGGAGCATCCACAATTATTTCAGACCTCTGAAGGTAAAGCAGGACGGAAAACGCGCCTTCGTCATCAGCGAATACGGCGGCTACGCCTGCCATATTGCCGGACACTCCGGCGTAGAAAGGGCCTACGGCTACCGCAAATATGCCACGGCGGAAGAGCTGTCCGCAGCCTACCTGGAGCTCACCCAAAGACAGCTGTTCCCGCTGGTGAAGGCAGGGCTCAGCGGCGCCGTATACACCCAGCTCTCCGATGTGGAGGAGGAAGTCAACGGACTGGTGACCTATGACAGAAGGGTCATCAAGATCTCCACTCCTCCGCCGGCTCCCGATTACGCGAACGGATTCTCCGTGGGATAAGGCACGCTCTTCGGCTGATTATAGTTCAGATCCTCTATGGGCACACCGATATACTTGAACACTTCATACAGAGCCTTTCCAAAGTGACCGAAGGCCACCGCTCCGTGATGAGGGTAATTCTTCTCAATGAGGACATGGCGGTAGAAACGGCCCATCTCAGGAATAGCGAACACGCCGATGCCTCCGAAGGACTTGGAGGCCACATTCAGCACCTCGCCCTGCGCAATGTAGGCGCGCAGTTTGCAGTCAGCGGTAGACTGCAGACGGTAGAAGGTAATATCGCCGGGCACGATGTCGCCCTCCAGCGTACCGTTGGTCACCTCCACCGGCAGATTCCTTGCCATGATCTTCTGGTACTTCATACTGCAGGAGGCAAGCTTTCTGGAGCAGGTATTTCCGCAGTGGAAGCCCATGAACGTATCCTTGTGGCTGTAGTTGTACTTGCCCTTAATGGCTTCCTCGTACATGTCTGCAGGCACGGAGTTGTTGATATCCAGCAGAGTAACGGCGTCGTTGCTGACGCAGGTGCCGATGAACTCGCTCAGACATCCGTAGATATCCACCTCGCAGGATACGGGGATGCCCATGCCCGTGAGACGGCTGTTCACATAGCAGGGCACAAAACCGAACTGGGTCTGGAATGCAGGCCAGCACTTTCCGGCGATCGCCACATATTTGCGATAGCCCTTGTGCTCCTCCACCCAGTCGAGAAGAGTCAGCTCATACTGTGCCAGCTTGGGAAGCACCTCCGGCTTCATGTTACCGGCGCCAAGCTCCTCCTCCATCTCCTTGATCTTGGCGGGGATGCGCTCATCGCCCGCATGCTTGTTGAAGGCCTCGAAAAGATCCAGTTCCGAATTCTCCTCAATCTCAACGCCCAGATTGTACAGCTGCTGAATCGGTGCGTTGCAGGCCAGGAAGTTGAGCGGCCGGGGACCGAAGGAAATGATCTTCAGGTCATGCAGTCCCACGATCGCTCTTGCAATGGGAACGAATTCGTTGATCATATCCGCGCACTCTGCCGCGGTTCCTACGGGATACTCCGGTATGTAGGCCTTTACGCCGCGCAGCTTCAGGTTGTAGCTCGCATTCAGCATACCGCAGTATGCGTCGCCGCGGCCGTCCATCAGATCTCCCTGACTCTCCTCTGCCGCCGCAATATACATTGCCGGTCCGTCAAAATGCTTTGCCAGCAGAGTCTCGGAGATTTCCGGCCCGAAATTCCCCAGATACACGCACAGCGCGTTACAGCCGTTCTTCTTGATATCCTCCAGCGCCTGCACCATGTGGATCTCGCTCTCCACGATGCAGACAGGACATTCATAGATGTCGTCCGCGCCGTACTTGGCCGTGTAGGCCGCCACCAGAGCTTTCCGCCTGTTCACGGACAGGCTTTCGGGAAAGCAGTCGCGGCTCACAGCTACAATGCCGATCTTTACCTGTGGTAAATTGTTCATGTTGTAACCCTCCTGTTATATGATAATTTTTTTATATTCCTTCATCGTTCAGGTCCGGATTCTTCCCTCTCAGACCAAGGAAGCTGCCCTCTGCCAGACCTCCCTGCGCATGTCCGATCAGCCACTTGTTGGTGGCGGCGATCAGACAGTCCTCATTATCCGTGGAATCCCCGGCCGCTCCTGCATGTTCCGCCTCCAGGGGATAATTGGTGCCCATGGGCAGAATAATGGCGACCTGAAAGCCCCTGCCGTCCACACCGCAGGGCGCATAATGCAGGGTCGTGGCATAGAGCTCCACCGCAGTGCCCTCTGGTATCAGAAATGCTTCCACCTTCGAGGTGTCGTAGGTAAAATCCTCCGCCACATCCTGAAGCAGACCCAATATCAGGACCGCATCCGTTGCCGCCACATTCACCTCGGAGCTTCTGTGATACTCGAAAGCATTCAGTCTGGAATTGTGACCGTTGCAATAGCCGATCTGGACCGGCAGTTCCCCGTAGATTATATCAGAGATCTTCTTCCCTACCGGCAGACACTCCAGCGCGTCGATGCCCGGTTCATAGACTACTCCGTCGGGAACAGGGGTCGACTTCATTGCCTTTACCAGCTCCGTCACATCCACGTTGGTGATCACACGTCCGTATTTGCGGAACTCCGGAGCGTTCACTGACAAAATCTTCATATCTTCTCTCCTCTTTTCATAATAGACCGATCCGTATGATCCTGCAATCGGCATTTACTTGGAAATGATCCCGAACAGCGGCCGACAGGTGGGATAGATCTCCCTGAACTGCGCATACCTGGCTTCGTACTTTTCCACCAGCTCCGGTTCGGGCTCCACGGTATCCACGATCTTTACCACCTTCGAGGCAATCTCCTCCACGCTGCCGTACTCTCCGCAGGCCACCGCCGCCAGCATGGCGCCTCCCATGGCCGGTCCCTCCTCGCTCTCTATCACATCCACCTTCAGATTCAGCACATTGGCAATGATCTTTTTCCAGAGCGGGCTCTTTGCACCGCCTCCGCAGATCTTTGTCCGCTTCAGACCGATCCCCAGGCTCTTCGCCACCTCCACGGAATCTCTCAGCGCAAACGCCACGCCCTCCAGCACCGCCTGCGTCATATCTGCGCGGGTGGTGTCCATGGTCATGCCGATAAAGGCAGCGCGGGCATCGGGATCGTTGTGAGGGGAGCGCTCACCCATCAGATAAGGCAGATAGTACACATGATTCTCCCCAAGCTTACGGATCGCGGCCTGCTCTGCCCCATAGTCCCCGGTCCCGATGATATCGTCCATCCACCACTTATTGCAGCTGGCCGCGCTGAGCATGCAGCCCATCAGATGATAATGCCCGTCCGCGTGGGCAAAGGAATGCAGCGCGTTATATCTGTCCACCCGGAAGCTGCCGGAGGAGATAAATACAGTGCCGCTGGTGCCCAGAGAAATATTGCACATGTTCTCCCCCACGGTGCCGGTCCCCACCGCCGCAGCGGCATTGTCCCCGGCGCCTGCAGCCACCGCGGTACTCTCCGGTATGCCCAGCTCGGCAGCCACCGCAGGCAGCACCGTGCCTACCTTTTCGTAGCTCTCGTAGCATTTGGGGAGCAGTTCCGTGCCGATGCCGCAGATATCACACATTTCCTGTGACCAGCGGCGGTTCCTGACATCGAACAGAAGCGTCCCCGAAGCGTCGGACATGTCCGTGCAGTGTACACCGGTGAGCCTGTATGCGATATAATCCTTCGGAAGCATGATCTTTGCGATCCTTGCAAAGTTTTCCGGCTCCCTGTTCTTCACCCAGAGTATCTTGGGCGCAGTAAAGCCCGCAAAGGCAATGTTGGCCGTGTATTCCGAAAGCTTTTCCTTCCCGATCACGGTATTCAGATAATCCGTCTCCTCCGCAGTCCTGCCGTCATTCCACAGAATAGCGGGCCGGATCACATTGTCCTCCCTGTCCAGGATCACCAGGCCGTGCATCTGTCCGCCGAAGCTGATGCCTGCCACCTGGCTCTTGTCCGCATCCTTTATCAGCTCCCTGATCCCTGCAACCGTCTGTGCATACCAGTCCTCCGGATTCTGTTCGGACCACCCCGGATGGGGAAAGGACAAGGGATATTCCCTTGAGACAATGTTGACGATCTTCCCCTGACTGTCCATCAACAGAAGTTTTACTGCCGACGTTCCCAGATCCACACCTATGTACAGCATCTGCGACCTCCTTCACATGCCATTCGGCTCTTTCTGCCCTATACCTTAATGATACCTATTATTGAAAAAAAATCAAGAAAATTTCTCAGGCTCCGGCAGTCTTCTGAAATAAACTGTTGTCATCTACTAGATATTGTGGTATAATACAGATAATTACTACGAAATATTGTTACTGACGATATCCGATCCCAGGAAGTGAGTGATACTCCCAGGAAGGAATGCTTCCAGGAAGAGATGCTTCGAGAAAGTGGCGCGTCCAGGAAGGAATGCTTCCGGGAAGTGACACTTCCAGAAGACGAGATTTCCAAGAAGAGAGACGACAGATGAATCAGTCCGATCTGAAGAGAAATGCATATATGCTGCGCGGTTCCCTGGCCAAAAAAGGCTACATGCGCTGGTGGCACTCCTTTTCGGGAATGCATTCCCAGACGGGGAAGACGCGCACATTTTTTATTGAGTTCTTTATCATAAACCCGTCCCTGTGCGGCGACATGCCCATCCTGGGGCGGCATCCTTATTACCGGAAGAGAGGCATGAGGCCCGCCTACGTGATGGTGAAGGCGGGAGCATTTCCGGATGCAGACGGCAGCGGCGGCAAGCAGCTCCACGCCTTCTATCCCCTCTCCGCTCTCAGGGCTACCAAAAACCCTCTCGTCATGCAGGTGGAGGAATGTTTCTACAGCGAAGACCGGCTTACCGGCTCTGTGGAAGTGACGGACGAGGAGGCGGAGCATCGCTGCCTTATGTCTGACGCCGGATATATGGAGTGGGATGTGGAAGTGAACAAGGCGGTATCCTGCCATACAGGCTTTCTCGGCAGTACACTGGCCCAGATCCTGAATACAGCGGACAGCTATTGGCACGGAGAGGGCATCCGCAGTTTTTTCCGCGGCACTGTCACACTGGACGGGGAGGTATATCTGGTGTCGGCCGACACCAGCTACGGCTACGCGGACAAGCATTGGGGGCACAGCTTTAACAGGCCCTGGATGCAGCTCGCCTGCGGCAGGCTGACCAGCAGAAGAACAGGGAACGTGCTCCGGCACTCGGTGCTGGCAGTCAACGGCTGCTGTCCCAGGTTCCTCTGCTTTCCCCTAAAACACAGATTCCTGATACAGCTGTCCTACACCGGAGAGGATTTTGAGTTCGGTCTTCGGAAGCAGTTCCTTTTCTCCAAATGCAACTGGGAGACAAAGGAAAACGGAAAACGGTATGTCTGGCACATCATTGCCCGAAACAGGACCGCCGTGATCAAGATCTCCGGAAGCTGCACCAAGGCGCAGATGCTTCCGCTGCGGTATGAAAGCCCTGACGGCAGCGTTCCGCGTTCCCCTCTTCTGGCCGGTGGTGCGGGCGTAGGTACCGTTGAGATCTACCGGCGCGTACCGGGCGGCCGGGAGCTTTTGGACACTCTGGACATGAGCGACGGCCTTTGCGTGTA
This sequence comes from uncultured Acetatifactor sp., assembly GCA_947627115.1. Lineage (GTDB taxonomy): Bacteria > Bacillota > Clostridia > Lachnospirales > Lachnospiraceae > Acetatifactor. The sequence goes on from CANQUQ010000005.1 coordinate 141,941, forward strand.
CAGACCTTAAGGGAGCCCTTTCCACAGGAAAGACCCGAAAACAGAAATTTGCACAGCAAAACGGCGGGGATATTCTCCTCGCCGTTCATCATGCTATTAGATAAAGAACTGTAGAGCGCGATCGATTCTCTGCGGATCGTTCCAAAAGAGCTTAAGTATCTCTGCCGCGATCATAAAGCAGGTGCGATGAAAGTAAATGAACAGAAAGATCAATGCTATTCCGAACAAAATACCCGTAAACAGCCGACGCATATTTGTGCTCTCATATGACGTAAGCCTCTGTACGCCCCCGTCGATAATGAGCGGCAATGTCATCAGAAATACAATGGCCAGCCTTGGATATCCCCAGACTATCGCTATCGGGATCCCGGCTATCATGCCCACCAGCTCCCCCGTGCAGCGCGCACAGATGGGAAACTGTCTGCCGCGGAAGTAGAACGAGCGGTCGGGCCTTGCGTGACAGCCGAAGAACAATTGCAGAAAGCGTCCCAACTTACAGTGCCATAGCAATTGCTGCCGTTGCTGCTGCCAGACCGATGCCCAGAACAGCCATAAGTACATAGCACACTACTCCCAGGATCACGGATACAAGTGCACCGATACCTGCTGCCTTCGCTGAATTAGGCTTTGTGCTCTTCCACACAAGGAACAGGATCAGTCCTACGATAGGAATACAGAAGCCAAGTAACCCCCACAGAAATCCACCTTTGTCATTTGCATTCTCGTTCATGAATTCTCCCTCATTTCTGCGACGCATCTCTCGTTGCACAAACCTGCAGTGCGACGCTTCCGCAGATTTGCGTTTTGTCTTTTAAAAAGTACTCCTGCGGCTGCTTTAAATAAAGCGCCTGCAAGTTACAGTATACTAATTTATTTCCTATTCGTCAACTCAATTATAGAAATCAACAACAATATTTGACCACGACTGGTCATGACTCGCAGGAGATTCCGGCACAGATCTCCTCCAGCAGCCCGTCGTCCAAAAACAGGCCCGCAGCCACTTGGCCGCGCTGGCCTGCATCCGGCCGATCACAGTGGCGATGGGCCGCTTTTTCATGCCGCTTCTCTCTCCTTTCCCCGGAAGACCCACTTGCGCTGCACCCGGAAGCTGACGAGAAAAAGCGCCGTATCCACAGGAAGCTTTATCAGCGTGCGCCCCAGAGAGCCTGTTCCCGCTGCAAGACAGGAAATCCCATACACAGCCAGCCAGGAGATCAGCATTACAGGGACGGCCAGGCACACATATCGCGCAAAGGCCTCCAGTCGACTGGCGTTGTTTTCAAACACAAAACGGCGGTTCAGGGAAAAATTGACCACCAAGGAGAGCATCCGGGCACAGACCGTTGCTCCAAGCACCGCCAATCTGCCGCTGCCGTGGAACACGAACAGCCCCAGCAGGTAAAACGCCAAAAGGTCTACCCCCGCTGAGGCCAGAGAATTTGCCGCATATTTTAGGATCAGGCCGTACACCCTGAGAGAATCCCGGACAGGCCTGAAGTGGGAGGCCCGGTTATCGTCAAAGTAGAGGGTCTCGATGGTCACCTCCCGATAAGGGATGTTCCGCTCCCCCAGAAGGATCAGCATATTGGTCTCATACTCGTACCGGGTGCCCTTCGCTTCCATCAGTGCCTCCAGATACACCGCGGGAATGGCCCTCAGACCGGTCTGGGTGTCGGACAGCTTCATCTGAAAGAAAAGGCGGAATACAAGAGAAGTGGCGCGGTTGCCAAAGCGGCTCCTGGGCGGAACCTTCTCCAGTCCAAAGTCCCGGCAGCCCAGCACCACCGCGGGCTCCCCCCGCATCATCTCCTGGGCACAGGCCAGGACATCCTCCATCCGATGCTGGCCGTCGCCGTCCGCCGTCACCACGCCAAAACGCCCGCTTCGGTTTTCCAGAAAATAGGCAAAGGCCGTCTTGAGCGCCGCCCCTTTTCCCCGGTTCTCCTGATGGGACAAAAGGGTCACCTGCGGATACGTATCCGCCAGTTCCCTGAAATAACGGCGGCTTTCGGCAGCGCTGCCGTCGTCCACCAAAAGAATATCATCGATTCCTGCCTCCACGGCGGCCGAAACGGTAGAAAGAAGTTTTTCATCCGGATTCAAAGACGGAATCACAAGCGTAAACTGACAATTTTCCATAACCCTCTCCTTGCGGAAAAACACCCCTGTGGGGTGTATCTGCGAGGTTCTGCTCTATCATAACATAAAAACGCCAGAGATAAACTATTTTTTTGTCAAAAATATTCATCTCTGGCAGAATTTCATTTTACAGCATGAATGTTACCGCTAATATAAACATTTCATCTTCGTGAACTAAATACAATAATCCAGACTTCCCTCGCGCTGCTGCCGCTTTGCCACCAGATCGGCGATGGTCACATGGTCAATGACCTGATTGATGGCATCGTAGAGATCCCTCCAGACCTCCAGTGTCTCACAGGTGTCGCACTGTTCACACTCGGCGCCCTCCTCCAGGCAGGCCACCGGCGCCATGGATCCTTCCGTCAGGCGCAGGATCATGCCGATGGTGTATTCCTCCGGCGCCCTGGCTATACGGTAACCGCCCTGCGCGCCGCGGACGCTGTTCACATATCCAGCCTTGTTGAGTATGGCTATGATCTGTTCCAGATATTTCTCCGATATATTCTGCCTGGCAGCAATGTCCTTGACTTTAATGCACTCACCCGTATTGTTCAGTGCCAGGTCAAACATGACTTTCACTGCATATCGGCCCTTGGTCGAAATTTTCATGACGCCTCCATCACAAATCAAAAATACCTATACGCAGTTTAACACAATTTCAGTTCTCTGTAAACATCGGCGTGGAAAGATATCTGTCGCCGGAATCGGGGAGCAGGGCCACGATCGTCTTGCCCGCATTCTCAGGTCTCTTAGCCAGCTGTGCCGCTGCATAAAGTGCGGCTCCGGACGTGATTCCCACCAGGATGCCCTCCTTGTGCGCGATGAGGCGCCCCGTGGAGAACGCCTGCTCCGTGGTGACCGTAATGATCTCGTCATAGATCTGGGTGTTCAGAACGGAGGGCACAAAACCGGCTCCGATCCCCTGCAGCTTATGAGGCCCTGGCTGACCGCCGGAGAGCACCGGAGAGTCCGCAGGCTCCACCGCCACCACCTTAACGGCAGGATTCTTGGATTTCAGGAAAGTGCCCGCGCCGGTGATCGTTCCTCCGGTACCCACTCCGCTCACAAAGATGTCTACCTTTCCGTCGGTATCCTCCCATATCTCAGGTCCCGTGGCAGCCGCATGTGCCGCAGGATTGGCCGCATTGTCGAACTGTCCCAGAATGACGGAGCCGGAAATCTCCTTCTGCAGCTCCTCCGCCTTGGCGATAGCGCCCTTCATTCCCTTCGCGCCCTCTGTGAGCACCAGCTCCGCGCCGTATGCCTTCAGAAGATTTCTGCGCTCCACGCTCATGGTCTCAGGCAGAGTCAGGATCGCATGATATCCCTTCGCCGCCGCTACACTGGCAAGGCCGATCCCCGTATTTCCCGAAGTAGGCTCGATGATCGTTGCGCCGGGCTTCAGAACACCCTTTTTTTCCGCGTCCTCGATCATAGCCAGCGCAACTCTGTCCTTTACGCTCCCCGCGGGATTGAAATACTCCAGCTTTACCAGCAGGGTCGCTTCGGTGATTCCCTGATCTTTCGCGTAATTGCTCACCCTGAGCAGAGGAGTTCGTCCTATCAGCTCTGTAGCATTTTCATATACCTTACCCATATCCGCCTCTTTTCCGCGCATTCCTGCGCCGTTTTTTATTTCCTATTATTCTAGTAGGATTATTATGAATTAATACTACTGCCAAATTTTCCATTTGTCAAGCAGAATTTTTGAAAACATAAGAAAGAATTGGAAGCATCAGTAAGAACGGAGTCAAAAAGCAGCCGGCGGGCAGCTTCCCCGCCGGTTGACAAAGCTTCCCCGCCGGCCGTATACTGTATCTGTGTTTTCATTACTGTGTGAAGCCGCCTGCGGGCGGCGCGGGAGATCAAAATGGACGGAAAAGACACGTACTATGTGCAGAATATGTATCGCATCCTGCCAAGGGAATCCGAAGGACAGCCCTTGACCGTTGCCGTTCCCGGTTCCAAAAGCATCACGAACCGGGCTCTGCTCCTCGCCACTCTGGCAGAGGGCACTTCCCTTCTGAAGGGCGTACTGTTTTCCGATGACTCCAGATACTTTCTGAAATGTATTCAGACGCTGGGATTTGATACGGAGACGAACGAAGAAAAAAAGACCGTGTCCGTGACGGGGCTGAGCGGAAACATTCCCTCCGCTTCCGCCGATCTGTACGTGGGCAGCGCCGGAACGGCCGCCCGATTCCTGACCGCATATCTGGGCCTTTCCCACGGGACCTATCGCATGGACGCCTCGGAGCAGATGCGGAAACGCCCCATGGCCCCTCTGCTGGACTCGCTGAAGGAGTTGGGCTGTGAAATCTCCTACGGGGAGGAGGCCCGGCCGGGTCATTTCCCCTTTACCCTGAAGGGCAACGGTTTTCAAAGGGATCATATTTCCATAAACATAGACCGCAGCAGCCAGTTCCTGAGCGCACTGCTGATCGCATCCTGTCTGGCCGGCCGGGACTTCACCGTGAATACGGAGGGCTCTCACGGCATGGCCTACATCGAGATGACACTTCGCATGATGGAACAGTTCGGCGTGTCGGTAGAACGGCCGTCCCGGCGCTCCTTCCTGACGAGGGCCGGACAGCGATACCGCTCTCTGGAATATCAGGTGGAACCGGACGTTTCCGCCGCCTGCTACTTTTACGCAATGTGTCCTCTTCTGAATATTCCCGTGCTGGTAGAGCAGGTACATTTTAACTCCCTGCAGGGAGATGTGGCCTTCATCCGCCTGCTGGAGCAGATGGGCTGTGACGCATCGGACACCCCTCAGGGAATTCTGCTTGCGCCTCCGAGAGACGGCATCTTCCGGGGCATCACGGCGGACATGTCCGCCTGCTCCGACCAGGCCATCACGCTGGCCGCTATCGCTCCCTACGCAAAGACTCCCACCACCGTCACCGGCATCGGGCACATCCGCTTTCAGGAGAGCGACAGACTCGCCGCCATGGCTGCGGAGCTGTCAAGGATGGGGATCCGCTGCGAGACCGGCGAGGACAGCATCACCGTCTACCCCGGCAGCCCCGCTCCCGCTCTGGTGGAGACCTACGACGACCACCGGATGGCCATGGGCTTCTCCCTGACCGGCCTGCGCAGCGACGGGATCGCGATCAAAAATCCCGGCTGCTGCCGGAAGACCTTTGAAAATTATTTTGACGTGCTGGATGAGGTCATCCTTACCCTCAAAGAAAGAGCCGGCGTATGACGCCCCGCAGATCGGGACAGCCAGCGTCGGCCCACAGAATTATATTTTCACTACCGCCGCGCCGTACCCAGGCAATGCAAGCCGGCCCTCCAGGCGGACACCGGTCTCCGGATCCGTCCCGAAGACTCCGGGAACGACCGTGGGCAGATCGGCGCAGTTGAAATAAAATTCGTATGTTTCCCCGCCCCCGCTCCTGACGTGGTACTCCACATTCGGAGGCATCCTCTTCACGGGAATATCCGCTTCCCGCAGCATTTTTTCAAACAGCTCCGTCATGTCCGCGGCGCTGCTTCTGGCCGCCGCGTAATACGCCTTGCCCCGCCCGAAGGCCTTACAGGTCAGCGCCGGTGTCCCCCGATAAAAATCCTCCGTATATACGCCAAGCACCTCCGCATCCTTTACTCTGAGGATTTCCGCGTAGTCCCTTACCTCCCACACGCTGCCGTCCTTCAGCCGTATACCGTTCCTGTCGGAGGGGTAGTAGGAATCTATCTCCTCACTGATCAGGCCGAAGAGCTCGGAAAGCCCGTCTCCGGGAAATCCGCCCAGCCAGCACAGCTGATCCGAATCCACATAGCCCGTAAAATAGGTGGCCAATAACTGTCCGCCCCGTTCCACAAAATCCCTCAGCCGGGAGGCCGTTCCCGGCTGCAGCATATACAGCATGGGAGCCACCACCAGATCGTACCGGCCGAGATCCTCATCGGAGCCCACCACATCCATATCCACGCCAAGTCTTAAGAACGCCCGGTAAAAGTCAAGACAGGTCTCCTCGTACTTTTTTGTGTCGGCCGCCAGAGCGCGGACATCCCAGATGGCCCAGCGGTTGTCCCAGTCAAAGAGAAGCGCGGCGCGGGCGTTCACAAGGGTCCCCGCCACGGGGGCAAGCTTTTTCAGTGCTTCTCCCACTTGGGCCACCTCGCGAAAGATCCTGGTGTCATCGGTGCCAAGGTGATCGACCACCGCGCCGTGGAATTGCTCGGCGCAGCCCCTGCTCTTTCTCCACTGAAAATACTGGACCGAATCGGAACCGCAGGCCACCGCCTGAAGACATGCCAGCCTGTGCACGCCTGGGCGCTTCAGCTTATTCACCGCCTGCCAGTTCACCAGACCGGGGGCACTCTCCATCATCATGAACGGTCTGCCCCTTTTCAAAGAACGCATGAGCGCATGCTGGAACGAGGTCTCAGACACGGTGTCCGCAAAGCTCTCGGTGTCATTGTGAAAAGTGGGATAATTGTCCCAGGAGATCACGTCCAGCTCCGGCGCCATCTTCCGATAATCCAACCCGCCGAACAGACGCATAAAATTAGAGGTCACCGGCACATCGGGAGTAACGCTTCGCAGCACCTCCCTCTCAAACTTCATGAAATCATTCATGTTCCACGTGGTGAACCGTCTCCACTCCAGCGTCAGGCCCATGATGCTCGACTCCCCGTTGGCGAAGGGCGGCTCGATCTGATCGAAGCTGCTGTAACTGTGGCTCCAAAATGCAGTCCACCAGGCCTTGTTCAGCTTACCGATATCATTGTCGAACTTGTCCGCCAGATATTTCTGAAATTTCCGGACGCAAAGAGGACAGAAGCACTCTCCGCTCAGTTCGTTGGATATATGGTAGAGGATCACTCCGGGTTGAGAGCCCAGACACTCCGCCAGCCTCCGGTCAACAGCCGCGACCTTCTCCCGGAACTTCGGAGAGGTCATGCAGTGATTGTGCCGGTTGCCGTGACGGTCGCGGAGTCCTCTGGCATCCACACGCATAGCCTCCGGATAAGCGGCGTCCAGCCATGCGGGACGTGCGCCGGAGGGCGTGGAGAGGACAGTATAAATACCGTTCCGATAAAGCCGCTCCACGATCTCCTTCATCCATTCAAAATGAAATTCACCTTCGGACGGCTCATAGGCGGCCCAGGAAAAAACGCCCAGGGTCACACTGTTCATGCCCGCCTTTTTCATCAGACGGATATCCTCTTCGAGAATATCCGGTCTGTCCAGCCACTGATCCGGATTGTAATCACTGCCGTGAACAAAGCCTTTTATCTGCGGGAACAGAAATTCCTTCTCCATACGTTTCGTCCTCCTAATGCCCCGGCGGTCACTCCTGGGGCGAATCGGCTGCCGCCTGCATCACATCGCTGTAATAATTTTCCCGAAGAATATACGCGCTGAAATTATAACGATCCTTTACCTCCTGCCGGGCGGCCTCCAGATATTCCTCTTTCCGGTCGTCCGGAATGATGTCGTTGCCCTCTTCGTCCTGAAGCCATGTGGCGACATCGCCCTTTTCCGTAAAGATCACCGAATCGGTCACAAAATCCCTGTTGTTGAAGATCACCATTCCCTCTCTGTCCGACAGGATATCGCGTCCCGCATACATTCTGGAATCGTACTCGAAGCCGAACAGATTTAACAGCGTGGGCAGCAGATCCACGGATCCGCAGGCTTTGTCAATATAGATCGGCTCTTCCATGGCCGCATTGTAGAGAATCAGGGTATTGCGGAATTTGTCCTTTCCCTGCGACAGATCCTTTCCCGCCAACTCTTCATACTCCTTGTCAGACAGTCCGTAGGGATAGTGATCTGCGCTCAGACATATGACCGTGTTATCCAACTGCCCGGCCTCCTCCAATTGTGCCAGCAGATATTCCATCGCCTTATCCAATTCGATATTGCAGGCAATATAGGCCTTCGGTCCCTCGGACAGCTCCAGCTCCTCCACGGCATCCCTGTTTTTGACGGACATGGCATTCCCCTGGAAATTATACAGCATGTGTCCGGATACCGTCATATAGTAAACGTGGAACTGCTCCAGATTCACATATTCCGGCACCGTTGCCACCATCATGTTATAGTCGGACGCAGGCCACTGATCGGGCTCCTCCATGGCAAAGACCTTATCGCCCCACTCGGACTCCTTCAGCTTGCCCAGCTTGCAGGCTCTGAAGTCATACCCCATATTGGTATGGCTCTTATGCCGGTCATAGTAGGAAAGACTGTTGTCGTGGAAGGCGTAGGAATACACACCCTCCCCCGCAAAAAATGCCGGCAGCGCGTAGGGCTGCACATTCGAAGCGCTTTTGCGCATGCTGTGCTGCCCATCCGGTATCAGCCCCGTCATATTGGTATACTCACCGTCACTGGTGCTGGTCTGCCAGAGAGGCACATAATAATTCTCGCATACGAACCCGGAGTGTGCCATCCGATACAGTGTAGGCGTCAGCTCTTCATCTATGGCGTACGTGCAGAAGCCCTCAGCCGTCAGAAAGATCAGATTATATCCCTCGAACATACCCGTATATTCATTGGTAGTCACCGGCTCCTGACTCTGGATATAGTCCGCCAGCCAGCGCTGGTGCTCGTTGTCGGCGAGCTGATGCAGCAGGTCATAGTCCAGATCGAACTGCTGAGGCCGGACGACCGGCTCCTCAGGCACATCCGCGTCCGAGGGTTCCGCAGTCTCCTCCGGCACGGTGCTTTCCGCGATCTGACCGGCGGGAGGATCTCCCCCGGAAACATCGTCCTCAGGCACAACTCCCTGGGATAACGCAGGGACATACTCCGGCTCCTTTTGATCCTGCCGGAACAGATCCTGCCAAAGCAGCCGCAAATGTGCGGCGGTATCGCCGTGCAGGGTGGGCAGTACACCCATACTTTCCGCCACGGTCAGCGGGTCGTAAAATTCATTGTATTCTTCATAATACTCAAGCTCTGCAAGCCTTCCCACCTCAAGCATCACCACGCTGCCTGCCGTGCCGGCAAAGATAATAACGAGAGTGCGCAGGACCTCCAGAGAGCCGAACTGCGGCAGGGTCCACCCTCTCTTCTTCAGTATGACGGGCAGTGCTATCGCCGGGAGCACGAACAGAAGCAGATACGGAAGCGATCCTATAATACTCGTCAAGGCCTCCCTCCAGTAATCGGACAGAGCGTCCTCCGCGCCGAGGATCATGCCTTTCCAAAGCAGCGGTTGTTTAAAGATACGAAGATAGACCAACTGTGCGCCTGTCCATATTACGGGCAGCCACAGTTCAATGTAAAAAATCACCTTCTTGATCTTTCCCCGCAGCAGGCCCGCTAAAAGAGCTTCGACGCCCGCCCACGCTGCGATCAGCAGCATCGCATACAGAGGATTGAATCCGCTCCAGCCGAAGCCGCTAAAATGATATGCCAATTCCAGCCACAGCTCCAGACCTGCAAAAATGCCCCAAAGTATCAACATATTCTTTATCCTCAGTCACTTAATTTTTTTGGAACGGTATGATAAAATATGAAATCTAATACATTGTAGCACCTCCATTTTTTGTATGCAATACCGGAACCTTCATTCAGTATTCATTATTTTACTATTTTGTATAATATCTGCATCCTAGTCGTAAGGTCAGAAAAAAAGACTTTTCAAAGCATAAGAAATTGATGTAGAATAAATACTGTGGGACGGTCGGACGACATCCCGCACTCTATCGGCAATCAATTACATGGCACGGAGGAATCTTATGAGTAAGAAGAAGGTCGTCGTTTCCCTTGGACACGAAGCGCTGGGCTATACCATATTGGCACAGTGGGACGCAGTGAAGGTGACCGCCAGAGCGCTGGCCGATCTGGTGGAGGAAGATTATCAGCTGACCATCACCCACAGCAACGGGCCCCAGGTCAGCATGATACACAAGGCCATGACAGAGCTGCGCAGGATCTATATCGATTACACCCCTGCGCCCATGTGCGTGTGCTCCGCAATGAGCCAGGGCTACGTCGGCTACGACATTCAGAACGCGCTGCGCTCCGAGCTGCTCAGCCGCGGAATTTCCAAGCCTGTGAGCACCATCCTGACCCAGGTCACGGTGGATCCCTATGACGAGGCATTCTACGAGCCCACCAAGGTCATCGGGCGCTACATGTCCAAGGAGGACGCGGACACCGAGATCAAAAAGGGCAATTATGTGAAGGAGGATCCGGGGAAGGGCTTCCGCAGGGTCGTGGCCGCCCCCAAGCCCATAGATATCGTGGAGATAGAGGCGATCCGCACCCTGGCGGATGCCGATCAGGTTGTGATCGCCTGCGGAGGAGGCGGAATCCCCGTCATTGAACAGCAGCATGTCCTGAAGGGCGCATCCGCCGTCATCGAAAAGGACGCCATCGCAGGAAAGCTGGCCGCGGACTTAAAGTGCGACGAGCTGATCATCCTGACCGGCGTGGATAACGTATACAAGAATTTCGGCAGGGAGAACCCCACTCCTCTGAGGGAGCTGACTATAGCGCAGGCAAGGGAGCTGATCTCCCAGGGCCAATTCGAGGCCGGCACCATGCTGCCAAAGATCGAGGCCGCCGTCAGCTATCTGGAGAAGGTAAAAGACGGCAGGGTACTCATCACTTCCATGGCAAAGGTAAAGGACGCGGTAAAGGGAAAGGCCGGGACAGTCATCACGGCGTAAATAACCGCGGCCTGTTCCATAAAGCCGTAAGACCGTGAACGGGCCGTCCCCAAGGATCAGGGCGGCCCGTTCACTGCTGTTGTGATTTTAAGAATATAGAGCATGTCTTTCATCCATAAAAAATTTTCGGACCGATCTCTTGTGTCTCAATCTCCCATACCAGATTATTTTTCATATCAGTATTGACACCGTGTCAGAATAGTGCTATATTCATTATACTGACATTGTGTCAGAATACACTGAAGACCTTGTAACTGCGGAACGCCCCTCATCCGCAGAGCTCCTCTGAGGATAGGATGCAGAGTGGAGAAGGCAAAATAAGGAGAGAACAAAATGCCAAAGGGATCGCCGGAGCTGACTCAGGCCCGCAGAGAGGAAATCGTGGACGCCTGCGAAAAGCTGTACCAGACCATGAGCTTCAAGGAAATTACCCTCAAGGAGATCGGAAACGTGACCAGCTTCACGCGCACCTCCATTTATAACTACTTTCAGACAAAGGAGGAAATCTTTCTGGCCCTGCTCAAGCGGGAGTACGAGCTGTGGATCGCCTCACTGAAGGAGGCAATGGAGAGGACCGAGACGATGACAAGGGAGGAATTTGCCGCTATGCTGGCCCACTCCCTGGAGGAACGCGCACAGCTTCTGAAGATCATGTCCATGAACCACTACGATATGGAGACGGGCAGCCGCCCGGAGCATCTGGAGGCGTTCAAGGTCGTGTACGGAGAATCCATCCGAACTGTGACGGCCGGCCTGGATAAATATTTTTCGGACATGACGGTCTCCCAAAAGCAGGATTTTATTTACACGTTCTTCCCGTTCATGTTCGGTATCTACCCGTACACCTTCGTCACCGAAAAGCAGCGGGCGGCCATGGAAAAAGCAAATGTCAACTATGTATTTATGACGATCTACGAAATCACGTATAACTGTGTGAGAAAGCTGTTAGAAGGTTCAAAATGAAAGGCACGGTCAGAGACAGTTCTTCAGGGAGGTATCAATAATGAAGTATACAAATTTAGGCAGGTCCGATCTGAACGTCTCCCGCATCTGCATGGGATGTATGGGCTTCGGCAACGCCGCCACCGGGCAGCACAGCTGGACGGTGGACGAGGCGCAGACGAGAGAGATCATCAGACACGGCCTTGAGCTTGGCATCAATTTCTACGACACCGCCGCCGTCTATCAGAACGGCACCAGCGAGCAGTATGTGGGCAGGGCGCTGCGAGATTTTGCAAAGCGGGACGAGGTATGTGTAGCCACGAAGTTCACGCCCCGGACACAGGACGAGATCGATGCGGGAATAAGCGGTCAGAAGCACGTTGAGAATTACCTGAATCAAAGCCTGAAAAATCTCGGCATGGACTATGTGGACCTCTATATCTATCATATGTGGGACTATCACACGCCCATGGAGGAGATCATGGAGGGACTGCACAGTGCAGTCAAGGCGGGCAAGGCCCGGTACATCGGAATCTCCAACTGCTTCGCGTGGCAGCTTGCCAAGGCCAATTTCTATGCCCGCGAACAGGGGCTTACGGAGTTCGTATCCGTTCAGGGGCATTACAATCTGATCGCCCGTGAGGAGGAACGGGAAATGGCTCCCTTCTGCGAAGACCAAAATATTGCTATGACTCCCTACAGCGCCCTGGCCGGCGGACGGCTCTCCAGACGCCCCGGCGAGACCTCCAGGCGGCTGGAGCAGGATGCCTACGCCAAGTTCAAATATGACGCCACGGCGGAGGCGGACGGCAAGATTATCGCCCGCGTGACGGAGCTGGCAGACAGGCGGGGCGTTTCCATGACGGAGATCTCGCTTGCATGGCTTTTGACAAAAGTGACCGCTCCCGTGGTGGGCGCGACAAAGTTCTCCCATGTGGAGGGCGCGGTGAAAGCGGTCGATCTGGAACTGACGCAGGACGAGATCGACTATCTGGAGGAGCTGTATGTGCCTCATGCGCTGGTAGGCGTGATGGCGCAGAACGGAAAACAAAAAGCGTGAGAAGTGCTTCTAGCCGCTCACAGCAGAGGCTGTTTCGCGGAGAAGTACTAAATCTCGCGCCGGTAAATGTAGTTTAAGATGTTTTTAGCTTGGGAAATCATACAGGAACAGGCTGTCGGAATATTCGATAGAAAATAGATAACAAAAATATATTCAATAACAGGAGGCAAACAAAATGGAAAAAATCACACAGACAGCGGGCAGAGATCAGTTAGGCGGATTCGCGCCGGATTTTGCCCATTATAACGACGACGTTCTCTTTGGCGAGAACTGGAACAATCCCGACATCGACCTGAAGACCCGGTGCATCATTACCGTGGTGGCGCTGATGAGTTCCGGGATCACCGACTCATCGCTGACGTATCATCTGGAAAACGCCAGGACCCACGGCGTGACAAAGGCGGAGATCGCCGCCATCGTGACCCACGTGGGCTTCTATGTCGGCTGGCCCAAGGCGTGGGCGGTGTTCCGTCTGGCCAAAGATGTGTGGAATGAGGCGGAGCCGGAGCTGACGGAGAAGGACAAATACCAGAACACCATTCTTTTCCCCATCGGCGCGCCCAACGATAGCTTTGCCCAGTATTTCATCGGGCAGAGCTACCTCGCCCCGGTGTCCAGGGAGCAGGTGGGCATTTTCAACGTGACCTTTGAGCCGGGCTGCCGGAACAACTGGCACATCCATCATGCCGACAGGGGCGGCGGTCAGATTCTGATCTGCGTGGGCGGTCGCGGGTATTATCAGGAATGGGGCAAGGAGCCGGTGGAAATGAGGCCCGGCGACTGTATCAATATCCCCGCGGGCGTCAAGCACTGGCACGGTGCCGCACCGGATAGCTGGTTCAGCCACCTCGCCGTGGAGGTGCCCGGAGAGAACGGCTCCAATGAATGGATGGAGCCGGTGGACGAAAATCAGTACGGAGGTCTGAAATAAATCTGAAAGAAACCTTCAAATTCTGATTAATATGCGTGGCGACACGCGGGAGGTATAAAATGAAAAAGATCGGTACAATTTTACTGGCATTCATTATGATTCTGTCTCTTGCGGCCTGTGCCGGTGAAGAAGAACCGGCCGGGAATAGCGGCACGGCGCCGTCGCAAAGCAGCTCGAATGAATCCGAGGCCCTCTCTGAAACGGAAAACGAAAGCCGGCAGCCCAGTGAAACGTCGGAGGAGGCGGCGGACGGCACTGCCTCGGCAACGGAATCGGAGCCGGAGAGCAGCAGGATCCTTGTGGCCTATTTCTCTGCTACGAACAACACGGAGGGCGTAGCGCAGAAGCTGGCAGACGGGCTTGGCGCTGACCTCTACGAGATTACGCCGGAGCAGCCCTATACGGCCGAGGATCTGGACTATGGCAGTTCCGAGAGCCGTTCCTCTGTGGAAATGGACGACCCAAGCGCCCGCCCTGCGATCTCTGGCGGCCTGGAAAATATGGAGCAGTATGATGTAGTGTTCATCGGTTAGCCCATATTGTCAAAAGTCAATACTTGTGATATAATCGTTCTAACAATAACAAAAAGCGGAGGGGTTAGAATGAT